>NZ_DKHL01000046.1:88941-285374 GCF_002453775.1 Empedobacter sp. UBA6745
TAAAATTATCAAAATGCACAATGAATAGTATTTATGATTAATATAGATTTTAACATATAATTATTTTAAAATGTTGTTTATTTGAATTTTGTAAGAATAGAGATGAGCCAAGAATTAGAAACTATTGCAGATTATTACAATAAAATTAGTTTAGAACAAGCCGAATTGATGAATTCTGCTAATTTTGAACACGATAAAGCGCATTTTAATATTTCTTTGCGCAAATATTGTAGTTTTAAAAGTCCATATAGTCGACGAGATTATTACAAAATAAGTCTGTTGATTGGTGAAGGAATTTTTAAATATGGAAATAATGAACGGTATATTTCTAAGCCGGTTTTATTTTCTTCCATCTCCTCATATTTCTTACACTTGGGAATGTAAATCAAGTTTACAAGAAGGTTATTTTTGTTTGTTCAATCAACAATTTTTTTCTGAAAATAAAGAGTTTGATGTCTTCAAAAAAACATCTTTGTTTAAAGATTGGAGTTCTCCTTTCATTGAGATTTCGGAAGAACAATTACCTTTGATTTTGTCTTATTTTCAGGAAATGTATCGTCTTAATCAATCCAATTATCAATTGAGATATTTTAGTATTCGTAATCATTTATCTGCTATTTTTCATTATGTTTTAGAACAAAAAGTTGATGAAATACATGCGGTTGAATTGCCTTCAAATGTGAGATTGTATAAGAAGTTTGATGAATTATTAAACAAACAATTTCCGCTCGATTCGCCTGCTCATCCACTTATTTTGAAAACACCAGCTGATTTTGCAACGAAATTAAATATTCATGTAAATCATCTCAATTCATCGGTGAAATCTGTGACTAAACAAACAACGACACAGATTATTAAACAGAAAATTGTTGAAGAAGCCAAAAATTTGCTGTTGTATACTGATTGGGATATTGCGCAAGTTGGTTACACATTAGGTTTTGAAGAACCAGCACATTTTAATAATTTTTTTAAAAAACATACTTTAACTTCTCCATTAAAATTTAAACAAGAAAATTAATTTATTTGATTTTTGTAATTTTTTATTTGTCTTTTTTAATTCCTCAATTTCACATTCATTTTACTTTTGCATGGTAAAAAATGATTTATGTTGAGAGAAGCATCAGAAAAAAGAAAAAAAATTGTAAGTATACTTGGTTTCTTTTCGATTCCAATTTCGGGATTTGTAACAGATATCTATTTGCCGTCATTTCCGTCGATGGCAAAATCGTTGATGGTTCCAGAAAGTAGTATTCAATTAACTTTGACTTGTTTTTTATTGAGTTACGGTTTATCCCAATTGTTTATTGGAAGTATTTTGGATGCAATTGGACGATATTATCCAAAAATTGTAGCATTATTTGTCGTATTAATCACAAGTTTGGTTATCGCGAGTACAGATAGTATTTTGTTGATTTGTTTGCTGCGTGTTATTCAAGGAATTTCAGTTGCGGTTATTGTCATTGCGACCAGAGCACTTTTTATCGATATTCATACACCGGAAAAGGCTAAACATTATTTAGGTTATTTTACTATTGTTTGGTCATGTGGACCTATTTTAGCACCGTTTTTAGGTGGATATTTAGAAAAATTGTTTAATTGGCATGCAAATTTCTATTTTTTAGCAATTTATGCAGCTTTAATTTTAATTTTTGAATTGATTTTAAGTGGAGAAAGTATTACTGAAAAAACTAAATTAAATTTTAAAAACGTCATCGATACGTATAGAATGATGCTTAAAAATCAGTTATTTATAGTCGGTATTATGATACAAGCTGTTGCTTATTCTATTGTGATGATTTTCAATATTATTGGTCCATTTTTAATTGAAAATACTTACCATTTTAATTCTGTTGTGATTGGTTATTCAACTTTAATTTTAGGTTTTTCGTGGATGATTGGCGGATTTGTAGGAAAAAAAAGAATGCATCTTGATTTTAATGAAAGTATAGTTTTAACTATTATTATACAATTAATTTTGATTTCACTTTTGATTATCACAGGTTTCTTTGTTCAAAATCTATTTGTTTTATTATTCTTTGCTTTTTTCATTCATATTTGTTCAGGAATTTTATTCACATCATTCTTTACTTCAAATATGATGGCTTTTCCTAAAAATGCTGGTGTTGCTGGTGGTTTGATGGGAGGAATGACGTATATTATTACTTCGCTTACAAGTTTTATTATCTCAAACACAGGTAAAGTTGATAGTCAAAATGGATTAGCAATTCGATATTTTATCTTTTCATTTCTATTGTCTCTAATTATTTACCTTATGTATCGAATGAAAAATCAGCTCGAAAAAAAACTATAATCGTATAATTAAATCCGAACATTTGTTCGGATTTTTTGTGAATAGAGTTTTATATTGTTTTTTTATTTAATTTAGAGTTGTTGAAAAATTATTGAATTTCTTGATTTAATTCACTCATAATTTTCAATACTTTATTCTGTTATGTGTATTACAATGACCTATAATAAATCTTTCACAATGAAATTTGTAACATTATTTGTTTTCTCATTTTTTAGTTTTGCTTGCTCTCAAGTTGATAAAAAGACGAATGTAGAAGTGGGAGATAATATGAAAGAAACAATAGATAATAAAAAGTACGGAGAGGAATTAATTGAAAACAATTTCCTAATATTTGCTAATGTAGAAAAAATTGATTTTCTAAAAATTGAACTAATAAATTCATTCAATATTTATGATGATGAAAATAACAAGTTTGTTCAAATTGATGCAGAAGAACTTTCTGAATTCAATTTTGATTTTTTTCTTCCGCAATTAAACAAAATTTTGGAGAAAAGAAATATGAACTTAATAGTAAAAACGGCAAGTGATTATGAGAAAACTAATGACATAATTATTAATGAAGAGAAAATAAATCTTTACACAAAAGAACAACTTGATAATAAAACGTTTTTAGATTCTGCTCCTCGTAATTTCTTTAGTAAAGTAAATGAAATTCTAAAAACAAAAAGTTTAGATGAAAAATTCTTTTTACTATATACCGGAAATGATTTGTCCGCTCTACTTTTGACAGATAAACAATTTGAAATAATTAAAAAATATTACGAAAACGACCCAGAAGAAATTCCATATTTACCATAAAAAGCATTACTGATGACATAGAATAGAAAACATATGATTATATAAAACCAAAAAATCCGAGCGATAGATGACTCGGATTTTTAATAACTTATATTTTAATAAACCGCTTCAGCGATTTTTTTTGTATTTATTGAATTACTCATTGTGTAGAAATGTAATCCTGGAACACCAAAATCAATTAACTCTTTACATTGTTGAATGCACCATTCAATCCCGATTTCCTTAATTCGGTCCTTATCTTTCGACTTCAAAACTTCCATTGCTAAAGCTTCTGGTAAGTCCAAATAGAAATTCTGCGGAATCGAAGTTAGTTGATTGAAAGTTGTCATAGGTTTTATACCCGGAATAATCGGAATATTAATATCCATTTCGCGACATTTCTTCACAAAATCAAAATATTTTTGATTATCAAAAAACATTTGCGTCACGATATAATCTGCACCCAATTCCACTTTCTTTTTCAAATAATACAAATCCATTGCAAGATTCGGCGATTCGAAATGCTTTTCAGGATAACCCGCCACACCAATACAAAAATCCATTGCATGCGATTCTTGTAGCTCGTCGTCCAAATAATTTCCAGTATTTAAAGCCGTAATTTGCTCAATCAATTCCGATGCATGCGCATGTCCACCAACTTCTGGAACAAAAGACTTTTCTGATTTTATAGGATCTCCACGCAAAACCAAAAGATTATCAATTCCCAAGAAATTCAAATCTATTAACGCATCTTCTGTATCCTCTTTTGTAAATCCACCACAAATCAAATGAGGAATTGCATCTATCTTATAATGATTCTGTATCGCAGCGCAAATCGCAACTGTACCAGGACGTTTTCGCACCTGATAACGCTTCAATAACCCGTTTTCTTTCTGTTTGTAAATATACTCTTGACGATGATAAGTTACATCGATAAAAGCTGGATTTAACTCAACTAATGGATCTAAAGTTTTGAACGTCGCATTGACATCTTGCCCTTTCAAAGGTGGTAAAATTTCCACAGAAAACAACGGTTTTCCGTTTGCGCGTTCTATATGTTCGGTAACTTTCATTCTTTATTTTATCGTTTAGCGAAGTTCGAATCTCGAATTTCGATTATATAATTTCTTTTATAAGGGCGTTCCCTTCGGGCGGGCNNTCATTCCGAGCTTGTCGAGGAGTCTGAGATTCTTCATTTAGCTAGAGCACAATGTACTTTTTACATAATACATTGTACAATTCCTTACGCCAAATTAGGACTCAACCAACGTTCAGCTTTATCGAGTTCTATATTTTTACGTTTTGCAAAATCTTCAACCTGATCCATTTTTATTTTTCCAACTCCAAAATATTTTGCTTCTGGATTTCCAAAATAATAACCCGAAACAGACGAAACAGGATACATCGCCAACGAACTTGTTAACTCAATTCCTGCATTTTTCTCTACATCCAAAATCTTGAAAATTGTTTCTTTTTCTAAATGATCAGGACAAGCAGGATAACCTGGAGCAGGACGAATTCCTTTATATTTTTCTGAGATTAATTCATCATTCGATAAAGTTTCATCTTTCGCATAGCCCCAAACTTCTGTACGAACATATTTGTGCAAATATTCAGCATAAGCTTCAGCCAAACGATCGGCAATTGCTTTTACCATAATCGAATTGTAATCATCTAAATTCGTTTCGTAAGCTTTGGCAACTTCTTCAATTTCTTGTCCAGCAGTCACAGCAAATGCTCCGATATAATCTTGAATTTCTGAATCTTTTGGCGCAATAAAATCAGCAATCGAAATATTTGGTTGCTCTTTCGATTTTTTTGCTTGTTGACGAAGTGTATAGAATTCCTCGATTTTGTTATCATTTTCATCAAACAATTCAATCGTGTCATCGTTTACCGTATTCGCTTTGAAAAGTCCAAAAACAGCTTTTGGTTTTGCTAAATTCTCAGTTTCGATTTTATTTAACATTGATAAAGCATCGACATATAATTCCTTGGCATTTGTGCCAACAATTTCATCTTCTAAAATTGCAGGAAATTTACCGTGTAAATCCCATGTTTTGAAAAATGGAGTCCAATCGATAAAATCTCTTAATTCAGAAACTGTTGTTTGATGCGTGAAAACACCTAATTTATTTGGTTTAAAAGGTTTATTTTCTTCAAAATCAACTTTTAATTTATTTTTTCGAGCATCTTCAATCGATAGATATTCCTTTGATACAGCACGATTCAAGAAACCTTCTCTAATTTTTGTATAATCAGTAGTTGTTTCTGTAAGTAATTCTGCTTGTTGATTTCCAATCAATTTTTGACAAATTGTAACCGAACGAGAAGCATCTAAAACATGAATTGCTTTATCGTATTCTGGTGCAATTTTAACAGCTGTATGCGCTTTAGAAGTCGTAGCGCCACCAATCATCAATGGAATATCAAGATTAAGACGTTTCATTTCTCTAGCAACATGCACCATTTCATCTAACGAAGGGGTAATCAACCCAGAAAGACCAATCACATCGACATTATTTTTTTGCGCTTCATCTAAAATCGTTTCAGAAGAAACCATTACACCTAAATCTATTATTTCGAAACCATTACAACTCAAAACAACAGAAACAATATTTTTCCCAATATCGTGAACATCGCCTTTAACAGTCGCCATTAAGATTTTTGAAGGTTCTTTATCTGTTTTATTTCTAAGTTTTTCTTCCTCTAAAAATGGTGTTAAATAAGCAACCGATTTTTTCATCACACGTGCTGATTTAACTACTTGAGGCAAGAACATTTTTCCACTTCCGAAAAGGTCTCCAACGACGTTCATTCCATCCATCAAAGGACCTTCAATAACACGTAAAGGAGAACCAATTTTTTCTAAAGCTTCGGCAGTATCTTCGTCAATAAATTCTGTAATTCCTTTAACCAAAGAAATTTCAATACGTTTTTCTAATGGTAACTCACGCCAAGCATCATCTTTCTTTTTCTCTTTTGTAACACCTTTTAGATGTTCAGCAAAATCAATCAAACGCTCTGTCGCATCATCACGTCGATCCAATAAAACATCTTCAACGTGTTCTAATAAATCTTTTGGAATATCATCATAAATCTCAATCATTTCTGGATTGACGATTCCCATATCCATTCCGTGTTTGATGGCGTGATATAAAAACGCTGTGTGCATCGCTTCACGAACTGCATTATTTCCACGGAACGAAAACGAAACATTCGAAACTCCACCCGAAACTAATGCATGTGGAAGATTTTCTTTGATCCATTTAGTTGCATCAAAAAAATCGATTGCATTTCGACGATGTTCGTCCATTCCTGTTGCAACTGGGAAAATGTTCACATCAAAAATGATATCTCTTGGATTGAAATTTACTTCATTCACCAAAATATCATACGAACGTTTTACAATTTCTATTCGGCGTTCATAATTATCTGCTTGACCTTTTTCATCAAACGCCATAACGACTGTTGCAGCACCATAACGCTTAATTTTTTTGGCATGTTCAATAAATAATTCTTCGCCTTCTTTTAAAGAGATTGAGTTGACAATCGCTTTACCTTGAACATTTTTTAGACCAGCTTCGATAATTTCCCATTTCGAAGAATCAATCATAATTGGAACTTTCGAAATATCGGGTTCAGAAGCAATCAAACGTAAATATTTCACCATAGAAGCAACACCATCAAGCATTCCTTCATCCATATTGATGTCGATAATTTGCGCGCCACCATCTACTTGATCACGTGCAACTTGAAGTGCTTCTTCAAATTTTTCTTCTTTGATTAATCGCAAGAATTTTTTAGAACCAGTTACATTTGTACGTTCACCAACGTTTACAAAGTTTGAATTTTCACGTACAATTAAAGGTTCTAATCCAGAAAGTTGAATTTTTACGCCTGACATTCTACATTAATTTTTCGAGGTTCGTATTCTTTTGCTAAATCTGCCATCAATTTGATATGATCTGGTGTAGTTCCACAACATCCACCTAAAATATTTACCAATTTTTTATCCAAGAAGGGTTTGATAAAATCTCGCATCATTTCAGGAGTTTCATCGTATCCACCGAAAGCATTTGGTAAACCAGCATTTGGATATGCGCTCACATAAAATGGAGCTTTTTCGGCTAAAACTTCCAAATATGGAATCAAATCTGTTGCACCTAAAGCGCAATTTAATCCAACTGAAATTAAATCAATATGTTCTAATGAAATCAAGAAAGCTTCGGTTGTTTGTCCAGAAAGCGTACGTCCAGATTTATC
This sequence comes from Empedobacter sp. UBA6745, assembly GCF_002453775.1. Lineage (NCBI taxonomy): Bacteria > Pseudomonadati > Bacteroidota > Flavobacteriia > Flavobacteriales > Weeksellaceae > Empedobacter > Empedobacter sp. UBA6745. The sequence continues at coordinate 96,296 of NZ_DKHL01000046.1, forward strand.
TGTAATTGTACCAGAAGCCATTAATGGAACGTTAATACCTGTTTTTTCTATCGCATCTTGAATTCCATAAAATGCAGCTTTTGCATTTAAAGTATCAAAAATAGTTTCAACAAGTAAAATATCGGCACCAGCTTCTAACATTGTTTTTGCTTGACGATAATAAACATTTGCCAATAAATCAAAATCCACATCGCGATAACTTGGATCGTTAACTTGTGGCGAAATAGNNCGCAGTTTTGTTCGTAGGACCTAAAGAGCCAACAACAAAACGAGGTTTATCTGGCGTAGAAAACTCTTCACACGCTTCTTTCGCTAAACGAACGGCTTCGTAATTTAATTCATCAACCAAATCAACCATATCATAATCAACCATAGAAATAATATTGGCATTGAACGTATTTGTTTCGATCAAATCCGCGCCAGCAGCCAAATATTCTCTGTGTATATCTTTGATAATTTGCGGTTGCGTTAAAACCAATAAATCGTTATTTCCTTTTAAAGACGTATGAAAATCCTTGAATCGTTCTCCACGATAATCTTCTTCTTGTAAATTATGCTTTTGGATCATTGTTCCCATCGCACCATCTAAAATTACAATACGCTCTTTTAGTATATCGTCTAATTTCATTCTAAATATTTTAAAAGCTTTATGGGAAGAAGTGTGAGGTGAGTCCTTATCTTTCTCTATTTGAGTAGGATTTAGCACCCAACTATACTTTGGGTTGCTAAGATTTCAACGGGCCTATTCCCTCCATCTTTCTTTATAAAGCTATGTGCAAAATTATTTAAAGTATTGAAAATAAAAAAATCAAGATTGAAAAAAACGAGTTTAGAATTTGGTTCATAGAAATAATTTTTGTTTGAAATAGTTCAAAATCTCTAATAGGTCATTTTTGAAATTTATTTTAGAAAATTATTCTTTAAAATGCTATTTTTAAAGAAATAATATTTTAATCAATTGTTAAAACTAATCGTTTTTAGAATATTTTTAATATAAAAAGGTTTTCTTGAAAAAATATTAAGATTTGTTTTTTCTTTTAATTGTATTTTTTAGAAAATTATTTTTACATATTGATATTTATAGAATAAAATTCATAATTTGTGTGTTTTTATTACTAATTACGGAAAATATTAAATTAAAAAGATGAAATTAATTTGGATATATAGAATTCTTTCACCTAAATTTGTCCTCAGAAATAGTTCATTAAAATTTACATTTTATCAAGAAAAGTGGAGGGAAATGGCCCAAAGAAACTTTAGCAACCTGATTAACAAATCAAGGTGCTAAATCCATCCTTATAGGAAAGATGAATAAAAACTACTGTAAACCAATCATTCAATAATATTCTTTATTCAAAATGGTTCAATTGTTTTTATGCGATTGAACCATTTTTTTTCTTCACTTTTCTCTGATAAAAAATTATTAAAACAAAAGAATACATGAAAAAAATAAATATCGGATTGTTCGGACTTGGAGTTGTAGGAGAAGGAATTTACAAGGTTTTAGAAGAAAAACCACAATTGAATGCTGCAATTAAAAAAATTGTGATTAAAGATAATTCTAAACCTAGAAATGCTCCGTCTGAATTATTTTCGACTAATGCGGATGATATTTTAAATGATGATGAAATAAATGTTGTTGTTGAGTTAATTTCGGATGCTGATGCGGCGCATGATATCATTATAAAAGCGTTCAATAAAGGAAAACATGTGGTAAGTGCAAATAAAAAATTGATTGCCGATCATCACAAAGAATTATTGGATTTGCAAGCAAAAAATAATGTTTCTTTTCTTTATGAAGCATCTGTTTGTGGATCAGTTCCGATTATTAGAAATTTAGAAGAATATTTTGATAATGACTTATTGAATTATGTTTCTGGAATTGTAAATGGAACAACAAATTACATTTTGACGAAAATGGCAAATGAAAATGAGTCGTATCAAGATGCCTTAAAAGCAGCGCAAGAAAGTGGTTTTGCAGAAGCTGATCCAACGGCTGATGTAGAAGGTTTTGATGCGTCGAGTAAATTAGCAATTATTACGTTGCATGCTTTCGGTAAAAAGATTGATGTTGATCAAGTTATTCGAAAAGGAATTACTTCGTTGAAAGTGGAAGATTTTAAATACGCGAAAGAAAAAAATTATACTATAAAGTTGATTGCGAATTCTAAAATTAATCATCAAACAGGTGAAATTACATCAACAGTTTTACCAACTTTTGTTGAATTAAATAAAACAATTGCACTTGTAAACAACGAATATAATGGTGTTTTGATTGGAAGTTCGCTTTCGGATGAACAATTTTTGTATGGAAAAGGAGCAGGGCGTTTCCCAACTTCTTCTGCCGTTTTGAGTGATATTTCTGCGTTAAAATATGATTATCAATATTCGATTCGAAAATATGAAAACAAAGAAGAAGGAGTTTTTAATCAAACAGGAAAAAAGAGAATTTACATCGGTTTTGAGAATCAAGCAGATGATGTTTCAAACATTTTTGATGAAATAGAAGAGCGTTATCAAAGTAAAAATTATAATCACATTGTTGGTGTGATTGATATAGAAAAGCTCAAACAAAAAGAGATTATTGAAAATCCAAAACTTTCGATAATTGCGTTTGAGTAAATTTTTGTGATTAAAAAGCCTCAATATTAATTGAGGCTTTTTTGTAAATCTAAAAATCAAGGTTTTTGTAAATACTTTTTCAATAAAAGTTTTAGTGGTTTATTTTTAATTAATCCAGCATAAGTCATTTCAATTTTAAAATTTTTTGAGATTAAAACCCAGTATGGATAACTAATTTGTTCGTTTTTATCAATAAATTCTTCTAAAAATGGGTGAGTTTTTTTATCCGATTTAGGTTCATATTTTTTGTTTAAAAAAATAATTGATTCATTCGTTTCTGCGTCAAATTCTATAAAATAAATGTCGTTGTTCAGAATTTGAAGTAATTCATCATCTTTTTCTAATTGTTTCTTTTGAATCATGCAGTAACTACACCAATTGGTAGAAAAATAAAGCAGAATTGGTTTAGGATTTTCATTAAAAATTGAATTAAATTTTTCTATTGAAATCTGAGCTTGAAGATTCAATGAAGATAAAATGAATATGAAGTACCAGATTTTCATTAGCGTAAATTGTATCGAACACCTATAAAACCTCTTGTTCCCTGCATAGGTGTATAGCTGTAATCATTTGGCTCAAAAATAACATCGTTTCTTCCTTTAGGAGGAGTAACACCATTTCCAGGTTCTCCGAATGGATCCCACCAACGAGCAATAACATCGCCTTTTGGTAAAACATTAAAAATATTTTTTACTCCAACATAGAGTTCAATATTATTTTTAAATAATTTACTTAATTGAATATTGGTAATAAAAGTTGGCTTTGAATATTCAGGTCGATAATCATTTTCTACGCGAGGTAATTTCATTTTGTCATTATAATTGGCGGTTAAATCAATAGTAAAACCTTTTTTGAATGCATAACTTGCTAAGAAATTTCCAGACCATTTCGGTGCGTGATATTGAACTTCTTTTTCGCCATTTTCTTTTTTGTAAACATCCATATAGGTTGCGCCAAGCATTATTTTTAGAGGAAAGTCAAATGTTGCATCTATGTTTAAAGAAACTCCTTGAGATATTGCGTATCCATCTAAATTGTCATAGATAATCTTTGTTTCGTCAGTATCTGTATCAGCAATAATTTTGTTTGTGAAATAAGAATAGAATGTTGTGAAATCAAAGTTTAGAGCTGCAAAAGAAGTTGGTAGTTTGAACACATAATTAATATTTCCATTATATGATTTTTCAGGTTTTAATTCATTCTCAAAAACTACTTGTCTAGCTCCACTTAATGCACGATGATCTTCTGTGAAAACATTCACAACACGAAATCCTGTACCAAAACTTGCTCTTAAAGTATGATGAGATGAAGGTGAAAATTTGTAAGCTACTCTTGGAGAGTGTATTCCTTTATGTGTTTTATCGTAATCAAATCTATAACCAATTAAAAGTTTATTTTCAGTATTCAAAGCCCATTCGTCTTGTACAAAAAAACCAGGAATCGGTGTGTTCATTGGATTATTCTTGATTAGATTATTATCTTCATCATATTCTCCAGTCCCTCTTGTGTTATCATCGTAATAAGTATACTTGAATGAAGTTCCTAAAAGTAAACTATGTTGTCCAATTATTTTATCCCAATAAGCTTGAGCAAAAACAACTTGTTGTTTTCCTTGATACGATTCTGTACCATAAAATGAATTCTGTTGATGAAAATTATAAGAAAATTGAGCCATTATTTTCTCTTTTAGAGGTAATTGATACATTCCTATCGCTTCAAAACGATTTGTCATAATGCTTTCTGCATAAACTTCGTCATTTCCTCTGTGTAGTTTTCTTTTCCAATTCATTTGACCTCCCCATCTATCTTCATATAAATAACGTAAAGCAACCGATGCTGTTCTATTTTCTTGACGTTCAAAATCAAATTTATTGAATAACGTGATGCGATCTTGTAATGTTACATCTGTAAAACCGTCGTTATTTTTATCTTTCTTGTTTCCATATTTAAAGTAATTAAAGCCAAATAAACCATTTACCTTTTCTCCTAAATTATATTTGTATCCACCATCAAGATTGGTTTCCAACCAAGAAGTTGTAAAAGCATCCAAAGATAATTTTGGAGCAGATTTAGGAGATTTGGTAATTACATTAATTATACCTCCCATAGCTTCTGTTCCATAAAGGGAAGATGCTGGCCCTTTTACGACTTCTATTCGTTCAACCAAAGAATTCGGAATTCCGCTCAAACCATAAACTGTAGATAGAGAAGAAACAATTGGCATTCCATCAATTAAAATCATGGTATAAGGACCTTCCATTCCGTTAATATGAATATCACCTGTGTTGCAAACGTTACAATTTAATTGCGGTTGAACACCATTTATTAATTGTACAGCGTCAAATAATGAAGGTGTTGGATTTTTTTGAAAAAACTTCGGTGTATAGATTTCAATTGGAACTGGACTATCAGACTTTCTCACAGCTTTCATTGTTCCTGTAACTACAATCTCATCTAAATTTTCTGAAGGATCTTTTACATAAATAGAATCTTTTTGTTCCTGAGCATATGATAGAATGGAGGTTAAAGCAATGAATAAATAAAATGTTGTTTTCATATCAAGTGAAATTTATAATCAAATTAAAAAGTTAGACAAATCTAACAAAAATATTATTAAAAATGAATTATTAAATTTTACTTAATTTTCAACTATATTTGTTTCTATGAATTCATTGGTCGAAGAAAATTACCTAAAAGCATTATTTCATCTTTCTGAAAATGGAAAAGGAGAAGTGAATGTGAAGGATTTGAGTAAGCATTTGGAAATAAAAATGCCTACTGTAAATAGTATGATGAAAAAATTAGCTGAAAAAGAATTGGTGATTTATGAATCGTATAAACCACTTCGGTTATCTGATAAAGGAATTTTAAAAGCTTCTTTGATTGTAAGAAAACACCGATTGACAGAGATGTTTTTGGTAGATAAAATGGGATTTGGCTGGGAGCAAGTGCATGAAATTGCTGAGCAAATAGAACATATTCAAAGTTCAATTTTTTTCGATAAAATGGACGAATTATTGAATTTTCCTAAATTCGATCCGCATGGTTCTCCAATTCCAGATAAAAACGGAAAAATAGAAATTATCAATTACAAAAAGTTGGCAGAATTTAAAGAAGGTGACAAAGTAGAAATATGTGCTGTCATTGGTTCTTCTGATGAATTTTTGAAATATTTGAATTCAAAAAATATTCATTTGAATGATGAAATTGAAATCATTTCAGTCGAAGATTTTGATGGAACAATGAAAGTTAAATTTCTAAAATCAAATGAAATTGAATCATTTAGTAATCATGTAACTTCAAGATTGTTAGGTAAATAATGGTTTTGCAGTTTTTTTTATCAATCGCCTTAATTTTCTATTTTTTAGGATTTGGATTTTTATTCCAAAAAATTTTCCCTCGAATAAATTCAACTATATCGTTTACAGTTATAAATGGAATGATAGGTGTTGGGTTGATAAGTTTTTTCGTCGCATTTTTTCTTCCATTAAATTTTACATACGAAGTAGTATTAATTTCAATTGCGATTCTATCATTAATTTATCATAGAAACGAAGTGAAGCGAAGTTTGTTGAAACTGAAAAATATATCACGATATTTTTATGCTTTTATTTTTGTTGGATTGTTGGTTGCCGTTACGTATCCTTTTATTTTAGATCATTTCGGGTATTATATTCCGACAATAAAATGGCTTGATTTTGCTGGTTTTGTAAAAGGGCTTTCTAATTTTGAATGGGTTTTGGCGCAAAATAGTTTTTGGCATATTTTGCAAGCTTCTATTAACGAAACATTGGATATTTATTATCGATTAAATTTTTGTTTATTTTTAATCTTCAATCTCTATGTTTTCGAATTGAAGCAAAAAAAACTTCTCATTTTTAATCTCCTTTTTTTATTTTTTCTAAATACTCCTTCACCAGATCTTCCTGTTTTTGTTCTTACGATTCTATTAATCAACGAATATTTACGTTATAAAAATAAAGCATCTGATTACCTTTTTTACGCTGCTATTTTATTTGTAATTAAACCAATAAGTATTGTATTAATTTTATTTTTTGGAATTGAATATTTAAGAAATAAAGAATACAAAAATTTAAAAGACAAGAATTTATTTTTACTTATTTTTATTGCTTTATTATTTTGTTGTAAAGGAGTTATTGTTTCTGCAAATCCTTTGTTTCCTTTAGAATTTTCTTCAATAAAAGGTTTGAAATGGGCTTCACCGCATCATTTATATGAATTATCTGCACAGAACGGTAAATTTATTCCACTTAAAGATTCGTTTACTTTTGAAGAAGTAGTAAGAATGTATACAACTGAATATTTTCAAGCTATTTTTTTTCAATCATCTTCTCGAACAATAATTTTTCTTTTAATTATTTGTTTAACAATTTTCAATTTGTTAATAGGCTTCTATAAAAAGAATTATTTTATAAAATCGTTAATATTCTGTTGTATAGTGAAATTATTAATAATATTAATTTTTTCTAATCAATTTAGATTTTTATTAGATGTATTAATTATTGATTTATTAATTATGTTTAAGTTAGTTAACACAAAAATATTCAATAAATATTCAGAATTATTAAGTTTAATATTTGTATATATTACTTCATTTATTTTAATATTTTCTATTTTTAAAGGTGATTATTTCAAAAATATTAAATCATTTTCTTATATGAGAAGTATAAATTTTGATCAAATTTTAATTCCAGGAAATTATAAAGAAACTGAATTGAACATTAATAATTTAAAAATAAGTAAAACCAAATTAGAAAAATTTCTACAATATCAAATTTACCTACAACAAATCGATTCTACTGATGTAAGAAAAGGCTTTTATTTTGAAAAAATGGACAGAAAAAGAGAGAAGATTTTAAACATTTTGAAAGAAGAACAAAAAAAGCAAGTTAAATAACTTGCTTTACTATTATTCTGCTTTTCCTTTTATTCTGAAAATTTTTCGAGAAGAAACCGGATCGTTAGATGTGATTGTTACGGATTTATTAAAATCTCCAGTCACAGAACCACTTGAATATTTAACGGTAATATCCGCAGATTTTCCTGGTTCGATAGGTGTTGTAGGATATTCTGGAACTGTACATCCACAAGATCCAACAACGCTTTTAAGGATTAAAGGTTTATCACCTGAGTTGGTTACTTTCATCTTAGCTGTTACTTCAGTATTCAACTTTATATTTCCAAATTGAATTTCTTCTTTTTCTAAACTAAGTGTTTGAGCAAATAAACTTGTAACGCCTAAAGCAAAAGCACCTAAAAACATTAATTTTTTCATGACGATAATTAATTTATAATCAAATGTACAAAAGAATTTTACTTTAAATAAAATTACTTTCGAATTTATTAAAAAAACATTCCAATTTTATAATATATATTTAATATACTAGGCAGTTTAAGGCAGATTATGTAAATTTGCCCAAATTTATTTTAAGTCATATATAAATAATGGAAATCGCATCTAAATATACGCCAACGGAAGTTGAAGGAAAATGGTATGAATACTGGATGGAGAAGAAGTATTTTAAATCTACTCCAGATGAAAGAAAAGCTTACACAATAGTCATTCCACCACCAAATGTAACAGGGGTCTTACACATGGGACATATGTTAAATAATACGATTCAGGACGTTTTAATTCGTCGTGCACGTATGCGTGGATTCAATGCTTGTTGGGTACCAGGTACAGACCATGCTTCGATTGCTACGGAAGCGAAAGTTGTTGCGAAATTAAAAGAAGAAGGTGTTTCTAAATTTGATATTGGTCGTGAAGAATTTCTTAGTCATGCTTGGGATTGGACGCATAAGCATGGTGGAATTATTTTAGATCAATTAAAAAAGTTAGGAGCTTCTTGCGATTGGGATCGTACAAAATTTACGATGGATCCAGATTTATCTGAATCTGTTCAACGTGTTTTTGTTGATTTATATAACAAGGGATTAATTTACCGTGGATACCGTATGGTAAACTGGGATCCAGAGGCGAAGACAAATATTTCTGACGAAGAAGTTATTCATGTTGATAAAAATGGAAAATTATATCATTTAAAATATCAAGTTGACGGAACTGATCAATATATTGTTGTAGCGACAACTCGTCCTGAAACAATTTTTGGTGACTCTGCAGTTTGTATCAATCCAAATGACGAGCGATACGAATGGTTGAAAGGAAAACAAGTTATTGTTCCAATCGTTGGTCGTAAAGTAAATATTATCGAAGACGAATATGTTGACATCGAATTTGGTACAGGATGTCTTAAAGTTACGCCTGCGCACGATGTAAACGATTACGAATTAGGTAAAAAACATAACTTAGATTTCATTGATATTTTTACAGATGATGCAAAATTGAATGATTTAGGATTAAATTATGCTGGATTAGACCGTTTCAAAGCGCGTAAAGAAATCGAAAAAGAATTAGAAGAAAAAGGTTTACTTGAAAAAGTAGAAAATTATAATAATAAAGTTGGTACATCTGAAAGAACAGGAGCGGTGATTGAGCCTAAAATCTCTAATCAATGGTTCTTGAAAATGACAGATTTAGCTAAACCAGCTTTAGATAATGTAATGAATGATACGATTAAATTTCATCCTGCGAAATTTAAAAATACGTATCGTAATTGGATGGAAAATGTAACAGATTGGAACATTTCTCGTCAATTATGGTGGGGACACCAAATTCCTGCATTTTTCTATGGTGATGGAAACGAAGATTTCGTTGTGGCTTTAACAAAAGAAGAAGCTTTACCATTAGCACAAGAAAAAACAGGAAATGCTGCATTAACTATTGAAGATTTACGTCAAGATGAAGATGCATTAGATACTTGGTTTTCTTCTTGGTTATGGCCAATTTCTGTTTTCAACGGAATTAATGAGCCAGAAAATGAAGAAATCAATTATTATTATCCAACACAAGATTTAGTAACTGGTCCAGATATTATTTTCTTCTGGGTAGCGCGTATGATTGTGGCTGGATATGAGTATCGCAACGAATTACCTTTCGAAAATGTATATTTTACAGGAATTGTTCGTGATAAACAAGGACGTAAAATGTCGAAATCGTTAGGAAATTCACCAGATCCAATCGAATTGATGAACGAATACGGTGCAGATGCAACGCGTATGGGAATGTTGTTAACGGCGCCTGCTGGGAATGATTTACCTTTCGATGTTGATTTGTGTTTACAAGGACGTAATTTCGCCAATAAAATTTGGAATGCTTTCCGTTTAATCAAAGGTTGGGAAGTTAAAGAAGATTTAGTACAAACTTCTGCTCAAGCAAAAGCGGTTGAATGGTTCGAAAATAAATTCCAACAAACATTAGCAGATATCGAATATAATTACGATCAATATCGTTTATCTGATTCATTGATGGCGATTTATAAATTGATTTGGGATGATTTCTGTTCTTGGTATTTAGAAGCGATTAAACCTACTTTTGGTGAGCCAATTGATGCAAAAACTTATGCTGTAACTATTTCTTATTTAGAAAATGTATTGAAAGTTTTACATCCATTTATGCCTTTCTTAACAGAAGAAATTTGGCACTTAATTGCAGAAAGAACAGAAAACGAAGCCTTGATTATTTCTAAATATCCAGAAGTAACATCTTTTAACGAAGAAATTATCAAGAATTTCGAAAATACAAAAGAAGCAACTACGGCAATTCGTGGATTACGTTCAGAAAAAGGAATGTCGCCAAAAGAAGCTTTAGAAGTTTTTGCTGAAGATCAAGCTGCGAACGAAATTTATGTTGATGTTTTCTCTAAATTAGGAAATGTTTCTAATTTCAATACAGGAGATAAACCAGAAAAAGGTTTTGCTTTTCGCGTTGGGACGCTAGAATTTATGGTTCCGATGTCTGATAATATCGATATTGAAGCTGAACGCGAGAAATTACAAAAAGAGTTGGATTACAACCAAGGTTTCTTAAATTCTGTTCGTAAAAAATTATCAAACGAAAAATTTGTTGCTGGTGCGCCAGAACAAGTAATTAATGCAGAACGCAAAAAAGAGGCAGATGCTTTAGAAAAAATTGCACAAATTGAAGAACAATTAGCTTCATTGTAATTTTTTTATCAAAATAAAATTTAAAAACCACTTCATTTGAAGTGGTTTTTTTTAGTTGTAATATTCGTACTCTACTTTAAAATAATTATTTCCCTTTTCACCTTTTCCTACAATTAAAATAGGAAAATTATCTTTATCATACGTGTAAGTATAAGTTACAATTCTATTAGGTTCTGCATTTGATAAACTCCAATATTGCGTTTCTTTAACTACATTATTTTCACTATAAGAATGCATAAATTGATTTTGAAGAATTCTAATTACTTCTTGAGAATTTTTGTAAGGACTATTTGATTTGTCGAATTCATATAAATTTTTCATCCCATCACTAAACCAACTTCCAAATGTTTTGTCAATAACGGATGTAATATTATTATTTGTATAAGAATAAATTGCATTTTGATCTCCATTACATGCACTACCGTTGCTACAAACAATTTCTTTATTAAACTTACCTAAGTTGTTGTAATAATATTCATTACGTTGTGTAATAGTACCAGACTCAACAGTTTGTGTATAAGCTAACTTATTTCCGTTGTAAAATAAATTTAATGTGCTATTTTCAAGAGGATTTGTAGCGCCATTGTATTCTACTGTAATTAAATTATCATTTGTATCATACTTATAAGTTGAAATCATTCCATTTGTATAATTTACATTTAGTAATTTTTTGTAATCTTTATCATAAATAAAGGTTCCTTCGCTTACATCCTGTGTTTCTGTTCCATTTATAAATTCATAGCCAGTAGATTTGATTTTTTTAATTACCTTTTTTTCATTGTTTGAAGTTAGATCACCATTATCATCATTTTTACAAGAAGTAAAAATAGAAGTTGAAATAATTGATAGCAGTAATAATTTTGTAAAGTTTGTTTTCATAGTATTTTTATAATAATTGCAAATATATAAAAGCTAAACTATTAAATCGGATTAAGATCTTTTATGATATGAATCTTATTCTATTTTGAGTAAACCATAAACTATAATTCATTAAATTTGCAAACCTTTTTAAAAAGAATTAATGCAGTATTTAGAACTACTTTTAATCGGAATTTTCACAGCTTTTATTGGATCGTCCATTCCTGGATTGTTGAATATGACGGTGGTGAAAATTGGGAAACAAGAAGGAGTAAAAAGTGCATATACTTTTATGTCTGGAACTGCGGTAACGATAGCAATTCAGGTTTATTTAGCAATTTTTCTAGCAAAATTTATTGATTTTAATGAAGAAGTTACCAAAATTTTTAGGGAAGTTGGATTAGCTGTTTTTGTAATTATTACGATTTATTTTCTCTTTTTTGCGAAGAAACAAGATCAAAAAAAGAAGAATAAAAAGCTAAAACAACAAGGTGATGTAAAACAAAAAAATAAATTCATTTATGGATTATTGTTATCTGCTATAAATGTTTTTCCAATACCTTTTTATGTGTTTTTAAGCGCAACGTTGGTTTCGTATAATGTTAATGTTTTTGGACAGCCAAACAGCTCAGTTTTTGCTTTAGGAGTTGTTATTGGTTCGATGATTATTTTTGGTCTATATCTGAAATTTTTTAACTCTAAATCGGAAGAAGATTCATTTATTTTAAAGAATATCAACTATGTAATAGGAGGAGTGACGAGTGTGATTTCTTTGTTAACGATTTATCAACTTTTTCAATAAAAATTTAATTCAAATTTTGCTTTGGATGCGAGTATTTAATCAAGTATTCCATCACTTCATCACATTCTTTTCCTTCTAAAATATAACTCAAAATATCCTCGATTAATTCATCAATAATTTGTGGATTAAACTCAAATTTTTTAGCTAAATCAATGCAAATTGCCTTTTCATTTTGATGAATATTCAAATCTACAACCATTAATAAAACAGCGTCGTATAACAAAGAAAGTCGATCTGTAAATGTTTTAGGCAACGTAAAATAAAACTTCGTGTTTTCGTTCAAAATATAACTTACATCTTTGGCGGAAAGCTCATGAAATTTGGCAATATCAGAGATAATTTGAATCTCTTTTTCATTCAAATTGCCATCACTTTTACCAATAATAAATAAATTTTTGATGTGATTTAATTTATCAACCAAAGTAAGATTATTTTTCATTTGTTGCTTTTTGGGATTAAAAATACTCAAAATAGTAGTAAATTAACGTTCAAATTTTTTCATGTGTCAGATTTTAAAACGAAAATAGATGAGATTTATGATAAGCAATGTGAGAATAAAGTAAATATTCGTCATCTTACTGTTTATCAGCGGAAAGAAAGTCTGAAAAACTTAGAAAATTCAATTCTAAATCATCGTGCCGAAATAGAAGATGCATTGTTTTTGGATTTAAGAAAATCTAAAATAGAATCTGATTCTACCGAAATATTTCCTGTTTTAGCTGAAATTCGATTATTTCGAAAGAATTTGAATCGTTGGACAAAAGCGAAAACAGTTTCAAATAATTTACTTTTTTTCGGTTCAAAAGCGCAAATTCAACCGGAAGCTTTGGGAAATTGTTTGATTATTTCGCCTTGGAATTATCCTTTTCAATTGTGTTTGGTGCATTTAGTTGCTTGTATTTCGGCTGGAAATACAACAATTCTTAAACCTTCGGAGTTTTGTCCGAATGTTTCAAAAGTTCTTAATAAAATTATTTCTGAAGTTTTTGAAGAAAATCATGTCGCGATTATCGAAGGAGAAATTGAAGAAACGACTTATTTGTTAACTAAAAAATTTGATCATATTCATTTCACAGGTTCGCCAAAAGTGGGTAAAATTGTGATGCAAGCAGGAGCAAAGCATCTTTCTTCGGTGACGTTGGAGTTAGGAGGAAAGTCGCCTTTGATTATTGATGGAACAATTCCAATGCAAGAAGTGGTTGAAAAAGCAGTTTGGGGAAAATTGATAAATTTTGGTCAAACATGTATTGCGCCAGATTATATTTTGATTAAAAAAGAATTTCAAGAGCAATTTATAAATATGTTTATTGAACATATAGAAAAAGTCTTTGGAAAAAATCCTTCACAATCGAAAGATTTGGCAAGAATTGTAAATCTTCAAAATTATAATCGATTAAAAAACTTGATTGAAAATGCAATAGAAAATGGTGCAAATTGTCCTTTCGGAAATGAATACATTGAAGCTGAATTGTACATTAAACCAACTTTATTGACAGATATTCCATTTGATGCAAAAATCAATGAAGAAGAAATATTTGGACCAATTTTTCCGATTTATACATTTAAAGAAATAAATGAAGTAATTGAATCTATTAGTCAGAAAGAAAAGCCTTTAGCGTTATATATCTTTTCGAAAAATTTTATTTTTATTAATAAAATTAAGAATGAAACTTCATCTGGTTCTGTGGTAATTAACGAAACATTGGTGCAGGTTTTACATCCAAATTTGCCTTTTGGCGGAGTTAATAATTCTGGAATTGGAGCTTCAACAGGTTATGCTGGCTTTAAAGATTTTTCGCATATGAAACCTATTTTAAAAGTCAATCGATTTTTATCGCCGTCAAAATTTCTCAATTATCCCTATAATTCTACAACTCAAAAGGTAATTGATTTTTTGATGAAATATTTTTAAATCTCGGTTCAACGATTTAATTTTATATTTGTTTTATACAACAATCAACGTTATTTTTGTAGTTAAATCTTATAGAATTGTTATCAAAAAAGACAAAATACGGACTAAAAGCGATGGCTCATTTGGCCAGACAAGAAAGTAACAAACCAGTTTTAATTGGGCAAATTTCTGAAACAGAAGTTATCCCTAAAAAATTCTTGGAAGCTATTTTATTGGATTTAAAAAAGTTAGGCTTCGTCAATTCGAAACAAGGAAAAGGAGGTGGATATTATTTGGCGCGCGATGCGAAAGATATCAGTTTAGCTTCTTTGATTCGTGTTTTAGAAGGGCCGATCGCGCTTTTGCCTTGTGTAAGTAAAAATTACTACGAAAAATGTGATGATTGCCCTAACGAAGGCGTTTGCACATTGAATAAAGTGATGGTTGAATTGAGAGATTCGACTTTAGAAATTCTTGAAAATAAATCTTTAGAAAGTTTAAAATAAATCTTTAGCCTGAGTTTTTCAGGCTTTTTTATTGGGAAATTTTATAAAAGTGAAGAGAAAAAGTATAACTTTTTTTCGAGAATTCTTCCTAATTTCGAACATTTACATTTCATGAAAAATAAATCTATACAAGAAGAGTTTAAAGAACTTTTAGATCAACATTCTTTTTCTACGCATCGCTATTTATTGGCGATTAGTGGAGGAATTGATAGCATGGTTTTGTTAGATTTATTTCGTCAAACTGCTGCAAATTTTCAGGTAGGACATTGTAATTTTCAGTTGCGTGAAGAAGACGCAAATGGTGATGAAATGTTTGTGAGAGAATATTGCGGAAAATATAATATTCCGTTTCATTCGGTTCGTTTTGATGTTGCAGCTTATCAGAAAACAGGAAATTATTCGGTCGAAATGGCTTGCAGGAATTTGCGTTATGAATGGTTTAAGCAAGTTCAAAAACAAAATCGTTTGGATGTTTTGGTGACAGCGCATCATTTGGATGATAATATCGAAACATTTTTGATTAATCTTTCTCGTGGAACAGGTTTGAAAGGTTTGGTCGGAATGCAAATTGATAATGGAAAAATTTTTCGTCCACTTTTGAATCTTACGAAAAATGATTTGTTGGAATATGCAAAATCAAATGAAATTAATTGGCGAGAAGATTATACGAATGCGACGGATGATTATACCAGAAATAAGATTCGTCATCACATTACGCCAATACTAAAAGAGCTTCATCCGCAATTTGATGAGAATTTTTTGTCAAGTTTAAATCATATCAACGATAATTATCAAATTGTACAAAATAAAGTTGAAGAAATTAGAAGTGACTTATTTTCAGGATATAATCCGATTGAAATTGAAATTTCTGCATTAAAAAAACTTCAACCATTAGAAACATTTTTACATTATTTGTTCGAAAAATATGGATTTTCGTCGAGCAAAGAAATTTTGAAATTTTTAGATGCAGAAACGGGAAGTGAAATAAAATCAGCAACTTATCGATTAATTAAAAATCGAGAAAATTTGTTGTTGCAAAAAATAGAAGAAGAAAATGAAGATGAATTAACGATTTTTGATGAGTTAATTGAAATCAATTCGTTAAATTTGAAGTTCGTGAAATCGATAAATCCACACGAAAACGCTACTGAAATAGTAGACTTTACATCAATTTTGTTTCCACTTAAACTTAGAAAAGTAAAAGAGGGAGATTTCTTTTATCCAATTGGAATGAAAGGTCAAAAAAAATTGTTGAGTAAGTTTATGAAAGATTTGAAACTTTCTAAGTTAGAAAAAGAGAAGGTTTGGTTGCTTTGTGACCAAAAAGATCAAATTATTTGGGTGGTAAATCATCGTTTGGATGAACGTTTCAAAACGACAGAAACAAGTAAAAACTTTTTAAACATTACAGTATGTTAAAGAAACTTTGGATACTTTTTTTGTTTCCAATTTTAGTCAACGCACAATTATTTAGTCCTGCAAAATGGTCGAGTTCGGTGAAGGAGGTTGGACAAAATGAGTTTGAAATCGAGGTAACAGGAAAAATTGATAAAGGTTGGCACCTTTATTCAATGAAACATCCTGATGGAGGAATTGGAATTCCAGCAAGTGCATCATTTAAACCAGCTGCAAATGCAAAATTGGTTGGAGGTACGCGAGAAGTTGGAAAACGTATAGATAAATACAGCCAAATTTTTGAACAAGATGAAAAATATTACGAAAATCAAGTAAAATTTGTTCAAAAAGTGAAAGTTTCAGGTGATAAACCTGTAAATGTATCGTATACAATAGAATTTCAGATGTGTGATGCTGAACGTTGTTTGCCACCAGATGAAACAAGTGGAACGATAAAATTAACGCCTTCTACAAAAGTTGAAGAAACGAAAGAAGAGGCAAAGCCAGCAGATGCTACAGAAGCAAAAGATACAGTTGCAGTAACTGAAATTACGCAAGATTCTGTTCAAGAGGGTTCTATAGCGGTTGTTGCGGCAACACAAGATACAATCAAAAAAGTTGACGACTCTTTATTAGCAGATAACGAAAAGAAAAATAATGGTTTATTAAAAATCTTTTCTTTAGGATTTTTAGGTGGATTAGCGGCGTTATTAATGCCTTGTATTTTCCCAATGATTCCTTTGACAGTAAGTATGTTTACAAAACAAAGTAAATCGAAAGGAGAAGGAGTTGGTAAAGCATTTATTTATGGATTATCAATTATTGTTATTTATGTTGCATTAGGTTTATTGGCGACAGTTATTTTTGGACCATCAGTCCTAAATGAAATGTCAACAAATCCGTGGGTGAATTTAGCATTCTTTGCGATTTTTATTGTATTTGCAATTTCATTCTTCGGAGCTTTCGAATTGACATTACCAAGCAAGTGGGTAAATGCTGCTGATAAAGGTGCTGATAAAGGTGGATTAATCGGAATCTTCTTTATGGCATTCACATTAGCATTAGTTTCATTTTCTTGTACAGGACCAATTATCGGTTCGTTATTAGTTCAAGCGACGCAAGGAGGGAACTATTATTCGTTAATCGTAGGAATGTTCGGATTCTCTTTAGCATTAGCGATTCCATTTACATTATTTGCAATGTTCCCAGGATGGTTAAATTCAATGCCAAAATCTGGAGGATGGTTAAATACAATCAAAGTTTCATTAGGATTTATTGAATTAGCTTTTGCCTTGAAATTTTTATCAAATGCTGATTTAGTTTGGCAAATGAACTGGCTACCAAGAGAAATTTTCTTAGCATTTTGGATTGCAATTTTTATCTTCTTAGGATTATATCTTTTAGGTAAATTTAGATTAGAATTAGATTCACCTGTACAAACAATCGGTGTTCCGAGAATGTTATTTGCATTGATTTCAGTATCATTTGCGATTTACATGATTCCAGGTTTATGGGGAGGACCATTAAAATTATTAAGTGGTTTAACACCTCCAATGACATATTCTGAAGCACCACGAGGTTTCCACGAAGGTGTAGGTGGTGGACAAGCGACAGCTAAATTTGATGATCCTAATATGGTTGCTGGACCTCATGGAATTCCTGCATTCAAAGATTTTGATCAGGCTGCGGCTTATGCAACGAAAGTTGGAAAACCAATGTTATTAGATTTCACGGGACATGCATGTGCAAACTGTCGTAAAGTTGAAGAACGTGTTTGGAGTGATGAACGTGTGAAGAAGATTTTGGCTGAAGATGTTGTTTTAGTTTCGTTATATGTTGACGAAGCAAAAGAATTACCAGAAGATCAAAAAGTATTTTCGAAAGCATTAGATCGTAATTTGAAAACAGTAGGTAACAAATGGACTTCTTTCGAAATTGAACATTTTAATGCAAATGCACAGCCTTATTATATTTTGGTTGATAAAGATTTGAATCGTTTCTCAAAACCTTTAGAAGCTGAACTTGATGTAGAAGTTTACTTAAAATGGTTACAAGATGGAATCGCGAAGTATAAAGCGAAATAATTATCTTTATATATAGAAATAAAAACTCCCGCATTTGCGGGAGTTTTTTGTTTCACTCAATTCGTTCTAATAAATACCAATTATCTTTGAATTTTTGAGAGATTTTATATTCATTTTGAAAATTCATAACTATTTTTATTCTCTAGACTTTTAGTGTAAAATAGTTTATTATAGTTACTTAATCTATATGTTTTAGTTTCAAGTTTTTTATTAAAATAGAAGCCAAGAATTTGATTGTTCTTATAAATTTCTAAACAAAAAAATCCCTCAATTTCTTGAAGGATTTAAATATTATTTGATCGAAAAATTAATTACAACCATTCGTCATCATCTTCTGAATCTTCTAATTCAGCATCGATGAATTGAATATAAAATGCAATAA
Source organism: Empedobacter sp. UBA6745 (assembly GCF_002453775.1). Lineage (NCBI taxonomy): Bacteria > Pseudomonadati > Bacteroidota > Flavobacteriia > Flavobacteriales > Weeksellaceae > Empedobacter > Empedobacter sp. UBA6745. Next base: position 114,924 of record NZ_DKHL01000046.1, read on the forward strand.
TTTCTCCTTTTTCATTGTATCCAAAGTAAGCAGGATAAATTCCTTCACCAAAACCAGCTTGAAAAATTGCCGATTTGAATTCTGTATTTGGAATTGTCCAATTGATCCAATCTCCTTCTTCTGATTGATATTTCGGATTATTTTTAGCGTTTTCTACAAATAATGCATTGAAATAATCATCATATAAATTTACATCACCTTTACTTTCGAATTCATCAATAAACTTTACAAAAGAATCTTTTGCTTCTGCATCAACAATTGTTGCTAAACCACTTTCGATAGAAAAACCAAAATATTCTCCTTCTTGTAATTCATCAATCAACTCAATTCCTTTCATTGCTTCTTCATAACGAACAGGTTTTTCGTTTGTAAAAGCAACTTTGATACAACCAATCAAATTCTCAACATCACCATCGTCTTCAAATTTTACGATGCTTGCAGTTACAGGAAAATTACCTTTTGGCGTTTCAAGGAAATAAGGATCTTTGTCCATTGATAAATATTCACCCAAAGGATCATTCACAAAGATTTTTCCAGACGGTAAAGAAACTTCTCCCATTTCAATTTGGTCGATTTCTACACCTCCAATTTCTTTATCTGTAAAATATTTTTCTAAATCATTAGGAGCTAAAGTGAATTCTCTTTTAGATTCCCAAGTTTTTAACCATTCTGCTGTTGGTTGCATAAATTATTGTTTTTAAGTGGTACAAAATTACATTAAATAATGAGACTAGCTTAACTTTTATATGTTAGTGAAAAATTAAATTATCTTAATTTTTTTCTCAACTCGTTCTTATCAATATCATATTCTAAATGCATGATCGAAATTAAATCATCTTCAGAAAGTAAATTGTTTTTGTAATATTGAATTAAAAATGATTCGATTTTAGAAAATTCATTTAACGATTTTTGTAAAAAATAAGCCTCAATAAATTGATTGTCTTTTGTTTTTAATGTAATCAAATTACTAATTCCGTGCGAACCTTCTGGATTTTCGAACTCACCAAATTCCTTTACAGCTTTTCCTTTGTAATCTTCATTATCAATGACAATAGAAAACAAATCGTTGATTGAAAAAGTTTGATCCTTTAAAGAAATTGTATCTTTTGTAAATGTCAATTTTCCATCAAAATTACCTTTCAATTCTGCCGAAGGTCGCTTAAAATAACCATTCCAATAAGCAACAGCTGTTGCTAAAAGCCCAATAAAAATGTAATAATACGTTTGATTTTTGAACACTTTCAGTTCCAAAAACACAAAACTAATTACAGTAACCGCTAAGAATGATAAGATGACTTTTGCAATCTGTTTATTATTTTTTTTAGGTTTTTCTGGTACAAAAATTTCAAAACTATAACTATCCATGTGCTATTTCTTTACGAACTCTACTTAAACTTTCGGGTGTGATGCCTAAATATGAAGCGATCATCCATTGCGGTATGCGAGAGAGTTGGTTGGGATAAAGACGCATAAATTCTAAATAACGAGTCTTTGCAGATGCACCAAGTAACAAATTAATACGATCTTGTAAACTACGTACATGATTTTGAATTAATTTATTTTGAGCAGCTAAATAATTTGGATTTAATCGTGTGATTAGATCATTCAATTTTTCATTCAATAAAATAACGGTAGAATCTTCTATTGCTTGAATATAAAATTTTGATTGTTGCTTACAAAAAGCACTATTTCTATCACTTACAATCCAATTTTCTGTACCAAATTGTAAAACATGTTCTTTTCCGTTTTCATCTATTGTATAAGAACGAATAACGCCAGATTCTACAAAAAAATAATCTTCGGAATATTCGCCAGGTTCTAAAATAAATTCATTTTTTTTGATGTCTTTTACCACCAAAAATTTTTCAATTTCTGCCCATTGTTCTTCTGTGAGATCAATAATATTTGATAAATGTTTTTTATAATTTTCCATATGTATAGGAGTATGCAACAAATTTAAGTGAAATTAATTAATAAAATTGTATCAATATTTGTTACAATTAAAAATTTTGTACTAAATTTGTCCCATCGATTTAAAGAAATGAATAATTTAAGATTTGCAACAGCTATTCATATTTTAGTTTTGACTGAAAAATTTAAAGGACAATTAATTACTTCTGATTTTATTGCGGGTAGTATTAATGTGAATCCTGTTGTGGTTCGTCGTGAGATTAAATTCTTGAAAGAAGCAGGTTTCATTGATTCTAAAAAAGGTAAAGAAGGAGGAATTTATTTAGTTAAAGATTCTGCTGATATTTTGTTAGGTGATGTCTATAAAATTGTCAATCAAGAAAATATTTTTGGAAGAATGAATCATACCAATCCTGAATGTCCAGTTGGTAAACAAATGAATGACAATCTTGAAAAATTATTTGATCATGCTGAATCAGAATTGATTAAATCGTTAAATCATAAAACTTTAAAACAATTTTCTGATAAATTTAAGTAAAATTTTTTATCTTTAAATGTAACAAAATTAATTACAATATAAAATCAAAAATTAAATAAAATGAGAGTAGCAGTAATTGGAGCAACAGGTTTTGTGGGCTCACATATCGTAGAAGAATTGGTAAATAGAAATCAATCTATCAAAGCATTTGCGCGAAATACAGACAACGTTTTGGATAGTAAAAATGTAGCAAAAGTGGCGTTAGATGTAAATGATGTGCAAGCTTTGGCGACAGATTTGAAAGGTGCTGATGTGGTTGTAAGCGCTTTTAATGCAGGTTGGACAAATCCAAATATTTATGAGGATTATTTGAAAGGTGCAAAAGCTATTGAAGAAGCAACTAAATTGGCAGGCGTAAAACGTTTGATTGTTGTTGGTGGAGCGGGAAGTTTGTATGTGAATGATCAAAAAGAATTACAAATTGTAGACGCGCCAGATTTTCCTGAACAAATAAAACAAGGCGCTTTGGCTGCAAGAGATTATTATAATATCTTGAAACAAGATAATGAGTTGGATTGGACAATGTTTTCTCCAGCGCCAGAAATGCATCAAGGAACTTCTGGAGAGCGAAAAGGTACGTATCGTTTAGGAAATGATGTTCCTGTTTTCAATGCAGAAGGTCGTAGTATTTTGTCTGTGGAAGATGTTGCAGTGGTAATTGCAGATGAAATTGAAAATGCCAATCATATAAAAAGCAGATTTACAGCAGCTTATTAAGATGTTTGAATAAAATTATAATAAAATTATTTTTATAGGACAATTTTTTGTTTTTGGTACGGTTTGTGAAAAACAGATAGCAAATACAAGAATAATGAAATTGTCAATCGCAATAGGATGTTTAATTCTAAGTTTAGGATTTGTTCTAATATGCTCTTTTCTAAATCTTGGTGTATTTTTTAATCAACTGCTTGGAGTAGTTTTTCTGTTCTGTAGTTTGTTTATGGGATATTTAGGTTTTGTCAATTTATTTGAACACCTAAATCATTCAAGATTAGTAAATAAAGGAGTAAAAGTAAAAGCACATATTATTGAAATAAAAAGAGGTTTATTAGGAGAAAATCATTTGCCAGACTATATAGTTGAAGTTTTTTATAAACATCCAAATACTGAAAAAATTTATTATACAGAATTTGAATATTTTGGAGATGTTAACGCAAGTGAGAATCTAAAGAAAGGAAAAGAGGTTGATATTTTAATCGATCCTCAAAATCCAGAAAATATTTATTATAAAAATGTAATTTAAAAAGGCTGTCCTAACAAATAAGACAGCCTTTATTATTTTTATTCGGATAAAAACTATTGTTTGATATACGTTTTATTTCCATTGTCATTAATGTAGTATTTTCCACCTTTTGGTCCTACATAAACTTTGTGCCCATTGTAAGTACCTGCAGTGGTAGTTTTAGCTACAGTCGTTTTTGTTTCTTTTTTTGGAGTAGTCGTTTTCTCCACTTTTTTTTCTGAAACTACTTTTTTATCAGTTGTACCTTTAGGGGTAACTTCAGTTTTCTTAGTTGTGGTTACTTTTACATCCTTTTTAGCATCTGTTCCTTTTTTATCTGCTGATGCTTTAGTTGTTGTTTTTACTGTTTCTGTTTTAGTTGCTTTTGTTGGAGTTTTTGTTTGAGCAAATGCTACAGATGATCCAGTAAAAGCAAATAAGCTAAGCGCGATAGCTGTTTTTTTAATTAAATTCATTGTGATTTTGTTTTGAATTGTTATTTATATTCAGTTAAAATTTCTATTCAATATTAAACAAATTATCATCCAAAACAATCAGAATAAACTTAAGATTAGCTTAAGAAAAAATTATTTTAAATGATCCAATAACATTTCTGCTGTCGCTGGGTTTGTAGCTAATGGAATATTGTGTACATCGCACAATCTCAATAACATATTTACATCTGGTTCGTGCGGATGTTTTCCCATCGGATCTCTAAAAAAGAAAACCATATCTGTTTTTCCTTCTACAACTCGAGCAGCAATTTGCGCGTCACCACCAAGAGGACCAGATAGATAGCGCGTAACTTTTAGTCCAGTTTGCTCCGCATACTTTCCTGTCGTTCCTGTTGCGATAAATGTGATATTATTCTTGTTTAAAGCTTCTTTATGTTTCATTAAAAAATTGACCATTTCAGCTTTTTTTCCATCATGAGCGATCAATGCTATTTCCATATATTTTTTCTATTTAATCTAAAATCTTACTTTTGTACAAAGTTAGCAGAACAATCTTAAATAACGAGTTGTTTTCAGAATTATAAATAGTATACGACTATGAAATTTAATTTATTAACGGTAAAAGAAATTGTAAAATTAACGGCTGATGCTGTTCAAATTTCGTTTGATGTTCCTGAGGAATTACACGAAGAATACAATTTTTTACCTGGACAATATATCACTCTTAATATTAATGGAGAACGAAGAGATTACTCTTTATGTGAATCTCCTAAAGATAAAAAATGGAGCATTGGGGTTAAATCTCAACCAAATGGAAAGATTTCTTCTTATTTAGCAAATGAACTAAAAGTTGGTGATCAATTAGAAGTTTCTACGCCAAGTGGACGTTTTTCTATCCCAACAAAACCAAACGAAAAACGTACGTTATTAGCTTTTACAGCGGGTAGTGGAATCACGCCAATTATGAGTATGTTGGAGTTTACGTTGCAGACTGAAGAATGGGTAAACTTTCATATTTTTTATGTGAATAGAGACGAAAACTCAATCATGTTTAAAGAGCGTTTGACAGAATTAAAACAAAAATATCCAAACAATGTTTTTATTCATCATTTCTATACGCGCCAAGATCAGGAGAATTTCATTTACAACGGACGAATTGATGAAAAGAAATTTGATTTAATCTTGAATCAAATTATTGATATCAACGAAGTAGATGAAGCGATGGTTTGTGGACCAGAACAAATGATTTTGACTTTAGCGAAGAAAATCAACGAAGCTGGAATTATCGAGAAACATATTCATTTCGAAATGTTTAATCCTTCAGTGAAAACAGAAGATATTTTTACAAAACATGACGAAGGACCTCAAACGGTTCAAGTTACTGTAACGCTTGATGGCGAAACTTCTGAAGTGACTTGGGATAGAGGAAAAAACTTGATTGACACAATGTTAGATGCTGGTATTGATGCACCTTATTCATGCAAAGGAGGTGTTTGTTCGTCTTGTATGTGTAAGATAACGGAAGGCGAAGTACATATCGGAGACAACTATGTATTAACGGATTCTGATTACGAAGAAGGAATGACGTTAGCGTGTATTTCTCGTCCAAAAACAGCTACTTTAGCAATTGATTTTGATGAAGTTTAAGAACAAAAAATATTTAATAAAAAAGACGGAAACTTATAATTTTCCGTCTTTTTTATTTTTATGATAATCTAATTTTCTTCATCAAACATTTCCTTAAACGACACAAATTCTCTTCCCGGAAGAATTAAATTTAAAGCAACTCCAATTATAGAAGCCAAAGCCATTCCTTCTAAAGAAAATAAATCTCCAATGTGAATTGCTGCACCACCAATTCCTATAATTAGGATAACAGATGAAATGATTAAGTTTCTCTTAATCTTAAAATCTACTTTATTTTCGATTAGCATTCTCAAACCACTCGAAGCAATAATTCCAAATAATAAAATTGAAACGCCACCCATAACTGGCGTTGGAATTGTACTTAATAAAGCTGAAACTTTACCGCAAAATCCAAATAAAATAGCAAAACACGCTGCTCCAATAAATACATAAATACTAAAAGCTCTTGTAATGGCTAAAACACCGATATTCTCGCCATATGTTGTGTTTGGTGGTCCACCTAAACAAGCCGCAATCATTGTTGCAATTCCGTCACCTAACATAGATCGGTCTAAACCTGGATCTTCAATTAAATCTCTATTCACGACTTTACTCAAAACTAATTGATGTCCGATATGTTCAGCGATTGGTACAATTGCAACCGGAATCATTAAGAAAATAACATACCAAGATAATGTGGGCGTATAATCTACAAAAGGAACCGTAAAGTCTGGAGTCATCAACCATTTTGCTTCTATAACAGGATTTAAATCAACAACTCCCATTATAATTGCAAAAATATATCCACCAATAATTCCGACTAAAACTGGAATTACACTCAAAAAACCTTTACTGAAAATTGCTGTAATTATTGTGATAATTAGGGTAACAAAACCAATTGTAACATAGGTTAAATCATATTCACCAGAAGGATTATTTGTCACCATTTTGATTGCTGTAGAAGCTAATCCCAGACCAATTACCATAATTACTGGACCAACAACAATAGGAGGTAAAAGTTTCATTAACCATTTTGTTCCAGCCGTTGCGATAAATAGTGCGACCAATGAATAGGTAACTCCTACCAAAAAACTACCAACTAAGAAGCTTCCTGTTGCAATTCCACTTTCTGGGTTTGCTTCTAAAGCTTTCATTGCGATAATTGGATTGATAAAAGCAAATGAAGATCCAAGGTAAGAAGGGACTTTTCCTCGTGTAATTAAGATGAAAACTAAAGTTCCGATTCCGCTCGAAATTAATGCAATTGCTGGTGACATTCCTGTCAAAGCGGGAACTAAAACTGTTGCACCAAACATCGCAAAAAGATGCTGTATACTTAATAATATACCTTGTCCTAACTTCGGTTTTTCGTCGATAGCTAAGACAATATTTTGGTCATTTTGTTGACTCATTTGTAAAGAAATTGAAATTGTTTTGTTTGAATGCAAAAGTAGCTCAAAACGATTAATAAGTACAGAAATCATATAACTATTTAGCGAAATCTTGTAAATGATTTTGTAGTTATTCTAGCGAAATTTGTAAAACAAAAATCAATGAATTATGGAAACAAAAGAATTAAAATTCAAAACAAATATAAATTGTAGTGGTTGCGTGAGCAAAGTAAAACCTTTTTTGGATAAGTTAGATGGTTTAGAAGCTTGGGAAGTTGATACTGATAATCCTGATAAAGTTTTGTCTGTAAAAATAAATCAAGCAACAGACGAAGAAATTATTGATACAATTGAGGAAGTTGGTTTTTCAGCTGAATTAATTGAAGAATAGATAATTTTTTAGGTAGAATGACTTATGTTTTTGTGATAATTTAAGTCAATATAATCTCAAGTTAATCTTGTATTGACTTGAGATTTTTTATTTTATTTTTTCGAAATTGTAGAAAGAAAAGTACGCCCATTGCAAGTTGAAGGATGAATAATAAAATAATCCACGTATTCATTTTTGCTGCAAAATCTGATAATTGATTGTATAGTACATCATATTTTTCCACCGAAGTTTCAGCTATATTTTTCACAAAACGTATATCATTCGATTTTTCAATCAGCATAATTTGTTCACCTTTATAACCTTCATTTTTATTCGGAACAAGTTCAATTTGATTCGCGCTTACAAAAAATAGAAAAATACTAATGATTGTAGATAAAAATAATAGAAAATAATTGATGTATTTCATTGGTTACAAAATGTTGTGCAAAGATACATTAACTTTTCTTAGCTTGCTTTATATGCGCTAAATGATGATTGCAATGCCAAGCATAAATCGCAAGATTTGTTTTTAAATCAATCAATTGATTTGTTTCCGGATGACGAAATTTTTTCTCCCAATCGCTTTCAACAAACGAATTTAACAAAACAACCCAACGTTGATGCAGCGCAAATAGCAAATTGACTGAAATGTTGACTTCAAGATTTTTAGAATCTTCTAATTCAGCCCAAATATTTTCCTCGTAAGGTTTTATTGTCGGAACATCTTCGGTTAAAGCTAGTTTAAAACGAATAAAGCTATTCATATGGCTATCTGCACAATGATGCACAACTTGTCTAATTGTCCAGCCTTCTGGACGATATTGCTGTTCTAATTCAGCTTCTGAAAGAGAGGTAATTTCATTCTGAATTTTTTGTGGAAATTCACGAATTGTTGAAATCCATTGTTCAATAGATTCTTTATTAAATGATGCTGGAATTTCAAATTTTCCAATCGGATATTTTAAATTTTCTAGTGTTTTCATATTGTTCTTAAATTTAATAAATTTTACAACTTTACTGATAAAAATTATTCTATTTTGTTAGAACGAGTCACTAACTTTGCAACTTCAAAAAATAATTGTGCAAACCAAACGCATCATAAAATTTGTCACCATACTGATTATTTTTGTAATTCAGTTTTTGTTTCTATTTGCGATAATGAATGAGCGGATAGAACATTATGTTGTGCCATATATTATTGTTGCGATTTGTGCTTTGTTGTTAATTGTTTACCGCAAATTCCCGTTACATCATCACGAATATTCATTTGATCGAAAAACATTAGTTTTATGGATTCCTATAGCTGCAATTATAACGTATTTAATCAATAATCAACTTGGTTTAGGAGGCGTTTTTTCAGCTGGAATTATCGGAACTTTAGGTTCATTTTTAACGAAGTTTAATCCTCGTTCAGAATATCTAAAACAAATTGCAGGACCTATATATTGTGGTGCTTTCATTGGAATGACTTCGCTTGATTTTCAGTATGTTTATTGGATGATTATTACGGCTGGAGTTTTTACAGCCTTGTTATTTTTTGCTACAAAATCTTTATTTGTTGGTGTAGGAGGAAAGCTGGGAACGTTAGCATTTATCGGAGTTTTATTGAGTATGTTGTTGTTTAAATTAATTATTGGCTAATGATTACTGAATTTTTAATATTAATGATGTGTTCAATAATAGCTTCATTAACAACGTACGAATTAAATATTCGTTTCAAACAAGGTCCAGTTCGTGCTTCTGCAATGATTGCGATGATTGTTGGCGGATTTTTTTATTTCTTTCCGACAATTTTACCTGAGTTTTATACCAAAAATATTCCGTTGTATGTAATCGGTGGAACTTTCATTGGAATGGTATCATCAACCATAAGTATCAGTTATTTTTCGTTGGTTTTTTCTCCAATTTTATTTGCAGTTTTATTGCATTATACAAGCAAAGTTTTCAATGGTTATGGAGGTGCGTTAGGTACAACTGCTTGCATCTCATTGATGTGTACAATGGCATTCCCAATTATTACAAAAAATAAAAAGGTGACCTATGGTTATCGTCTAATTCGAATTATTTTCAAGAAAAGAAAACGTAATAGAATTATTAAACGTAAAGTTTAATCAAAGCAATTGAAAACTATCTCTCCCAATGTTTTACTTTTCCAATAATTAATTTGTTTTATTTCTGATTCTCCTAATAATTCTAAATCAGAAACTTCTACTTTTTTGTTTAATTCTTTTGGATTTAGAAGGATCAAACTTGAATTTACTTCGGCTTTTAATTGTGAAATTAATTCAACAGGAAAGTCAATAAATTTCAAATCGAAACATCTATTTTTTTCAACACAAGCAAAAATTAAATAAGTAGAATTTACAATCAAATAAAAATCTTGTTTTGTCTTTTGATAATTAATTTTAATTTGATAAAAGTTAGATGAATCATTCACTTTCAGAACAACTTCTGTCTTGGTAAATGGATATTTGATTCCTTTCAGAATTTTCTCTAAATCTTCTATTGTGTAATTAGGAGTGGTGTCAAAACCTGTAATTCCTTTTTGTAATTTCATAAATTTTGGTCGTCAATATATTTTAAATGTAATATTTATTCCTTCAATTTATATAATTCTCAACTTTAGGAAATTGTTAAATTTTCTAATTATATTTTATGAATATGATATGATTTATTGTGTCATATTTAACAAATTCATCTCATTTGATTCTTTACTTTTGAAACTAACAAAACCATAAATTATTATAACATGAAAAAACTTATACTTTCGGTATGTTTTACGACTATTTCTTGTATTGCTTCGTTTGCACAAGCTAAAAAGGAGAACATAAAAGTAATCTATAACACAGATTTTATTTTAGATTTCGATAAAATCAAAAGTAGTATTCCTGCTGCGTATCAAGCGAGTTTCAAAAGTGAAATAGATCGCGGAATTTCGGTGAAATTTGTATTGGAAAGTAATGGAAAAATGTCTTCTTTCAAACCTGAAATTAAAATTGATAACAATCAATCCAATGATAATTCTATTGCGCAGATGATTATTGCTGCAGAAGCAAATCCACAATATAAAGATTATGAAAAAAATGAATTTTATAATGTGAAAGATTTTGGTGTGAAAACCTTTTTGATTAAGGATAAAATCTTTGATTATCAATGGAAAATAACAAAAGAAAAAACAGAAATAGCAGGTTATAATGCAACAAAAGCAATTGGAATAGACGAGGATGGAAAAGAGGTGATTGCATGGTATACAACGAGTTTGCCTTATAGAGATGGTCCTTATCGTTATGCTAATTTACCAGGTTTGATTGTGAAAGCAGAAATGTCAACAGATGAATTCAAGGCTGTTTTTACGATGAAAGAAATCGAAATTTTAGATAAAGATGTTGTGATTACTTTGCCAACAAAGGGAAAAGTTGTGACAGACAAAGAATTTATGGCGGAAATGAAAGCAATGAATGAACGTCATAAGCAAGTAAATCAAGGAGTTGATAAATAACAATAGAAGAGTTGCAGAAATGTGGCTCTTTTTTTGAATAAATATTATTGATTTAATCAATCAATTAAACGAATAATCATTTTAATTTTTGATAATTCTAATCTGTTACTTTTGGAAAAATTAGATTTATGACAAAGAAAGGAAATCACTACAAATTAACATTAGAACAGACCGAATTATTAGACAAAGATGCGCCATTACAAGCTCCAATTGTTTTAGATTTTATGAATCATGATGAGATTTTTAAGATTATTGAAATGATAAAATCTAAAAATCCGTTCGAAAATGAAAATCAATCAGTGGAATTTGCAATAGGTTTGAAGTTATTTTTGGAAGTGGTAATGAAGAATAAAAATAATCCAATTTTTGAGGATTTACTTCCTGCAATTAAAGCTTTTATGCCTAAATTGAAAGAAAATTTAAAATAAAAAAAGATGATTTGGCAAAATGAACTAACAGCATTATTTGGTGTAAAATATCCGATTATTCAAGCACCAATGTTTGGAGTAACGACACCAGAAATGGTTGCTGCAGCGAGTAATTGTAACTGTTTAGGTTCTTTGCCAATTGCTGATTTGGATGCAGAAAATTCATTGAAGCGAATTTATCAAACCAAAAAATTAACGAATAAACCTTTTGCTATCAATATTTTTGCGAACGATATTCCTGAAATCACACCAGAATTAAAGCAAAAGTATAATGCAACAAAAAATAAGTTAATTGAGCTTGCGCGTCTACAAAACTTTGATATCGTTTTTCCTGAGATTGAAGCTGTAAAACCAAATGGTTATAAGGAACAAATAGAAGTAATTTTACAAGAAAAGTGCAAAATCTTGAGTTTCACTTTTGGCAATTTTGACGATAATTCTATTAATCGTCTTAAAGAACATGATGTGACATTAATAGGGACTTGTACGACGTTGGAAGAAGCGATACAATTGGAAAAGTCGAATATTGATGTGATTAGTGTACAAGGAATTGAAGCTGGTGGACATCGTGGAACATTTAATCCAGATATTTTGCCTCAGATTGGAGGCTTTTCTTTGTTTTCGCAAGTAAAAGATGTTGTGAAAAAGCCGTTGATTTTTGCTGGTGGAATTTATGATGCGAAAACACTTTTGGCGGCTAAACAGTTGGGTGCAGATGCTTTTCAGATTGGTAGTTTGTTTTTGTGTTCCAATGAAAGTGCTTTAAAATCGTTCGAAAAAGAACGATTAAAAAATGTAAAAGAAAATGAAATTATCTTGTCAAAAAGTTTTTCTGGAAGATATGCACGAGGAATTGAGAATGAATTTATTCGTTTGTTTGAAAATTCCGAGTTTGTTTTACCTTATCCTCATCAAAATAAATTAACAAATTCGTTGAGAAACGTTTCTAAATTAAACGAAAATACAGCGTTCACGAATTTATGGTTAGGGCAATCTTTTAAAAATTTTGAAGAAGATTCTACATCAAATCTTCTTCAAAAATTAATTGATTCTGTAGAGAATTATCAATAATTATCGCATCGATTCTTCAAATCTTCTATCTGGAATCAGCCATAATAAAGCTATTAAAGCATAAATGATAATACCAATTTCTGGTTTTACAAATGAAATTCCGATTCCGACTAAATAACCAATACTATAGGTCTTTTCTTTTAAATTTCTACTCAGAGACTTCGCAATAATAGATTCCTTTCCTTCTTGTTTTATAGCAATTTTTTCAATAATCATAAATGCTACAATGCTCATAAATAGGACAAATCCATAAAAAGCAACATGAAAAGTTGAGTCGTAATTTTCGCCCATCCAACCTGTGGAAACTGGTAACAAAGACAACCAAAAAAGTAGATGCAAATTACTCCATAAAATTCGCGCCATTTACTTTCTCAATTGCCTGAAAAAGATGATGATATTGTTCCAATAAATTCCAACATAAATAAAACTGAACAAATAATTCAAAAATTTCGGGATATAAGGTTTCAAACTCATGATATCATCACCGAGCGGAACTTTCAAATCCAAAATCATAATGGTAATAATTATCGCAAGAACGCCGTCGCTAAAGGCTTCTAATATGTTTGTAGTTATAGATTTTATCAGTTTTTGATTATTCAGAATGATGCTAATTTATCAAAATTATCATAACAATTGAAGGATTTGTTTCAAAATTTCTATTATATTTATTTTCATAATTTTAAACCAAGTTTCTCATAAATAGAGATAATTTTATGAATACTTTTATTGCAATTCTGAGAGGTATAAATGTAAGTGGTAAAAAAATCATCAAAATGGATGTTTTGACCAAACTTTTGGAGGAAATTAAACTGGAAAATGTGACGACTTACGTGCAAAGTGGGAATGCTGTTTTTTCGACAAATTTGACTGATATCAAAGAAATTGGAGATTTAATTCACGATAAAATTGTAGAAAGTCTATCTTTTGAAGTTCCAATTTTGATTCTTACCATCGAAAAATTAAAAAATATCATCGAAAACAATCCATTTTTAAAGGATTTGAGCATCGATAAAGAGTTTTTGCATTATATGTTTTTAGCCAATAAACCTTCGGAAATTAATACTGAAAAAGTTGAAAGTTCAAAAACTGAAGATGAACAATATTTTATTGCTGATGATGTCGTTTATTTGTATTGTCCTTCCGGTTATGGAAAAACAAAATTGACCAATAATTTTTTCGAAAAACTACTAAATGTAAGTGCTACAACACGTAATCAAAATACAACAACTGCTTTATTACAATTGGCTTTGATGAGAGAAAATTAAACGAGAATTTAAAAAATATGCATCCAATTATACGAAATATTTTAGCATTTATTGCGGGATTAATTCTCGCGAATATAGTGAATATATGTTTGATTATTTTAGGAAATAACCTAATTCCAGCACCAGAAGGAGCAGATATTTCATCAACGGAAGGTTTGCAAGCAACAATGCATTTGCTACAACCACAAAATTATCTTTTTCCATTTTTAGCACACGCTTTAGGATCGTTTACACGAGGATTTATCATTGCAAAATTAGCTGATACAAACAAAATGAAGTTGGCAATTGCTTTCGGAATTTTATATTTAAGCTTTGGATTGTACATGATCGCCGTAGTTCCTGCACCAACGTGGTTTTCTATGTTAGATGGATTTTTGGCATATTTACCAATGACTTACATCGGTGCGAAATTAGCTTTATTAAAAAGAAAGTAGAAATATTTTGACATAAAAAAAGCCGTTATTAATCAATTAATAACGGCTTTTTTATGTTTTTGAATGAAATTATTCAGCGATTAATTTATCTAATAAATCATTAATTTCTTTATCGTTCCAATCTCTTGTTTTTGTTTCTTTCAATACAACTTCACCTTTCTTATTTAAAATATACGTTGTTGGAAATACCTTTGGTAACATATTGTTCGAAATTGGACTATTCGGCTCATAAACTGGCATTGTATAATTATTTTTTTGCAAAAAAGGATTGAAAACTGTTGGTTTATCCTGAATTGCAATCAATACAAATTTTACTTTTTGTCCTTTTGCTTCATACAATTTCTGAATTGTTGGCATTTCTGCTACACAAGGAGGACACCAGCTTCCCCAAAAATTTAGAAAAACAACTTCACCACTTTTCTTGAAATCAATCAAGTTTGTATTCGCAGCGCCGTTATGACCAATTAAATCAATGTCATAATCACTTTCTGTTAATTCAATATCAGAACCAGCAACGTGGCTATTGTCTTCCATTTTACTTTTAAAAAATGTACCGATTGGCGTAAACATAATAGCGACTAAAGTGACAACTACAACGATGGCAAAAATAATTTGCTTATTTCCTTTCATTTTTCTTTTTCAATAAAATCTTACACAAAGATGCGAACAAATAACAAGTTGAACAAATTGAAAAAAATGATTAATTACCGATGTTTTCGTCAATCAAATCTAAAATTTCATTTACAATATCTTCACCTTTATTATTGTTGTAATATTTTTGTAAATCTTCGTGAAAATCATCTGCCGAATACGTATCAGGATTACTTTTGAAACGCGCCAACATTTCCATTCCAGCTTGTGGACGAGGACCAAAACGGAAAGCTTCTTCATTTTCTTCATTCACTCCAATAATAATCGGAATAGAAGCGGCTCCATTTGTTTTGTATTTTTCCATTAACTCCAAGTTTTCATCACGTAAAACATAATGTGTCGAAACATTTAGTGCATTTGCCAATTTCTCAACAACGGGTAAAATTTGAGAAGCATCTCCACACCAACCTTCTGTAATGACTAATAATTTTAAATTATTTGCAGTTGATTTAACGCGTGTTTCTTGCGCAGGATTTAATTTGAATGTCTTAAAAATTCTGTTCATGCGCTGCAATCCCAAAGCATAATATTGTACATATTCTTTCGGATCATCGTTTTCGATTTCGTTTTCCAAATCATCTTCAACGCGTGTGATATAATCTTCGTATGATAAACCTTTGTTGATGTATTCTGTTAAATTCATTTGATTCTAATTTGTTACAAATATAAAGTAATTCTACAAGATTATTTTGTAACAATGATGACATTGTTTGTCGTTAAAATTTGGTAAATTGCGACTTTCGAAAGTAGAAAAATGTATCAAAATCCATTAAAAAAAACAATAGAATATTTAAAAGGTGCTGGACCTGAGCGTGCTAAAACACTGCAAAGTGAATTCAGAATTTTTAGATACGAAGATTTGATACAACATTTTCCTTTTCGTTATGTTGATAAATCAAAATTCTATAAAATTTCTGAAATTTCTTCAACAGCTGCCGAAATTCAATTGAAAGGTAAAATTGTTAGTTTAGAAGAAATTAATCAAGGAAAAGTAAAACGTTTGGTTGGGAAATTTCAAGATGGGACAGGAACTTTAGAATTGGTTTGGTTCAAAGTTTCTTCTTGGCAAAAGGAGAAATTGAGAAATGATCTTTTCAAAGAAGTTGTCATTTACGGAAAACCAAATGTATTCAATAATAATTTCAGTATCACACATCCTGAAATTGAATTAGTTGAAGACTCGAAAAATATTCCGCTTGGATTATTTCCAGTTTATCCGAGTACCGAAAAGTTGACAAAAAAAGGAATAACGAATCGTGTTCTTCAGAAAATGATGATGAATCTTTTTGCTGAAAATAATGATATTCCTGAGAATTTACCATTAAATGTTCTCGATCATTATAAATTAGTTGGAAGAAATGAAGCCTTAAAAGCAATTCATTTTCCAAAAGATGTAACAGAATTAAATGCGGCAATTCGACGTCTAAAATTTGAAGAATTTTTCTTTCTAAATCTTGCTAATCTCTCTCAAAAAGCAGTCAATAAACAAAAGAATAGAAGTAATCCTTTTCCAGAAATTGGTCGTTATTTCAATACATTTTACAATGAATATTTACCTTTTGAATTGACAAATGCACAAAAAAGAGTGATAAAAGAAATTCGTTTTGATCTTCGTCAACCTGCGCAAATGAATCGTTTGTTGCAAGGTGATGTTGGTTCTGGAAAAACGATGGTTGCGTTGTTAACGATGTTGATTGCAGTCGACAATGGTTTTCAGGCGGCTTTAATTGCGCCAACCGAAATTCTTGCACAACAACATTACGAAAGCATTACAGAATTGCTGAATGGTTTGGATGTTTCGGTTGAATTATTGACTGGTTCGGTGACAAAGAAAAAGCGTCAACCAATTTTAGAAAACCTTGAAAATGGAAACCTTAAAATCATTATTGGGACGCATGCATTGTTAGAAGATAATGTGATTTTTCAGAATTTGGGATTAGCGATTATTGATGAACAACATCGTTTTGGAGTTGCTCAACGTGCTAAATTTTGGAGAAAAGCTAAACTTCCACCACATATTTTAGTGATGACAGCGACGCCAATTCCTCGTACACTTTCGATGACAATGTATGGTGATTTGGATGTTTCAGTGATCGATGAATTACCAAAAGGACGAAAACCTATTAAAACGCTTCATAAAACGGATGCACATCGTTTGAGTGTTTTCAAATTTATGAAAGATGAAATTGCGAAAGGTCGTCAAATTTATGTGGTTTATCCATTAATTGAAGAATCAGCAAAGTTAGAATTGAAAGATTTAATGGATGGCTACGAAAGTATTTCTCGTGCTTTTCCGTTGCCAGAATATGCGATAAGTATTGTGCATGGTCGTCAAAAACCTGCTGATAAAGAATTTGAAATGAATCGTTTCAAAAATAATGAAACGCAAATTTTGGTTGCTACAACTGTGATAGAAGTTGGTGTAAATGTGCCAAATGCTTCTGTTATGATTATTGAAAATTCTGAACGTTTTGGACTTTCTCAATTGCATCAACTTCGTGGTCGTGTAGGTCGTGGTGCGGAACAATCGTATTGTATTTTGATGACAGGTGGAAAATTGAACGAAGTTTCGAAACGTCGTATACAAACGATGTGTCAAACAAATGATGGTTTTCAAGTAGCAGAAGTTGATTTGGAATTGCGTGGTCCTGGAGATATGATGGGAACGCAACAAAGTGGTGTTTTAAATCTTAAGATTGCTGATTTAGCGAAAGACAAAGAGGTTTTGTATGCAGCAAGAAAATGTGTTGAAGCTATTCTTTCACAAGATCCGACACTTTCTTCTCCGATTTATGAACCAACAAAAAAATATTTTATTGAAAATCATAAAGATAAAGTTGGTTGGAGTCAAATTTCTTAAAATTTAACATTAAGGAAACGATTTGTATAATTTTTTGGTATAATTTATGTTTGTTTAAAATCAAATACAAAACACCGAATTTTATTAGAAACTTTTAATTTTATCAATTGTGTTAAATGAAATTAACATTAAAAATTATTTTTAACACAACATTAGCGTCAACCAAAAAATTATAGATTATGATGTACACAAATTTAGAACTTATCAGAACTCCACAAGGAGTAGAGGTTGAAGGAAATTCACTATGGATGTTCAATCAGCATTTGAATTTAATGATATTAATCGCTAATGAATCGATAAAAATTAAACCTTCTATGTCTTTTCAACGATTTAGAAAAAATTAAATAATATCTCTCAAAACCGCTTGTTTAGCGGTTTTTTTATTTCTAAACTTCTTCATCATTTTTATTTATTCATTTATTGCGAAATAATATATCGTCTTATTCTTCCTTGTAAATAATTGAATTGTAATTATTATAAAAATTAATTATATCTAATAAATTTTATAGATTTGATTTATAGTTGTATCCGATTTAGTTTTGCTCTGTCTTAAAATGATAAATAAAAGAATAAAACTATAATTATGATCAAAAGAAGTTTAGTATTAAGTTTAGCATTTCTTTCTACGATTGGATTTGCGCAACAATTAACAACAAACACAGGTGCTCCAGTTGGAGATAATCAAAATTCTAAAACAATCGGAAACAATGGACAAGTTTTGTTGGAAGACATTCATTTAATTGAAAAATTAGCAGCGTTTGATCGCGAACGTATTCCAGAACGTGTTGTTCATGCGCGTGGAGCTGGAGCTTTCGGAGAATTTGTAGCTGATAAAGATTTTTCTGATGTAACGATGGCTGATTTCTTGTCAACAGCTGGTAAAAAAACACCATTACTTGTGCGTTTCTCTACTGTAACACATCAACAAGGTTCGCCAGAAACTTATCGTGATCCACGTGGATTTGCCGTTAAATTTTACACAGAACAAGGAAATTACGATTTAGTTGGAAACAATTTACCTGTTTTCTTTATTCGCGATGCGATCAAATTTCCTGATATGGTGCATGCTTTTAAGCCATCTCCTGTAACAAATGGCGCATCTGACCCAAATCGTGTATTTGATTTCTTCTCTAATTTGCCAGAATCTACGCATATGTTAACGTGGTTGTTTTCAGATTACGGAATTCCAGCAAATTTTCGTCAAATGGAAGGAAATGGCGTACATGCTTACAAATGGGTAAATGCAAAAGGTGAAGTAACTTATGTGAAATATAAATGGGTTCCTCAACAAGAAACGAAAAACTTAACTCAAGAAGAAGCTGATAAAATTCAATCGACTGCAATTGAGCATGCAACATTAGATTTACGTAATGAAATTGAGAAAGGAAACTTTCCGAAATGGGATTTATATGTTCAATTATTGAAACGAGAAGATTTTGATAAATTAGATTTCAATCCTGTTGATGTAACTAAAATTTGGCCAGAATCTATTGCAAAATTAGTTAAAGTTGGAACAATGACATTGAATGAGAATCCAACGAATTATTTTCAACAAGTTGAGCAAGCAGCATTCGCTCCAGCTACTTTGGTTCCAGGAATTGAAGCTTCTGAAGATAAATTGTTACAAGGTCGTTTGTTCTCTTATTTTGATACACAGCGTCACCGTTTAACGGGTAATTTTCAACAAATTCCTGTAAATGCTCCAAAAAACAATGTAAAAACATACAATCAAGATGGTTATATGTCGATCCGAGAGCAAAAAGGTGATGTAAATTATCAACCTTCAACAAATCTTCCTGAGGTTGTAGATAATGCAAAATTCAAGTATTCGAAATCTGTTTTTCCTGCGGGAGCAACAACAACTCAGCACGTCATTGATAAAGAAAATAACTTTGTGCAAGCTGGAGATTTGTACAAATCATTCTCTAAAAAAGATCAAGATAATTTAATCAAAAATTTATCCGGAGCTTTGAATGCGGTTAAAAATAAAGTAATTGTTCATAAAATGATTGCACATTTTTACCAAGCAAATACAGAATACGGAACACGTTTGATGAAGGCTACAAATACTTCTATGAACGATGTAAAGCAATATTTACCAAAATAATTTCTATTGGATTGGAGTCGATTGAGTTCGACTCCATGACTTTCATAAAATCAATATTATCATGAAAAAGTATATATTTTTAGCCTTATTTCTATTCAGTTTTTCTTCAATTTATGCACAAGATTTGTTTAGTGCGGCGAGAGAAAATAATGTGAAACAAATAGAAGAATTAATTTCGAATGGAAAGCATGTAGATGAAGCAAATCAACGCGGATTCACACCTTTAATTTTAGCCATTTATAATAATAGTTCAGACGTTGCGAAAGTATTATTATCAAAAGGGGCAAATCCTAATGCGCAAGATTTATCTGGAAATAATGCGTTGATGGGTGCAGCTTTTAGAGGATTTCTTGAAATGGCAAATTTACTAATTGCGAATAAAGCTGATGTCAATCAAGTGAATTTTAATGGAGCTTCTGCTTTGATTTTTGCAGTAACATTTGGTCAAAACGAAATTGCCAAAAAATTAATTGAAGCTGGTGCAGATTTAAACATTAAAGATAATAATGGTAAAACTGCTTTAGATCATGCTATTTTACAAGAAAATAAAGAAATGATCGAGTTATTATCGATCAAATAATTTTTATTATTTCGCAATAAACACCGGAATATTAACGCGATGTCTTAATTTATTAATCGTTTCGCCAAAAATAAAATCCATAAAACCTTGGTGTCCGTGCGAACCAACAATCAACAAATCTGCTTGATTTCGTTTACAAATTTCAGCAATCGAATTGATTCGATTATTGTAACCTAGTTCGATTTTAGTTTCATTAAACAAAGGACGAATGATTTCTGCATATTGTTCCAAACGTTTCAAATCTGATAAAGATTCTTCATCATTCGTACGCTCTCCCGTATATTTTGCAGAAGCACTTTCAACAATATGAACCAAAATAATGGTAGATTCAGTAGTCGCTAATTGCGTCGCATAATTGATAACTTTTCGATCCGTTTTCGAAAAATCTAACGCAACCACAATCTTTTTGAAATGTTGATTTGAGATTTCTTCTAACGTAAACTTCTCAAATGGTTCATGAATTTCTTTTTGATTTTCTTCATTTTTCTTCAACATAATTGGAATAAAAAATGTCAGCAACAATAATACTAAAAGTCCGATTTCTAATGCTACAAGAAAAATGTTTAAAGTATAAGATTCACTATTTGCCATCCATTTATTCACCTCTTCATACACTAATTGCGCATTCAGAAATGAAATAATAAAAGCGATTGTCCATGCAAAAAATTTGGTTGTTGTATTGATTGCAAAATTCCCCATTTTCGCTTTATCACTCACAAAATGAATCAATGGAATTACTGCAAAAGCCAATTGCATACTTAGAATAACTTGACTGAAAATCAATAAAGATCCAACTTCTTTTTCGCCAAAAATAAGAATAACCACAACAGCTGGAACAACGGCTAATAATCGAGTTAAAATTCTTCTCAAAACAGGATTAATACGCAAATGTAAATATCCTTCCATCACAATTTGTCCTGCTAAAGTTCCTGTAACTGTTGAACTTTGTCCAGCTAAAATTAGAGCAACTGCAAATAATTTTGGAGCCAAATCTGTTCCTAAAGTTGTACCTAATAATCTATAAGCATCGCTAAGTTCAGCAACATCGTGATAGCCGTTTTTATGGAATACGGATGAAGCTAAAATTAAGATTGCAGCATTGACAAAAAAAGCTAAATTTAGAGCAATTGCACTATCCCAAAAGTTATATTTGAGTGCTTTTTTGATTGAAAAATCATCGCGTTTTATTTGCCGCGTTTGGACGAGTGCAGAATGTAAATAAAGATTATGTGGCATTACAGTTGCTCCAATAATCCCAATACTGATGTACAATGCAGCGCTATTTGGAATAGATGGAATAAATCCTTTTGCAACTTCTCCAAAATCTGGTTTTGCTAAAAACATTTCCGTCAAAAAACATAAACCAATCATCGTGATTAAACCAACAATGAAAAGTTCCATTTTGCGCATACCTAATTTTTGAAGATAAAGTAGAAGGAAAGTGTCTAAGAAACTGATTAAAACACCATAAATTAAATCAATTCCAAAAAGTAAATTTAGACCAATTGCCATACCTAAAATCTCTGCTAGATCACAGGCTGCAATGGCTATTTCGGCTAAAATATACAGAACAAGATTCATTCCTTTCGGATAGGTTTCTCGGTTACATTGCGCCAAATCTTTTCGTCGAACAATTCCCAAACGTGTACACAAACTTTGTAATAACAAAGCCATTATGTTACTCATCAACAAAACCCAAATCAAAGTATAACCAAATTGACTACCGCCCGCTAAATCGGTTGCCCAGTTCCCCGGATCCATATAACCAACGCTTATTAAGTAGGCTGGTCCAAAAAAACTTAGGATTTTTCTAAACTTTCCTTTTTTGATTTGAACACTTTCGTGCACATCTTCTAATGATTTTGATTGATTTGGCATTGAATGATATTTCTAATTCAAATTTATGTAAAAATGAACAAAAAAAGCAGTAATCCTAAGAATACTGCTTTAGAAATAGTGAATGAATAAATGGATTATATTGACGAAGTTGTAAAAGCTACGCCAACATTTCTTCTTGAAAATTCGTGAATTAATTCATCTAAAACTGTAGGATCATCAATTGTAGAAGGAATTGTGAATGGTGTTCCGTCTGCAATTTGAGATAAAGTTTTGCGTAATATTTTTCCGCTTCGCGTTTTTGGTAATCGGCTAACTATTATAGATGTTTTGAAACAAGCAATTCCGCCAATTTCTTTGCGTAATAAAGCAATCAAATCTTTTTCGATTTCTTCTTCCGATTTCGATGCATTTTCTTTTGTAACAATCAACCCTATTGGAATTTGGCCTTTCAATTCATCTTTAATTCCCACAACCGCACATTCAGTAATATCAGGATGAGAAGAAACTAATTCTTCCATTGTTGCAGTACTTAATCGATGACAAGCAACATTAATAATATCATCCGTTCGACCTGTAATAAATACAAAACCATTTTCGTCTTTAAAACCTCCATCACCAGTCAAATAATGATTTGGAAATTGTTGAAAATAACCTTTTATAAATCGGTGTTCATTTCGCCATAAACTTGTCATACAACCTGGAGGAAGTGGAAGTTGAATAACAATAGAACCTTCTTCTCGCCTATCATTTTCTTGACCTTCGTCGTCAACAATTTTAATATTATAGCCAAAAACAGGCAATCCAGCTGCACCAGGTTCAGGCATTATATTTTCGACTCCAGCACAAATTCCTAACATTGGCCAACCGCTTTCTGTTTGCCACCAATGATCGATAACTGGTAATTTTGAAATTTCTTTTAACCAATAATAAGTAGATGTATCACAACGTTCTCCTGCTAAGAATAAACGTTTCAGACTTGATGTATCATATTTTTGGAATAATTTTCCTTCTGGATCTTCTTTTCGAATTGCTCTAATTGCTGTTGGAGCTGTAAAAATATTTTTGATTTTATGTTCTTCAACCATTCTCCAAAAAGCACCTGCATCAGGAGTTTTGATCGGTTTTCCTTCATAAATAACCGTTGTAATACCATAAATTAACGGCGCATAAACGATATAAGAATGCCCAACAACCCAACCAATATCGCTTGCAGTAAGAATTGTATCACCTGGTTCTAAATCGTAAAAATATTTCATTGTCGAATTCAGAGCAGTTGCATAACCTCCAGTATCGCGTACAACGCCTTTAGGCGTAGAAGTTGTTCCGGAAGTATATAAAATATATAATGGATGCGTACTCGGAACTTCGATAGGTTCTACAGGTTGATGTTGATACATTTCACCATAGGTATGAACGTTATCTGCTGATAAATCATCGGTGTGATTTGGTCGCTCAAAAATGATAATGTTTTTTGGCTTGTAAAGTGTTAATTCAATCGCTTCATCAATCAATGGTTTATAGTTAATTTGACGATTAATTTCTACTCCATAAGATGCAGAAATAATTACATCAGGTTGAGCATCATCAATACGAATAGCTAATTCTGGAGCAGCAAAACCTCCAAAAACAACAGAATGTATTACACCAATTCTCGCACAAGCAAGCATCGCAACAATTGCTTCTGGAATCATTGGCATATAAATAATTGCTGTATCAACTTTTGATAATCCTAACGATATAAGACCTCCAGCAAAACGACTCACTTTTTCTAAAAGCTGATTGTATGTAATTTTTTGAACAACTTCTGTAACAGGAGAATCGTAAATTAAAGCAAATTGTTCTCCACGTCCAGCTTTTATATTTTCCTCCAAAGCCAAACGGCTCATGTTTATTTTTCCGTCAATAAACCACGAATAATATCCGTTTTCATTTTGTTTCAAGATTTGTTCAGGGTAAGTTGACCATGCTAATTTCTGCGCTTCTTCTTTCCAAAAAAGTTCAGGTTCTTCAATACTTTTTGAGTATAAAGTTTTGTAATCCATTTATGTGTGTGTTGTGTTTTATTTGTTTTGTTAAGTTAGAAAAATGTTTAGAATTAATAATAAAGTTTAAAATGTTTGTTTTAGGACAGTTAATTATTTATCAACTATACAATAAAAAGCAGTATTTAATTGTAAATTGATAAAATCAGATTGTATTAATCAACTTTTATTGTTAAATTAATAGTGTAAAAAGTACGTTACAAATTAGATTGATTAAAAATAAAGACTTAAAATACACGATAAAATCAGTTGAATATTATAGTCTATAAAAAATAAAATATTGTATATTTAATCCTTCGAAGAAAGCAGTTAAATAAAGGGAATTAAAGCTTTTTTCTAAATCAACAAAAACATAAGAAAGATGGATACGCCTCATGTTATTACAGACGAACAATTAGAGAGAGAGAACATTGAGATAACGAGACGTTATAAAGAGATGCTTCAAAATACATATGTCACTTTATCAGATGAAGATAAAAAGCTGATTCGTAAAGCTTTTGATTTGGCTGTTGATGCGCACAAAGATCAGCGCAGAAAAACAGGCGAACCATATATTTATCATCCGATTGCTGTTGCCAAAATTGTTGCTGACGAAATTGGGCTTGGCGCTACATCAATTTCTGCGGCTTTAATGCATGATGTAGTAGAAGATACAGAATATACGTTAGAAGATATTGAGAAACTTTTTGGAAAAAAGATTGCAAAAATTATAGATGGATTAACAAAAATTGCTGTCTTAAATAAACAAGATGTTTCGATACAATCAGAAAATTATAAAAAATTATTACTGACTTTATCTGAAGATGTTCGTGTGATTTTGATCAAAATTGCAGATCGTTTACACAATATGCGTACGTTAGAAAGTATGCGCGAGGATAAACAGTTAAAAATAGCATCCGAAACCATTTTTATATATGCGCCTTTGGCTCACAGAATGGGATTGTATAACATCAAATCAGAATTGGAAGATTTGAGTTTGAAATACACTAAACCGGATGCGTATTTTAATATTGAACATAAATTAACAGAAACAGAAGCCGAAAGAAAAAAATACATTGATGATTTCTGTAAGACTATTTCAGAAAAACTTGAAGCCGAAGGTTTAGAATTTGAGATAAAAGGTCGTTCAAAATCAATCAATTCAATTTATCGGAAAACAGTTAATCAAGGAATTCCTTTCGAGGAAGTTTTTGATTTGTTTGCGATTCGTGTAATTTATCGTTCGGACAAAAAGAATGAAAAATTTTTAGCTTGGAAAATTTATTCGTTGGTAACGGATTTATTTATTCCAAATCCAAAACGTATGCGCGACTGGATTTCTCAACCCAAAACAACGGGTTATGAATCGCTTCACGCAACGGTTATGGGACCACAAGCACGTTGGGTAGAAGTACAAATTCGTTCCGAAAGAATGGACGAAGTTGCCGAAATGGGTATTGCAGCACACTATAAATACAAAGAAAATGTATCGGACGACGAAACGAAAGTTGATGAGTGGATTCATCAAGTTCGTGAAATGTTGGAGCAAGAAGATACCAAGGATGCGATTGAATTTATGGATAATTTCAAATTCAATTTGTACTCCAAAGAGATTTATGTTTTTACACCAAAAGGAGATTTACATTCGTTACCAAAAGGAGCGAGTTCGTTGGATTTTGCTTACTCTATTCACACCAATGTTGGTGACCATTGTTTGGGTGCAAAAGTGAACGGTAAATTGTATCCCTTGTCGCATCAATTGCAAAGTGGAGATCAAGTAGAAATTATTACTTCAACGCAACAAAAACCAAAATTAGAGTGGTTAGAATATGTTGTAACGAGTAAAGCTAGAAGTAAAATTAAAGCTTCTTTAAACTCGGATAAACGTAAAGTTGCAGAAGATGGAAAAGAAATTATTCAACGAAAATTAAGACACTTAAAGGTTGATTTTAATGATAATACAACTAATCAGTTACAGCAATACTTTAAGTTAAGTTCGAGTCAAGATGTATTCTATAATGTTGCAATGGGAATTATTGACAACAATGATTTACGCAAATTTGCAGAACGAAATACTGGCTTCACAGGGTTGATTAACCGTTTCAGAAAATCAACATTCAATACAACTAAAAAAGATGATATTCCTGTCGACAAAACGAAATTAGATAGTCTTGTATTTGGGAATGATGAAGAACGTTTAGATTACGAATTAGCGAGTTGTTGTAATCCAATTCCGGGTGACAAAGTATATGGTTTTATCACAGTTTCAAAAGGAATAAAAGTACATAAAGTAGATTGTCCAAATTCAGTTTCTTTGCAAGCAAATTATGCGTACAGAATTATAAAAGCAAAATGGATTGATTCTTCTCAACAAGAGTTCAAAGCGTTGATTGAGCTACAAGGATTGGATCGAGCTGGAATGGTGAGTGATATTACGTTAGTTATTTCAAAAAATAACTCGTTGAACATGCATAGTATTAATTTATCTGAGGATGCAGGTATTTTTGATGGAAAGATTACAGTTTCTGTTAAAAATAAAGCCGAATTAGAAAAAATCATGATGGAATTGAAGAATATTGAAGGAATTCAATCTGTAAAACGAACATATAAAAATTAGTTTATATAAAATATTTGTTTAACTTTATATAAATTAACTATTTATGAAAAAACTATTATTAGCTTTTGTATTTCTTCCAATGTTGAGTTTTGCACAAGATGTAAATGAATCTCCACGTAAAGGAATTTTTGATAGTTCGGTTATTAAAGAATCAAATGATCCCGCAGTTTTTCTAGATGGAGAAAGAGTAGATAAAAGTATTTTTACTAAAATGAATTCAGATGATATTAAATATATTACTGTTATCAAAACAGACAAAAAATATCCAAACGGGAAAATTGATATTGTTTCCAAAAAAGAGAAAGAATCATAACATAAAAGTTTGAGAAATCATGGAACAAATATTAATGATATGAAAAAACTATTATTAGCTTTTGTATTTCTCCCAATGTTGAGTTTTGCACAATCTAAAACTTTGAATGACACAATTCCTGGAATTAAAAATTCTAAATTAATCATTTGTAAACCAAAAAAAGATTTAAAAATAGGTTATTCAATTGACGGAAAAGATGTTGATTATGCAAGTTTTATTGCAATAAATATGGATTTAGTAGATCATGTAAAGTTTACAAAGCCTAATTCAAAATATCCAGATGGTAAAATAGAACTTTTTCTTAAAAAAAATAAACAAACAAAAAAGTCCAACATTTAGTTGGACTTTTTTATTCGCTGATGTTACTAACAAAGGCACAAAGTTACAGAAATCTTTTTGATAATATCGCTTCATTTCTATTGAATAATCTTGTTAATTTTACATCCCGAAAACAAACAAACTCACGATGAACAAACAAAACTATAATCCAATTGAAGAAGTACTTGAAAAAATCAACGAAAAAGGAGGTTGGGTTAATACGCATTCACACTTAGACAGAGCTTATTCATTGACTTCGGACACTTTCGCATTATCTAATTCTTACCTAAAAGAAAAATGGCATTTAGTTGATGACATGAAACGCAATTCATCTGTTGATGATATTTATTTCCGTATGGAAAAAGCGATTAATTTCATGTTAGAGCAAGGTTGTCAAGCAATTGGTTCTTTTATTGATGCGGATGAAGTGATCGAAGATCGTAGTATTCAAGCGGCTCAACGCTTAAAAGATAATTACGGAAAAGACATCGAAATGCGTTTTGCAAACCAAGTGTTGAAAGGAGTTATTGATCCTAAAGCGCGCGAATGGTTTGATATGTCTTCTGATTTTGTGGATATTATCGGAGGTTTACCTGCAAAAGATTTCGGTAGAGAAGATGAGCATTTAGATATTTTATTATCAACTGCAAAAGCAAAAAATAAATTGGTTCACGTTCATGTTGATCAATTCAATACAGACGAAGAAAAAGAAACGGAGCAATTAGCATTGAAAACGATTGAACATGGAATGCAAGGAAAAGTTTCTGCGGTTCACTCAATTTCTGTAGCGGCTCATCCAAGAAAATATCGTTACGAATTATATGATTTAATCAAAAAAGCAGATATGCACATCGTTTCTTGTCCAACTGCTTGGATTGATCATAATCGTACAGAGCGTTTGGCGCCTTCGCACAATTCGGTAACGCCAGTTGATGAAATGATTCCAAGAGGAATTAATGTTGCCTTCGGAACAGATAATATTAATGATATTTACAAACCTTTTTCTGATGGTCATTTGTTAACAGAACTGCGTGTAATGCTGGAGTCTTGCCACTTTTATGATGTGGAACAACTTTCGAATATTGCAACAGTAAATGGCTTGAAAGCTTTAGGAATTCAAAAATAAAATGTATATTTATACAAAATTAAATCTCGCAATTGCGGGATTTTTTTTGGAACACAAAATTAAAAACCACAATAAATTATGCGATTAAATGTACAGAATGAAACGGCTCAACTGCAAACTGTAGTCTTGGGTCGAGCAGAATCTAACGGAGCTAATCCTACACTTGATCAGACGTTCGATGCCAAATCTTATGAAACCGTAAAGAATAACGATTATCCAAAAGAAGAAGATTTGATTGCGGAAATGTCAGAATTTGAACAAGTTTTGAAGAAATATAATGTTGAAGTTTTACGTCCAACATTGATCGAAGATTGTAATCAAGTTTTTTCTCGTGATGTCGGTTTTGTAATTGATGATGAATTCTTTATCTCTAATATTATTCCAGATCGTTTAGAAGAATTACAAGCCTATCGCGAAATAAAACGTCAATTCAAAGGAAATAAAATCAATGCTTTACCAGAAGAAGTTTATGTAGAAGGTGGTGATGTGATTTTGTATAACGATTATATTTTTGTTGGAACGTACAAACAAGCTGATTTCAAAAATTATAAAACAGGACGTACAAATGTTGAATTTGTAGAGTATATCAAAGCCAAATTTCCCAATAAAAAAGTCTTGGATTTTGAATTAAAAAAGAATGATGAAAATCCATATGAAGGAATTTTACATTTAGATTGTACATTCAATCCTGTTGGGAAAGACAAAGCAATTATTTATAAAGACGGCTTTTTATTTGGGAATGAATATCAGCAAATTGTCGATATTTTTGGGAAAGAAAATTTATTCGAAGTGACAAAAGAAGAAATGTATTGGATGAATCCTAATGTGTTTTCAATTTCTCCTGAAGTTGTTGTTTCTGAGAAAAATTTTACGCGTTTAAATGATCATTTAGAAAATGTATGGAACATAAAAGTGGAACGAATTAATTATCGCGAAGTCTCTAAAATGGGAGGTTTATTAAGATGTTCTACAATGCCATTAATTAGAAAATAACATGAAACAAAAACAATATACTTCAACTATTTTAATGGTTGAGCCAACAGCTTTTTATTACAATCCAGAAACGGCTGTTAACAATTATTTCCAAACGGAAACAACAGACTCTCAAGAAGATATTCAGAAAGAAGCATTAGAAGAATTTCAAGGAATGGTTTCTGCTTTGCGTTCAAAAGGTGTAAATGTTATCACGATCAAAGATACTGCTTCGCCACATACGCCAGATTCAATCTTCCCAAACAATTGGATTTCTTTTCACGATAACGGAAATGTTGTGTTATATCCTATGTTTGCAAAAAATAGAAGAGAAGAGCGTCGTGAGGAAGATGTGTTGAGTTTGTTGGAAGAAAAAGGTTTTCATATAGATGATGTGATTGATTTTACATCGGCAGAAGAAGACGAAATTTTCTTGGAAGGAACAGGAAGTATTATTCTTGATCGTGAACATGAATTGGCTTATGCATGTATTTCTCAACGAACTGACGAAGATTTATTGATTGAATTTTGTGAGGAATTAGAATATACACCAGTTATTTTTCATGCGAATCAAACTGTAAATGGAGAACGCAAACCTATTTATCATACCAATGTAATGATGTGTATTGCAGATAAATATGCGATTATTTGTTTGGATTCTATAGATGATAAAAAAGAAAAGAAAGCGGTTTGTGAGTATTTGTTAGAAGCTGGAAAAGAAATAATTGCAATTACAGAAGCACAAATGCATCAATTTGCTGGGAATATGTTGCAAGTTGGCGGTTTAGGACAATCATATTTGGTAATGTCGCAAACGGCTTATAATTCACTTAATCAAGAACAAATTTCTAAAATTGAGGCTTATAATCCAATCTTACCTGTTAAGATAGATTTGATTGAAAAATTAGGAGGAGGAAGTGCTCGTTGTATGATGGCGGAAGTTTTCTTACCAAAAAAGTAATAATATGCAAAAGGTTACGAATTTCGTAGCCTTTTTTAGTTATATTCTGTTAAGTGTTTCCAAAAACGTTTAGGCATCATTTGGATTTGTAACTTCGAATTTTTTCTTGCTTCGATTGTTGTCGAATTAAAATAAGATTTCCATAATTCTTGGTACAAATTCTCATTTACATCAATGTATTCAGTTGGAGTAGTTGAAGATTTTGGTGTAAAATTTAATTGTATTTGTTGAATATTTCCAAAAGATTTTTCATAATAAATTCCATATTTTCGAATCGTATCGTAAATAATCCAATTCTGGTCAGCATATCTTTTTCTGAAATGATTAATAATTAAAGGTAAAACATTATATTTTGGATCAGTTTTCGCAAAAAATAAATCTTGATTAATCTTTTCAAAACGGATAAATGCTTCATGATGATGCTTTTCTCTATGAACTGATCGATACATTTTCATGACATAAAAAACATAATCATTTCCATAATTTAATTGAACTGCAGCTGTTTCATTTATAATTAAACAACAATAATAAAACAGCTTTTCATAAGCTTTAGGTTCTTCTGACAAGAAAACAGCTTGTACAGCTTTGTAACTGGTTTTATTTAGTTTGTCTTTTAGTTTTTTATGTACTCTTTTTGCTTTTGCTTCATCTGTAATCACAGTATAAACTTCATCAAACATCGACGGTAAAAAATCTCTTTCAGAAACTACTTTTATTTGCTTCGGTTTTCTAACATAATAATCAAAAATCAGCGTTAAAAAACCTTCAAAACTATTATCAAAAACATAAATTTCCACTAGTCAAAAAGATTTAATTGATTTGGCTGATTTTTAAGATATTTACTTTTACTAAAACTCAAAATTCTATTTTTAATTTGCGAACCAAGCAAATCTTTTTGTTGAAATTGATCATCTGCACACGTCATGAAAAATTTTGCTCTATTGTAAGCAATTCCAAGATGTTTTAATTGATAAGAATAGATTTTTCCAAATTTTCGAGCTGTAACAATTTTCTTCGCAGATTGAACACCAATTCCCGGAATTCGTAGAATTAAATGATAATCGGCTGTATTAATATCAATCGGATAAAGATGTAAATTTCGTAAAGCATAGCTCAATTTTGGATCGATATCAGTATCCAAATGAGGATTTTGTTGATTAAGAATCTCCGTAACATCAAATTGATAAAAACGCATTAACCAATCTGTTTGATACAGTCTATTCTCTCGTAACAAAGGTGGTTGAGTTCCGATAGACGGAAACATATTATCATTGTGATTGATTGGAATAAAACCTGAATAATATACACGTTTCAACTGGAAATCATTGTAATATTGATTTGCTGTATACATAATTTGCATATCATTTTCGGGCGTTGCACCAATTACCATTTGTGTAGATTGCCCAGCAGGAACAAAGGTTGGAGTAGATTTGATTAATTTTCGTTCAGCATTAAACTCAACTCGTTGTTGATGAATAAATCCTAAAGGTTTTTTTACATCTTCGTGTGATTTTTCTGGTGCAACTAATTTAAGTCCTTCTTCTGTTGGCATTTCGAGATTTATGGACATTCGATCAGCATATAAACCAGCTTCTTTCAATAATTCATCACTCGCTCCAGGAATCGTTTTGAGATGAATATATCCATTAAAATTCTCTTCAAGACGTAACTTTTTCGCAATCAAAAGCAAGCGTTCCATCGTGAAATCAGTATTTTTGAAAATTCCAGAACTTAAGAATAAACCTTCAATATAATTTCGACGATAAAAATTAATCGTTAAATCAACCACTTCTTGCACTGTAAAAGCAGCACGTTTTACATCATTACTTTTTCGAGAAACGCAAAAAGCACAATCATAAATACAATGATTCGTTAATAGAATTTTGAGTAAAGAAACGCATCGACCATCTTCTGTAAACGAATGGCAAATCCCCGACATAGATGCATTTCCTAAGCCTTTGTTTTGGTTTTGTCTTTTACTTCCGCTCGATGAACACGAAACATCATACTTCGCTGCATCTGCTAAGATGCTCAACTTTTCATTAATTCGATCAAAATTCATTTTACTTTGCTTTATGCAAAAAGAATTCTTTTAAAAGTCAAACAATGTCGCTGAAAAAAGTTTAACAAAAAAATTAATCATATTCTAAATTGATTAAAAGTTCAGTCTTTAATCGGCTGATAAAACTACAATCTAATTCAGCAAGAAGAATATCAATTAATTGAGACAAAAAATCGCGGTGAATATAGTTAAATAAAAAGGTTTTTTCATTGGTCATAAAATAGAAATCAAAATGACTAAAATAACCTGAAATTGATTTAATCTCTAATGTTGGAAGTTCTTCGGGTTGAAAAAAATCACTTAATTTTGCACGATAATCATGTATTTTTTTGATAGAATTTGAATTAATATCAACATATTCCAAATTTAAATCTTCAATTTCATCTGAATAAAATTGAATCAAAAATTCATTTTTAGGATAATCATTTATGTACAAATTGAAACGATTATCTTTTTGATATAACTGAAAAAGTCGATTAAATTCTTGCACATTATTGATCATAATAGATGAAGTTAAATAATTGATTTGAATAAATTTAAAAACATTTAGTTAAATAATCAAATAAATTAGAGCCAAATTAACTTGGCTCTTGTATTTCTAATAACGTATTGTTCTTGTTGTATTTGAAATTGGTTGATCAATATCTTTGACGAATTGTGTTCGTTTGATCCAATTTTTGTGATTATCGTATTGATATTTAATCGTGGAAATATTCTTTACTTTTCCTGTTTCATCAAGCACTGTTTCTTCGATAATATTATTGTTTTCATCAAATTTTCGAACATATTTATTGACTTGTTTATTGTCTTTGTCTACATAAGTTTCCTCTATTGGATTGCCTTTTGCGTCATTTTTATAATTCAACGTATAAGTTCCTTGATTATATTTCACCAATGTTTTGACTAAAAATCCATTTTGATATTGAAACGTTTTCTCTATAAAAACATCCGAATCTTCCAATAAATTAGTTTCTCTTTCGTAAGTTACATTCTGATTTTGATCTAATTTATATTCCGTTTTAGAAACATTGACATCATTTTCGCTTTTCGTCACGATATAACCATCTGTTGTATATTCGTAATCAAAATTGAAAACTAAACTTTCGTCATTGTTTTTCATTTCTCTCGAAATCAATTTATTTGATTCATTGTAATTAAATGTTTCAGCAAAAGTTTTATTTCCAGCTTCATCAAAATAATCACGTTTTGTTGGATTTCCATCTTTATTATACGTTGATTTTGTGTAATATTCGGTTTCATAACCTTCGATAAACTTCATGCGAATACGTGCTTTTTGCATCGATTCTTCGATAAAAGTTGGATTTCCTAAAACATCATTTTGTTGTAATTCAGATTTTTGAGCAAATGCAAAACCTGAAAATAATATGGTAATTAAGGCAATGTTTTTTAACATATGTTGTATTTTTTATTCTTGAATAGAAAGATTAACCAAAATTAATCCAAAAATGTAAATTTCTTGATCTATTTAAAGGTGAACGTAAAAACTAGAACTTATATTTGAAAAAAAATAAAAAAATGAGCACAAAATTTAAACTTTTAGGTAATCAACCTGCATTTATCGATTTGTCATTGTTATTAGTACGTTTAGCTGCTGGTGGATTTATGTTTACACATGGATTCGGAAAATTGCAAAAATTAATCAATGGTAATTTTGAATTTGGTGATCCAATTGGACTTGGACCAGAAATATCTTTGGGTTTAACGGTTTTTGCAGAAATTCTTTGTGCTTTTTTAGTTTTGGTCGGATTATTTACTCGTTTAGCCGTTATTCCACTTATCATTACGATGTTAGTTGCTGTATTTATCGTGCATGCAGATCATGATTTTGGTAAAAAAGAATTGGGATTATTCTATTTAATCAATTATTTAGTTATATTTTTATCAGGCGCAGGAAAATATTCTTTAGACAAATTGATCCTTAAAAAATGATAAAAACATTAACCTATAGCTTATTGATTTGTTCTTCTGCATTATTTGCTCAATCAAAAAATATGAAAAACATTGTTTATACGCCATTAACAAAGACAGAAACGACATTAATAAAAGAAAAGAATTCCTATGATCCTTTTCGTGTTTTATTAACGACTTCGGATGCAGATACAAAAATCTTAAAATCAACTTCTATTGATATTGATCCAAAAGATCCGTTAATCAAATTATTGGCCGATCGTATGTATGCGACTGTACAAGACGAAGCAAGTAAAGGTGTTGGAATTGCAGCTCCACAAATTGGGATTAATCGCAACGCGGTTTGGGTACAACGTTTTGATAAAGAAGGTGAACCTTTTGAGTTTATTATCAATCCAAAAATTACTTGGTATTCGGACATTGTTCGTCACGGTCGCGAAGGTTGTTTGTCGATTCCTGATATTTTCGGAAAAGTGTTTAGAAGCTTGGTTCTTCGATTGGAGTATTATGATTTGGATGGAAATTTTCATGATGAAACGGTAGAAGGTTTTACAGCGGTTATTTTTCAGCACGAATACGATCATTTAACAGGAACGTTATTTACGGATCGAATGAAAGAGCAAGAAGAGCTAAATTATGTGAAAGCAGAAGTAATGAACGATGTTTTTTACTTGAAAAAGACTGGTTCTTTTATAGATGACGACGATGATGAAGATTAAAAATTTCTTAAAACCTAGTAATTATTATGTTTGGCATAGTTTTTAGTTTAATTTTGCGAAAAACTTATTTAGAAAATTGTTAGCATACACTACATATAATCATCCAACGAGTACAGAATGGGTTACTTTTGTTCATGGAGCAGGAGGAAGTTCTACGATTTGGTTCAAACAATTGCGTGAATTTCGCAAACATTTTAATGTTTTGTTAATGGATTTGAGAGGACACGGACGTTCTAAGAAAAACTTGAAAGCGCTTTTCGAAAAACGTTATACTTTCAAATCGGTTTCAAAAGATGTCATTGATGTTTTAGATCATTTAAATATTGATAAAACGCATTTTGTTGGGATGTCTTTGGGAACGATTGTAATTCGACAATTGGCAGAAGATTATTCGGAGCGATTCAAATCAATGGTGATGGGAGGTGCAATTATGAAAATTAATTTTCAATGTCAATTTTTGATTAATGTTGGAAATACTTTCAAACATATGTTGCCTTATTTGATCTTGTATCGAATTTTTGCTTTCGCTATAATGCCAAAAAATACGCACAAGGAATCAAGGTTATTATTTATCAATGAAGCGAAAAAATTGTATCAAAAAGAATTTTTGAAATGGTTTAAACTTACTGCGGATGTAAATCCATTGCTAAAATGGTTTCGAAAAGTTGAATTGAATATTCCGACTTTATATGTGATGGGAGCAGAAGATCATATGTTTTTGCCTTCGATTCAGGAATTAACAAAAGCACATACTAAACATTCAGAATTGATTGTTATCGAAGATTGTGGACATGTCGTGAATGTCGATCAACCACAAATTTTTAACGATAAAGTAATTGAATATATTCATCGAATTAAATAAAAAATATTAAAAAAGCTTCCAATTAGGAAGCTTTTTTTAGTCTATATATCGTTGTATAAAATTATATCCTAAATCGTAATAATGTTTTTGATTATTTTCAAAAGTTAATTCAAATTGTTGACCATTTCCTTTTATAGTAAGTAATTTACAAGGATTAATTTCTCCTAATTCTTCACCAAAATAATAGTAATAAAATTCTGTTTTATAAGTTTGTTGATTTTTTATTGATAGTTTATTTGAAGGATGCTTCATTAATTCTGTCCAAAATAAGAAAGTTTGTGCTTTGCTTAATTGTTTTCCATTAATATTGATTAAACTGAGTAGTGGGAAGTATTCAGATTCATGGTATTTCTTTTGATCATTCATTATAGAACCTGAATAAATAAGAGCTAATTCCAAACTCGAATAAGAAGAATTTATAGGATAAGCATAAACACGTATCGATTTTATAATTTTATCCTTCTTTATGACAAGTAACAAATCTTCTGATTGATCTGTAATTTGTTCTTCATAATTATCTTTTAATGAAAGTAATTCTGCGTCATTAATTTTCTGCTCTAAAAATTGATGAAATTTTTTATCTAATTTACCTTCAAAAACGCCCTTTTTTCCATTAAAAGCTTCATTAGCACTAATAATAGTTCCATTTTTTTGAATAGCGATATTTATTATACTACAACTTCCATAACAACCACTTGTCGTATAGATAATTTGATCATAATCTAATGGAGTTTTGGTATTATTATCTCTTCTTCCAAGTGTATCAAGACTAGAATCATTATTATATTTGATAACCATTTCTTCTTTATTTATTGATAAAATTTTAAAAAATGGTTTTGGTCTATTGATAGAATCAAAATAATGAACTGTTGAATCTCTTACATAGAATTTGATTGAATTACCTAAAAATTTAGTAGGTATAAATTTTTTATGCTCTCGAATTCCATAAGTTTCATAGATACCATCATAATATCCTTTATTATTATATATTGAATCCTGATCGAATTTATAAATAACTGGATCTAAAACTACCATTTTAGTTGACCAGACACCTTGTATTTGTTCTAATAATTTATTGTCAGCTTCGGAATTATTTTTACAAGAATTAAAAGATAATATAAGTATAAAAAAATAGATGTATTTCATAAATAATATATTGAATTAAGATACAATAAATTATTTATGAAAAAAAGCTTCCTAATTAGAAGCTTTTTTAGTTTATTTTGATCTTTTTTCCAACAAATCTGGGCGACGCTCTTTTGTACGTTCAATTGCTTGTTCATGTAGCCATTCCTCTATTTTAGGAAAGTTACCAGAAAGTAAAACATCAGGAACTTTAAGACCTTTATATTCGGCTGGACGTGTGTAAATTGGTGGCGCCAACAAATCATCTTGAAACGAATCTGAAAGGGCAGAAGTCTCATCACCAATTACTCCAGGTAACAATCGAATAATAGAATCAGCCAAAATAATTGCACCAAATTCACCACCCGAAAGTACATAATCACCAATCGAAATTTCTCTTGTAACATACATATCTCGAATACGTTGATCGATACCTTTGTAATGTCCACAAATCATCATAAGATTTCCTTTCAACGATAAATCATTCGCAATTGTTTGATTCAACGTTTCACCATCTGGCGTCAAATAAATAATTTCATCATACGTACGTTCATCTTTCAATTTCGAAATCATTTTGTCCAAAGGCTCGCACATAATCACCATTCCAGAAGTTCCTCCGTACGGATAATCATCTACATGACGATAACGTCCTTTTCCAAAATCTCTCAAATCGTGAACATGAATTTCAGCTAAACCTTTGTCTTGCGCACGTTTCATAATCGAGGCAGAAAATGGACTAACTAATAATTCGGGTAAAACAGTGATAATATCTATTCGCATGCTACAAAGATATTTGTTTAGCTACGTTTGCGCAAGTTTAAATCTATTTTTTGAATTTGATTGTTTTAACAGAATTAATAAATTCTTCTTGTGATTTTGCAAGAAATTAATCCAAATAATATAATGAATGATAAATATTTTAACTGATTATTCAAATGATTGATTTTCTTTTAAAATTAATAAATATAATTGATATTATTCATTAGCCTTATTCAAATGAAATCGAGTAAATTTGTCTAAAATTTTAATCAAATGTTTTTATATAACAGACATAGACGACTACGCAAAAATGAATCAATTCGTAGTATGATTCGCGAAAATCATTTGTCACCAAACGATTTTATTTTACCAATTTTTATGGCTGAAGGAGAAGGTGTGAAAGAAGAAATTGCTGCAATGCCAGGTATTTACCGCCAATCTCTTGACAATACTGTAAAAGAAGTAAAAGAAATTTGGGATTTAGGTATAAAATCAGTTAACATATATTGTAAAGTTAGTGATAACTTAAAAGATAATACAGGTAAAGAGGCTTGGAATCCAAACGGATTGATGCAAAATACAATCAAAGCAATTAAAGATGCAGTTCCAGAAATGATTGTAATGCCTGATGTTGCCTTAGATCCATATTCAATTTATGGTCACGACGGAATCATCAAAAATGGAGAAGTTATTAATGATGAAACTGTTGACGCTTTGGTAAAAATGACGTTGTCTCATGCAGAAGCTGGTGCAGATTTTGTTGCGCCTTCTGATATGATGGATGGTCGAATAGGAGCGATGCGTGCTGCGTTGGAGGAAAACGGTTTTCATAATGTAGGAATTATGACGTATGCTGCGAAATATGCATCGTCTTTTTATGGACCTTTCCGTACTGCTTTAGATTCTGCACCAGTTGATTCTCAAGAAATTCCGAAAGATAAAAAAACCTATCAAATGGATTACCATAATTCACAAGAAGCGTTGCGCGAAGCAATTGCAGATGTAGAAGAAGGTGCAGATATTTTGATGGTAAAACCAGGAATGGCTTATTTAGATATTGTGAAACTAGTGAAAGATAATTTACAAGTTCCAGTTTCTGTTTATCAGGTTTCAGGTGAATATGCGATGATAAAAGCTGCTGTAGAAAAAGGTTGGTTAGATAATGATAAAGTTATTTTAGAGTCTTTAACTTGTTTCAAAAGAGCTGGAGCAGACCTGATTTCAACTTACTTTGCAAAAGAAGCTGCAAGATTATTGAATGATCAATAAATTAGTTCAAAAAAGAAATAAAAAACCACTTCATTTGAAGTGGTTTTTTGTGTTTTAAAGCGAATAATTAACCATTTTCGCTGTAAATTGTTGTTTTTCTAATGTAGATAGAAAGTATTTTTGTTCAGCTTCTGCTTGTTCTTTTTTCTGATAATTCTTTTCGTAACCCGTTTGAATTTCTTTTAAAGAACTAATCGTTCCATTTTTTAATAAATAATTCTGAAACTTTGTATATCTATCTGCCAGTTTGCCATAGATATCTTTGTTATCGATGCTTGCTTCATAAACATCTGTTACATAAACTTCATTATCTTGTCCATAAGCGATGGAAAAAAAATAATAAGTTTTATTATTCTTTGTTTGACTGAAAACCACCCCAGTAACAAAGAATAAAAATAGTACTAAACCTTTTTTCATTCAACCAAAATTTGAGTTGGCAATTTAAACATTATTAATCAATTGTATACCTTGTTGTGTGAATTTATATTATTCGGTATAATTTTTTTATATTTGTGTCCTAAAATTGACTCAAAATGTTTCAAAATCTTCAGGATAAATTAGATAAAGCATTACATACCTTAAAAGGAAAAGGACAAATTACAGAAATTAACGTTGCAGAAACCGTAAAAGAGGTGCGTAGAGCCCTTGTTGATGCCGATGTTAGTTATAAAGTTGCAAAAGATTTTACAAATACGGTAAAAGAAAAGGCTTTAGGTGAAAACGTAATTACGTCGCTTAATCCTGGACAATTAATGGTAAAAATTGTTCATGATGAATTAGCAAAATTAATGGGAGGTGAGGTTACTGAACTGAAAGTAGACGATAATCCGACAATTATTTTGATTGCTGGTTTACAGGGTTCTGGTAAAACAACTTTTTCTGGTAAATTAGCTAATTTCCTTAGAACTAAGAAAAACAAAAAAGTATTATTAGTTGCTGGTGACGTTTATCGTCCAGCTGCCATCAATCAGTTGCAAGTTTTAGGAGAGCAAATTGGTGTGGATGTTTATGCTGATTTAGAAAACAAAAATCCTGTAGAAATTGCTCAATCAGCGATTGCACAAGCAAAACAAAACGGAAATAATGTAATTATTGTCGATACAGCTGGTCGTTTGGCAATTGATGAACAAATGATGGATGAAATTCGTCGCGTTCACCAAACAGTTAATCCAACCGAAACTTTATTTGTTGTAGATTCTATGACAGGTCAAGATGCTGTGAATACTGCAAAAGCCTTCAATGAAGTATTGAATTATAATGGAGTTGTTTTAACAAAATTAGATGGTGATACTCGTGGTGGAGCTGCTTTAACGATTAGAACTGTTGTTGACAAGCCTATCAAATTTATTTCTACTGGTGAGAAAATGGAAGCTTTAGATGTTTTCTATCCAGAACGTATGGCTGATCGTATTTTGGGAATGGGTGACGTTGTTTCGTTAGTAGAGCGTGCTCAAGAGCAATTTGACGAAGAAGAAGCAAAACGTTTACAAAAGAAAATTGCCAAAAATAGCTTCGATTTTGATGATTTCTTAAAACAAATTCAGCAAATCAAACGTATGGGTAATATGAAAGATTTGGTTGGAATGATTCCTGGTGCTGGAAAAGCGTTGAAAGATGTAGATATTGACGACAATGCTTTTAAAGGTGTTGAAGCGATTATTCACTCAATGACGAAAAAAGAGCGTCAAAATCCAAATATTATTGATAATTCTCGTAAGAAAAGAATTGCAGCTGGTTCTGGAACATCTTTACAAGAAGTGAATCAATTATTGAAACAATTCTCTGAAATGGGTAAAATGATGAAATTTATGAATTCTGCAAATGGTAAAAAGATGATGGAAACAATGTCTAAAAATATGCCAGCAGGTGGATTCCCAGGAATGCCAAAAATGTAATAACAATTATATATAACTAAAAACCTCCAAATTATTGGAGGTTTTTTTATAGATTTTATTTTTGCTTCGTAAACGTTAAGTTTGAACCATCAACGTAGGATTGATCCAAAATCAAAGTCGTAGATGTATGAGTCGAAAGCTGTTATAAAAAGTAAGATAAAATGTTTCATACATCTATTTATTTGTTAATTATAAATTTAAATAAAAAACGTTTAACTAAACATTAAATATAAAAGTTAGTGGTATAAGGTTATTCAATTTAACATAATAAAGATTATTAACATTAATATTTCATAGAAATAATAATGTTATAATATATATTATGTTAAATAAGAAAATTAAAGAATCTCCTAGACAGATATTTTTTATAGAGTTTAGATATCCTTTTTGGAATATCCATATGTTCTAATTATTCTAGATTAAATAATCTAAAATTTGAATGTTCTTTGCTTATTATAATTTCATTGTACCGGTTACAATAAATATAGTTTTATTTGGAGCAACCTCAAAAACCCAAGAATTAACAATTTTTGAAACTTTACACTTTATATTTAATTCTTCATAAATTTCACGTTCAAGAGTTTCTTCTGGCAATTCATTTGGTTATAATCTTCCTCCAGATAATTCCCATTCATTTCGATTATTCTTTATCAATAAATATTTACCATTTATTCTGATTATCCCTTTTATAGATATACATTCTTCTTTCTCTAAAATCGATAAATTCAATCACTTTCTATTTAACATAATCTATGACCTAATAACATTGCTTCTTTTGATTAATATTTAATGTTTTATTAAAATATGATTTTTGTTCTATTGCTATTTAGATTAGTTTAAAATAAATTTGCAACACAATTTTCTTATTGATGAAAAAAGGTTTATTAGCGCTCTCACTATTGGGTACATTTAGTTTTGTAAATGCCCAACGAATTTTAACTGGTACTGTGACGGATGAAAATGGTCAAAAATTATCTAATGTTCAGGTTCAGGATCCTCAAACCAAACGATGGACACAAACAAATTCGGACGGTTTTTTTACAATAGAATTAACGAACGAGAATACTAATTTGTCTTTTTCTCAAAAAGGAAAAGAAACACAAGAAATTGTTGTAGACTCTTCAGAAAATAATGTTTCGATTGTCTTATACAATCAAACTTTACGTTTGGAACAAGTTGATATTTTCCCGAAAAAGAAAAAGGAATATTCAGAAATTACGCTTGGTAAAGAAGCAATAGAAAATGTGCAAGCGTTTTCGTTAAACGAAGTTTTGCAACAATTACCAGGACAAGTTACAATGGATTTTAACAACAACGAATTCAAAAATGTTGTTTTTAGAACTGCGATTTCTTCAAATAATTTGGGATTATCAGGAAGTTTGTCAAGTAATACAAATAGTGATCGCAAAGATTATTTTCAGAATAAAGCGTTTGGGACGTCGATTGTAGTCAATGATATTCCAATTTCAAACAATGAAAATATGCAAGCGTTTACCTCTTTAAATGGTGGTGGTTTCAATGATTTTAACAATCCAAGCTATGGTGTCGATTTGCGTCAAATTACAACGGCTAATATCGATGAAGTAAAAATTATTCAAGGAATTGCTCCTGCAAAATATGGTGATTTAACTTCAGGACTAATCATTATCAATTCTAAAGTTGGTTCAACTCCCCTACGCGCTTCTATTTCGATGTTAGATGCGACAACAGAATATAATATATCAAAAGGTTTCAAGCTTAATGATAGAAATTTCTTGAGTTTGTCGGGGAATTATTTGGCTTCTAATGAAGATGTTCGCGATAATTTGAAATCCTATAATCGTATTACAACAAATGCTGCGTGGAAATCATCGAACAAAATCAATACATTGGTTAATACTTTAGAAGGAAGTTTTGCAATCAATAATGATAAAATAAAATATGATCCAGATGATATTTCGGATCCTAAAATAAAGAATGATAAGTTCACGATTCGATTATCTAATAATCTGAAATGGAACTTGAAAAAAGATTGGATTGATGCTTTAAATGTTGACGCAAACATCAATTATGAGAAGCAA
Organism: Empedobacter sp. UBA6745; assembly: GCF_002453775.1. Classification (NCBI taxonomy): domain Bacteria; kingdom Pseudomonadati; phylum Bacteroidota; class Flavobacteriia; order Flavobacteriales; family Weeksellaceae; genus Empedobacter; species Empedobacter sp. UBA6745. Next base: position 158,179 of record NZ_DKHL01000046.1, read on the forward strand.
AATTCGAAAGAAGAACGTTGGAATAATGTCGCAACTGCTGCGGTCACAACTTCTACGGAAAATGGAATTTCGGATGCGATATTTTTACCAAATCAATATACATTTGTCAAAAATGTAGAAGGAATTCCGATGTCTACTTTCTTAAATATAGAAGGTGTAAAAAATTACGAATCTAAAAACAATTGGAACCATACTTTTTCTGTTGGTTTATCTTCTCGATCAAGCTCTAACAAAGGTCGCGGAACATATACGGACGAAAATACAACGCCTAATTATTATACATTAAGTGGAGCAAAAGGTGGTTTGGGTTATCGTGATTATAATTTCAAAAACACCAAAACGCAATGGCAATTGTCTGTTTATGCAGAAGATAGAATTGTGAAATTTGGCGAAAATGATAATGTTTTCAAGTTAGATTTAGGTTTTAGATTCGATAATCAATATGGAAATAACACATTTCAACCGCGTATAAATACATCTTACGCGTTCAATAAAGTGTTTAGAATTCGTGGTGGATACGGAATTGCTTCTAAAGCACCTTCGTTGAATCAACTATTTACGGGAGATCGAATTTACGATCGTTTGTTGGGAGACGGAATTTATTATGTCAATAATAAGCAATATGGCTGGATTGAAACGTTTCTTTTGGAAGGAAATAATTTAAATTTGAAACCAAGTAGATCTTACAATTCAGAAATAGGTTTTGATGTTAATTTGCCTTTCGGATCATTAAATGTAACAGGATATTATAATCAATTGAAAGATGGTATTTCAAAAGTTTATCATGCAGCAACTTTAGAAGGTTCTACAATTAGTGTGGACACGTCTACTTCTACTCCAACCTATTCTGTAACTGGAAAAGAAGCTTATCAAATTATTTATAATACTTTAGAAAATAACTTAGAATCGAAGGATAAAGGTATCGAAATGTTTATGAATTTTAACCGAATCAAACCTTTAAATTTAGATATTTCGGTGAATGGTTCGTACACAAAAACAACAAATAATAAGCCTGTTTATGAATATGAAGCTTCTACAAATGTTTTAGCAAAAGAAAAATATGCTGTCTATTATAATCCAAAATCGAATGATGAAGCTTTAATGTTTGGAACAAATTTTAATTATCATTTGAAAAAAGTTGGATTGATTTTATCTCTTCGTACAGAACACATTTTTATTCAAAATCATGATAAATACAACAATAGAAATCCAATAGGATATTTGGATGAAAATTCTGTTTATCATGCAATTCCTGTCGAAGATCAAGGAAATACAGATTTGTACGGACATTTGATTAAAGCGCCACAAAAAACATTAGCAGAATTACAAAATTCATTGCATAATTTCCATTTACGTATTTCCAAAGATTTCTTAAATGGATTCAAAGTATCTGTTTATACAACAAATGTTTTAGGCTTAAAACCTACTTATATCAACGATTCTGGTGAAAGAATTGTTTCAAAAATAGCAAAATTTTCATTGGGAGGTAAAATTGAATATACTTTCTAATTCTAAACAAGATCAAAAAAGATTATTATGTTAAAAAAATATATACTTCTCACTCCTATTTTAGCAAGTTTATTATTTAATTCTTGTTCTGATGATGATTTTGGAAATTCAGCGGTTCAACCCGTTACATTTACAACAAAGGTTACTTTTGATAGTGATTTTGATGCTTCAAAATTACCTGTAAATGCAAAAACAATTCTTAAAAATACACAAACAGGAATGACGTATGAAGCAGTTACCAACAGTAATGGTGAAGCGGTTTTTCCTCAATTAATTCCAGGAACATATTCAGTGAATGTTAGTTTTTCCTTGACTCCAACAGAGTTTGAAACTTTATTTGGATATGATGCTGGAACAGAAGATAATATTGAATTTAATGGATCTGCGCAAAATGTGAGTGTAAATTCTTCAAATATTTCAATTGCTATCGAGTTGAATTCGGCTAAAATAATTGGTGGTTTAATTTTAAAACAAATCTATTACGGAGGTTCTGATATCAAAGAAGGCGCTTTGTTTAGAGATCAATTTATTGAGATTTACAACAATTCGAATGAAGTAATTTATGCAGATGGTTTAATTTTTGCGCAATTATTTGGTGCTAATACAGTCGAATCTCAATCATATTCTCAAGCAAATGGGCAATTAGATTGGTCCAAAGGTGAAGGAAATACAAAAGGTGCTGAAGCGAATACGGGCTATGTTTATGTTTCGAATGCGGTTCGTATTCCAGGAAATGGAACGACTTATCCAGTTCAACCAGGTCAAAGTATAACAATTGCGCAAACGGCGATAAATCATAAAGGAAATTATACCGATGCAAATGGTAAAGTGATCGAAATTCTAAAACCAGAGTTAACGGTCGACTTATCAAACGCCGATTTTGAGGTAAATATGACGAGTTATTTAGGTTCTCAATATTCGTATGATATTCAAAATCCTGCTGTTCCCGATTTAGATATTGTGTGGTGGGCAAATGGAAATAAAGATTTATTATTAGACAATTTAGGTCGTCAAGCTTATATTCTTTTTAGAGCTGATGAAAATGAAATAAATGGTTTTGGTAAGGTAAAAAATCCGTCAAATAAAACAACGTATCAATATTTACAATTGCCGAATGATTTTATTTTAGATGCTGTAGAAACAACTCAAGATATGGGAACTAAATTGGTTCCTAAAAAACTACAAAATAAACAAGATGCTGGTTATGCTTATTTAACAGCGGGTTCTTATACATCAACATCCATTATTCGTAAAACTCAAAAAACAATTAATGGTCGTATAATTTTGAAGGATACAAACAATTCTACAAACGATTTTGTAAACATCAAAGCTGAACCAAAGATTTTTGCGCAATAGAAATTAAAAAAACATGAAATCAATTGATTTAACAACATACGATAACAAATTGTTGAAAATTGTTTCTTTTGCGTGTTTACTTTTCGGAAGTACATCATTTGCACAAGAAAATGATTCGATAAAAGTAACTTCTAACGAAGCTGAACAAGTTATAAAGGATTTAAATTGGCAATTACCTGTTGCGACACATTCTTTACCGATTAAAGATTATACGCATACTGGAATTTATTTCAGTCATAAAAACAATCAATTTGCGCGTAAACAAACAGCCGAAGAAACAAATCGTTATGGTTTTTTGAGCGAAGGTTTGTACACAACAGAAAATGGTTTTAGAATTTTTGGAATGATTGACCTACAGAAATTCAATGAAAAAAATTTATCATGGAATCTTTCTGACGAGCGTACAGATGAACAACAAGTGCTTTCTCCTCAATATTTCTACGTTCCGCGTGCAGCAGATTGGGATAATCAACAATATTTGATTCGTGGTGGAGTTTCGAAAAATTTTGGAAACTTAACATTAGCTGCTAAAGCCGAATTGAATGTCAACAAAATGGCGCGTAAATTAGATCCTCGTCCAGAGATTAAAAACAATCAATTGGTTGGAGAAATTCAAGTTGGTTATCAAATTTTTGATGGACATCAGATTTTTGTTTTGGGTGCATATGGTCGAAAAGATAAAGATTATAGTCTAAAGTATAAAGGTAGAAATCAAGATGTAGAAGAAAATTCGAGTACCTATTTGCGTTACATGGCAGGTTATGGTCGCGAAATTAATAACCCATTGAGAAATTCAATTAATAACGAAAAAACAATCTACGAATATTTTACACGAAATATCATTTCAAAAATCGGTGGTGGATATCAATTTAGTTCAGACAATACAAGGTTGATTTTAGGTTACAATTACCAAGAAAATCAACAGCGAATGTATGATAGCAAAACCAAAGAAGATAAGTTCTTTATCTATGTTTGGGATACCAACGAGCATTTTGCTTATGCGAATTTTATGACAAAATTTGATAACAATACAATCAATGCACGTTTAGATTTTTCGAGAAAAGATGGCGAAAATTACGATGTTTCTATTGGCGGAATGAATTATCAAAATCGCTTACAAAATCTAATTTTAGATGTTAATTTAGCAAATCGTGATCTTACAAAAATGAATTATTTTCTTGGTTTCAAAACAAGCTATAATCAGAACAAATATTATGATGCTTTAGCGATTTACGACATGAAAATTAAATCGTTGGATGTTGGTATTTATGGAAATAAAGATTTGATGTTGAAGAATAATTCGAAATTAAATGTCGGTTTAGCTTTTAATTATTATGCATTGTTGGATTCTTATTTTGATTATACAAAAATGACTGGAATCAACGAAGATACTTTTTACAACAATGTTGCGGCTTATGATTATGCGTACAATACAACCAATCATTTTGATGCTTCAACGTCCATTCGTTATATTTTACCGGTAAAAAACTACAAAACTATCGAACTATATACGCAGTTAAAAGGTATATTTGCAACAAATAAGAGCAATTTTTCCGAAATCAATACAGATAATACGTATTTAATGAATTTCGGAATTCAATTAAATTATTAGAATGAAGATGAAAAAAATGCTTCCAATCGTTGCATTTGGTGCGACTACTCTATTTTATGCGTTTAACAGTAACAAAATAATCGATCAAGGTTATACAGTTACCGAATTACGTACATTGTATAGTAGCGGAGATCAGTCAAAATGGCCAAAACCAACTGTGGACGAAAGTGTTTTGAAAGATGGTTTTGAAGATATTGGTACATTAGGCGAAGTTCCTTTTCCTAAAGATAATCCATATTCTAAAGAGAAAGCTGAGTTAGGAAAATCCTTATTTTTTGATCCTCGTTTATCAAATTCAAATCAAATTTCTTGTGCAAATTGCCACGATCCTGAGTTGAATTGGGGCGATGGTCGTCGTGTGCCTTATGGTGAAGATCGTCAATTGGGAGCGCGTAATTCGCCGAGTTTGATGAATGTTGCTTACTCAAAAGTAATGTTTTGGGATGGTCGTGCAAAAACATTGGAAGAACAAGCTGAATTTCCGATACGTGATAAAAAAGAAATGAATCATCACATTGATTTTGCAACAAAAAGAATTGCTGAAATTAATGGTTACAAAGAATTATTTAAAGCCGCTTTTGGAGACGAAAAAGTAACGAATGACCGTATTACAAAAGCGATTGCAACCTTTGAACGTACAATTTTATCTCCAAAAAATAGATTTGATAAATTTATTGCAGGAAAATCGGATGAATTAACTGATCAAGAAATTGAAGGTTTACATCTTTTCCGCACAAAAGCGCGTTGCATCAATTGTCATAATACAGCGTATTTTTCGGATAATAAATTTCATAATATTGGTTTGACATATTATGGTCGAGAATACGAAGATTTAGGTTTATACAATACAACTAAATTGGCTAAAAATGTTGGTGAATTCAAAACACCTTCATTACGAGAAGTTCCTCAAAATGCACCTTATATGCACAACGGACTTTTCCCTACAATTCGTGGCGTAATCAATATGTACAATGCCGGAATGTTTCATTTTCAACCAAATGAAAAACAGAAAAATGATTCATTATTTCCAAAAACAACAGAGTTAGTTCAGAAATTGAATTTAACTGCTTCGGAAATGGATGCGTTAGAAGCTTTTTTGATGAGTTTGAAACAGAATCAATACAAAATGCGTCCACCGCAATTACCAAATAAATAACAACTTATAAATAGCAAAACGACTCAATAAATTGAGTCGTTTTTTGTTCTGGATAGTTTAATTATCAACTAAAATTTTTAATTGATTTTGAATAAATACTTGACTCAAATTATTATTGAGTTCATTGTATTTTGATTGCAATACTTGATTTTTAGACGATTTGTAAACCGAAGCATCAACTTTATCAAACTTATATTTTGTTTCTGTAGTTTGAAAAGATTGTTCAGAAGCTTTTACAATTTCAATTAAAGATTTCGTCAAATCTTCCAATAAATTCAGTTTTTTTAATTCAAGATTGACCAAATCATTTAAACGTTTTTCTTCTTTATTTTTTTGCGCTTCATTCAATTGCAATTCAATTTTTTTCAATTCACGTTGTTGCGCTGTATTTCCTCTCGAATAAATCGGAATAGAAAGATTCAATCCAATATATTGGCTTTTGTTGTCTTTTAATTGATTTCCAAATTGAAAATTTGTATCTGCTAAACTCTTAATTTTCTGCGCATAAAAAGTTCCGTATGAATAATTTAAAAATAAACTTGGTACATATTTCCCAAATAACTGCTTATATTCTTCATTGATTTTCTTTGTATTCAACTCAAATTTTTCAATAGATGGATAAGTTGAAAAATTGAATTCATTCAGATTTATTTCATCTAATAAAGGTTGTTGTAACACCATATTTTCTGGTGAAACACTTGTAATATTCAGTAATTGAATCAATTCAGTTTTACTTATAATTTCATCATGTTTAGATTTTTCTAAATCATTTTGTTCTTGAAGAACGATAACTTGAATATCATAAAAATCACTTTTCGGACGCTTCCCTTCTTTTACTTCTTTCGAAATTCGAACAAATTGTATCTGAGAATTTTCCATTTGAGATTTCAAAACATTTTGCCATTCTTGCAAAGCCAAAACCGCCATATATTTTTCTAAAACCAACAAATCATATTGATTTTGAATTGTTTTCAATTCAAGTTTTTCTAATTCGATATCATAGTTTTGAATTGTTGTTTGATTTAATTTAGAAAAATCAAACAAATTAATTTGAGCATTAATTGATAAATTATCTGATTGAATATTAGAAGGTTCTCTTGTGTTAGTTGAAGGGTCAATTGATGAACCAAAATTATATGCATGAGAAACTGAAGCATCAATAGTTGGTAAAAATTGCGAAGCAAAAGAACGTTTTGTTTTCACTTTTTGATCAATTTTTATCGACTGAATTTTAAAATCAGGTTGATTTTCTCTCCCTAAATTCAAACAATCTTCTAACGTTAGGTTTTGCGCTTTTCCCAAAAATGAGAAAAGCACAACCATTAATAAAAAATATTTAGCATTCATAAACAGAGAATTATTCGTATTTCAGGTAATTTAAACTATTGATTCGAGTAGCAGAATAAGCTTTTATTAAAACAACAATTAAGGTTAAACTCAATAATAAAACAAAAGCAAACACATAAATCCAGATTGAGATATCAATGCGATAAGCAAAGTTTTCTAACCATTTTTGCATCAAAAAATAACTTGGTAAAATTGCAAGTGCAAAACCTATAAATGCGAAATAGATGTATTGTTTTGATAAAATTCGTAGTAAAGAAGATGTTTCTGCGCCTAAAACTTTTCGAATGGCGATTTCTTTGTATTTACGTTCGATTGTGTATGAAGAAAGTGCAAACAATCCAAATAATGCGATTGTTATCACAATAACATTCAATATCTTGAACATTTTTTCTTGTTTTGTGTAATTTTCATACGAACGTGCAAACTGTTTGTCGATAAATTCATATTCGAACGGATAATCTTGATCAACTTTGGCTTTCCAAAACTTCTCGATTGCAGCAATTGTTTCGCTTGTATTTTCTGCATCAACTTTGATATAAATTTGACTAAGATTATTTTGCAACCAATCGACTGTATTTACGTTGATAAGCATCATTGGAGGAATTTTATTTTCTGGACTACCAATATTGAAATCTTTTACAACTCCAATAATATTAAACTTATATTCGTTCCAATCAACTTGATCTCCAATTGATAAATTTCCTAATTCATTCATCGCTGTTTCGTTCAAAATGATGTTATTAACCATATCTGAAGTGATTTTTGAATTGAAATCTCTTCCGTTTTTCAGCTTAACTTTCATCATTGATAAGAAATTGTAATCAACTGGAACATTTTGAATTTGAATACTTTTATCCTGAAATCTCATTGTAGAAGAATTCATTGCATTATTTCCAAACTTAAATGCTGTAGCATTTACATTTTTCACTCCTTTTATCTTCAATAAATCTTGTTTGATTACTTTATAAAAATCTAAACGTTTTTCTCCTAAATCATATCTTCTCAACGTAAGATTTATAATTTGATCACCAGAAAAACCAAGATCTTTTTTACTCATATAATTTACTTGTTCTGTCACTAAACTTCCAGCAACAATAAAGAAAGTAGCAATTGTAAACTGAATAATTAACATCAAATTTCTAATCCAAATTCCATTTTTGCTTCTTGAGAAATTCCCTTTCAAAACATTCAATTCTTTAAAATTTGAAACATAAATCGCAGGAAAAATACCGGCAAAAAGAATAACGATTAAAAAAATTAAAACTAGATAAGGAACAAATTCAATGAGATTAATTGATAAATTTTTATTAATCAATATATTATAACTTGACAATCCTATTTCTACCAATGTAAGTGCTAAAAGAACAGAAAAAAACGTTGTAATCGCAGTTTCGAACAAAAATTGCCAAATGACATTTTGCTTTGAAGCTCCTAAAACTTTTCGGATTCCAACCTCTTTCGCGCGACGAATAGTTTGTGCTATCGAAAGATTGATGTAATTGATAATTGAAAGCAATAAAATTAGAATTGACAAACCCAGATTAATTTTCAGGAAATTAAGATTTCCTTTGTCTTCTGGAAATCCTGTCACTTCTGCTTTCAAACGACTATCTGTTATTGGTTGTAAATATCCTTTCGTTAACCCCGATGTTTTAATGTATTCATCGACAGAAATTCCTCTTAATTTAGCATATCTCTGTACAATATTTTCATAATAAATCTTATTAATAGATTTTTCTACAACTTCTTTATCATTAGGATTTTTTAATTTAATCAATAAAGCATAGGTAAAATTATTCCAATCATCAATATTGAGATTTGGTGAAGAAATTACATATTTAGGTAAAAACCCTGAATTATTTTTCAATTGATAAACACCATAAATGGTTAAAATTTCTCCATTAAGATTTTTGATTTGTTTATTGATAGGATTTTCATTTCCAAAAATTCGTTTTGCTTCTTGCTCTTCAATCGCAACTGCATTTCTATTATTCTTGAATTGTTCTTTATTTCCTTGGACAAAATCAAATGGAAAAAAATCGAAGAAATTATTCCCTGTGATTGCAATTTTATTTAATAATTCTTTCTTCTGATTAATGATATAAAGTTCTGATGAATAACCAGGTTGATAGAACAAAGTTTCTTCAATTTTATCCGATTTTTCTTTTACCAACTCCGCCATTGGACCAGTTGTAGAAGCTATTTGTAAGTCAGGTTTTAAAAATGTGATTAATTCAAAAATTCTATCTTTTTCAGGATTCCATTGATCGTAACTCGTTTCATCTTTCCAATACAAGGTCGAAAAAATGACACCAGCAATTCCGATTGCCAAGCCAAGAATCGTAAGAAATGTAAATCCTTTGTTCTTGATTGTATTTCTAAAATATATTTTAAGCCAATTATTAAGCATATTTATTCGTATTTCAGATAATTTAAACTATTGATTCGAGTAGCAGAATAAGCTTTTATTAAAACAACAATTAAGGTTAAACTCAATAATAAAATGAAAGCAAATACATAAATCCAGATTGAAATATCAATGCGATAAGCAAAGTTTTCTAACCATTTTTGCATCAGAAAATAACTTGGTAAAATCGCAAGAGCAAAACCTATGAATGCGAAATAGATATATTGTTTGGATAAAATTCGTAGTAAAGAAGACGTTTCTGCGCCTAAAACTTTACGAATGGCTATTTCTTTGTATTTACGTTCGATTGTGTATGACGAAAGCGCAAACAATCCAAATAATGCGATTGTTATCACAATAACATTTAAGATCTTGAACATCTTTTCTTGTTTTGTGTAATTTTCATACGAACGCGCAAACTGTTTGTCTACAAATTCATATTCGAAAGGATAATCTTGATCAACTTTAGCTTTCCAAAACTTCTCGATATTATCTATGGTCTGTTTTGTATTATCAGTATCTACCTTAACCAAAACATCTTGTAAATTGTACGATAACCAATCAACAACTTTAAAATGGAAAAACATCATTGGTCGTATTTTATTTTGCGGTTCTCCTAAATTGAAATCTTTTGTTACACCAATAAGCTTCAATTTTTGTCCATTCCATTCAAATTCATCATTCAGTTTCAACGTTTCTCCAAAATATTTTTTCGCGGTTTCATTTATTAATACATTCGAAATTGTATCGGACGAAATCATTGGATTTAAATCTCTTCCTTCTTTCAATTGAATTTTCATCATATCCAAAAAACCAAAATCAATTCCCATATTATCTGTCACCAATTGTTTTTCTTTTACTCGAAAACTTGTATTAGACATAGCTCCAAGAGAACCAAACTTGAATGCAGTAGCATTTACAGCTTGTACACCTTTAATTTTTAGTAAATCTTGTTTGAAACTGTTATAAAAATCAAACTTTTTATCAGCTAAATCTTGTCTTTTAAATGGAATACTGATTACTTGATTACCTGAGAAACCTAAATCTTTTTTTGAAATGTAATTCATTTGTTGAATAACAAGAGTTCCTGCTACAATAAAGAATGTAGCAATTGAAAATTGTAAAATCAACATTCCATTTCGTAACCAAATTCCATTTTTACTTCTTGAAAAATTACCTTTTAAAACGTTCAGTTCTTTAAAATTTGAAACATAAATAGCAGGAAAAATTCCAGCAATAACAACTACGATTACAAAAATTACAATCAAATATGGAATAAACGAAGTAATATACAATTCTAAATTTTTATCAATTAATTGATTATATGTAGGCAAAAAAACTTCAACAAAAGCTAATGCAACAATAAATGACAAAACTGTAGTTATTGTAGTTTCTATGATAAATTGTAAAACAATATTTCTTTTTGTAGCACCAACAACTTTTCTTATTCCAACTTCTTTCGCTCTTCTAATTGCTTGTGCAGTCGAAAGATTTATATAATTGATAATCGATAAGATTAAGATTAAATAAGATAACCCTAAATTGATTTGTAAGAATAGTTTGTTTCCCATTCCTTCTGGTAATCGAGAAAATTTTGCATTTAATCTTGAGTCGTTTAATGATTGAAACTTTACTGTTACTGGTTCATAAATCTTTACAAATTCTTTTACAGGTATCCCTTCGTTTTTTGCATTTTTTAAAGTATTATTTTCATAAAAAAGTTGTGTTCCTAATTTTTCAACTTCTTCTTTATCAGCAGTATTTTTTAATTTGATAAATAATCCAGAACCATAATTACCCCATTGATCTTTTGTGTCTTCTAAACGCGTATAGATATTTGAAATAACCATTTTAGGTTGAAAACTAGTATACTTGTTTGTTTTAAAAACTCCATAAATAGGCATTTTTCTACCATCAAAAGTTGTCAAAGTTTTTCCAACAGGATTTTCAGTACCAAAAATTTTAGCTGCTTCTTTTTCTTCTAATGCAACACCATATCTATTTTTTCGAAAATCATCTACACTTCCTTTTACAAACTTGAATGGAATAAAATCAAAAAAATTCTGATCTGTACTAGTAATTCCAGTAACATAAACTTTTTTATTATCTACGTAAAAAGTTTCTTGTCCATACCAACCTTCAAACCAGCAATAACTTTCTATCTTATCTGATTTTTCTTTTAAGTAACGAGGCAAAGGTTCAACACTTGTAGGCCAAGTTTCACCACCTTTTTGAAATACAGTTAATGTTTCAAATACGCGATCAATATTTGGATTCCATTTATCGTAACTCGTTTCATCTTTCCAATATAAAGTCGAAAAAATAACACCAGCAATTCCGATAGCTAAACCAAGAATTGTAAGAAATGTAAACCCTTTGTTCTTGATCGTATTTCTTAAATATATTTTAAACCAATTTTTTAGCATCGATTATATTATTTTTTTCGAATTAATAAGAATCACCATTTTCATTCAAAACTTTAGAAAGCTTATCACGCTGAATTGTTATATCAGTTGGTAAACCTTTTATCGTAATTTTACTAGCCGTATTTGCATCTACTAAAAGTTTTTCTGAAACCCAACTTGTAATTGAAGAAGCATTATTTGCTATCAAATTTGCTCTTGTTGCATTCAGTTTTTTCAAGTCTGAAATGGATCCACTTGTCGCCTTTATATCTAATTGTTTAGTTTCTCCTTTTAAAGAAACTATTGCTCCATTTGAGATATTAATCGTTGTATTTTCTGAATTGATTTTTGATTCCCAAATAGATCCAGAACTCATTTTAGAAGTTATAGTTTTAGAGGTGATATTTCCATTCAATTGAGCACCAGACGACAAATCAATCTCTAAATGATCGGTTTTTAGAGATTTAAAAACGATTTGTGCTCCTGAAGTTTCTTTAATTCTCAATACATTTGATTTAAAATTATCTTCAAACGAAATTTTTGAGCCAGAAGTCATCGAAATCTTTTCTAAAGCTATACCATAAACACTTATATCAATCTTTGAAATTGTAACATTTGGTTGGTTTTTAGTATCTATATAAACTTCTAAAACATTATTTTTTGTACTTGTAATAATGTAATTTAAATTTTCTTTTTTATCTGTCTCGACAATTACTTTTGGAGAATCTGAGTTATAATAATTGATATTTACGCCTGATTTACCTATAATTTCGTTAAAATTTTCAATATTTCTTGATTCTGTAACTTGAGCATTCAATAAGATTGTTGTCAAATTGAACAATAGAAGAATATAATTTTTCATGGTTTGTCAATTTAAATTTTAGTTTTCTCAAAAACATTTACATTTTTCTGATTCATTTTTTCAGAAAGAATTTCACCATCTTTCATGGTAATAATTTTATCAGAATAAGCCGCGTCATGAGCTGAATGCGTTACCATCAAAATTGTAGAACCTTGCGCATGTAAATCGGTCAAAAGCTCCATCACTTCATTTCCATTGATACTATCCAAATTTCCTGTTGGTTCATCAGCCAAAATTATTTTAGGATTAATCACCAAGGCTCTTGCAACTGCAACACGTTGTTGTTGACCACCAGAAAGTTGCTGTGGATAATGTTGTAAACGATGAACAATATTTAATTTTTCTGCAATTTCTTGTACTCGTTTTTTTCGTTCTGAGCTCGAAACTTTAGAATAAATCAAAGGCAATTCGATGTTATCATAAACTGATAATTCATCAATTAAGTTGAAATTTTGGAAAATAAATCCTATATTTTCTTTTCTAACTTGAGAACGTTTCGATTCGTTTGCATTAGACATTTCAAGATTATTCAACGCATAACTTCCTCCATTGAAAGAATCCAATAATCCAATAATATTCAATAATGTAGATTTTCCACAACCCGAAGGTCCCATGATGGAAATAAATTCTCCAGAATTGATTGTTAAATTAATCCCATTCAAAGCTTTTGTTTGAACATCTTCTGTAATAAATATTTTTGATAAGTTTTCTATTTTAATCATGATGTTATTTTTTTATTGTTAATTCTTGTACTTCTTTATAATCTTCGTAATTCGAAATAATTACTTTTTCATTTGTTTTTAATCCTGAAATCACTTCGTAAACACTCGGATTTTCTCTACCTAATTCAATTTTTCTACGTATTGCTTTATCGTTATTGATAACAAAAATCCACTTCCCTTGTGTCGTTGTATAAAAGGATCCTTTCGGAATAACTAATTTCTTTTCTTTTTCGGATAAAATCAACTTTACTCCTACGGATAAACCTTCTTGTAAATTTTCAGGAATTTTATCAATAAATTCTAATTCTGTTTTAAATTTTCCACTTTTTATTTCTGGAGAAATCTTAGTCACTTTTACTTTTATGATTTTTCCTTTAATTTCGATTTGTCCATATTGATTTTCCTGTATTCGATCCAAATAATATTCATCTACCATTGCAACTAATTTATATCCGCTTAGAATATCCACTTTTCCAATACTTTTTCCTGCTTCTATTGATTGTCCTAATGTCGCTTCAAAAGAGCTTAAACGACCAGTTTCAGGCGCTAGAACCAAAAAATTTTGTTTGTTTTTTCGAAGTGTTACCAAACTTTTTTGCATGATAGATAAAGCTTCATTAATTTGTTTTAATTGAATCGAATTTGATTCACGTTCCTTAACCAAACTTTTCTGAATAATTGCTTTTCGTTCTTGCTGGTAGCGCATTTTTTCCTTTGTATTTTCCCATTCATTTTTCGCTAACACTTCCCTATCATACAGTTTTTGGTTCAATTCATAATCTAATTTTGATTGATTAAAATCGTGTTCAATTCCTACAAAATCCTTTGATAGATCCAATTCTTGATTCCGAATAGATAATTTTGCAACATTTAATTGATTCATTTGCTCGATAATTGCCGTTTCTTGTGTCAAAAAATTAAGTTCCGTATTCGGATTGTATAATCGTGCAATTGGCAAACCTTTTGTGACCATTTCTCCATTTTCTACAAATATTTCTTGAACAGAACCACCTTCTATCACATTGATAAAGATTGAATTAATTGGTTCTATTTGTGCCTGAAAAACAACAAAATCTTCAAAATAATCTTCAGAAACGTCTTTTATCATCAATTCATTTGCACTTACAGTTAAAGTTCGCGGTGGATTCATCAAATAAAAACTCGAACCACCTAAAATAATGGTCGTTGCAGCAATTATTCCGAGGCGTTTATATTTTTTATTTTTTTGATTGATTTTCGTATCCATTATTTATTAAATTTACCAAACAGCCGTTTATTTATGGTTATTTTACTAATTATCAATACGTAATAAATGTGCCTAAAATTTATAATTTCTTAAAGCGTTGAAATCAATTCTTTTAAAAAATTATATAAAAAATAGACTGTCCGAAAGCGAACACTTATTTGTTCAGAAACGGACACATGACAAAACTGAATATGAAGAAAACTTTAGCCACTATACTGATTTTAGACGATCAAGAAGAAATATTAATTGCAAGTCGTCTACTTTTGAAACGTCAATTCGAAACTATTATCACTTGTTCTGATCCTAAAAAGATTCCACAAATCTTGGTAGAAAATGAAATTGATGTTGTTTTAATGGACATGAATTTTAGAACAGGTTATGAAGATGGAAAAGAAGGAATTTTTTGGCTGAAAGAGATTCAACATGCGCAACCAAAAACGAAAGTAATTTTGATGACTTCCTATGGAAGTGTAGAAACTGCAGTTGAAGGTTTAAAATTGGGTGCGATTGATTATATTTTAAAACCTTGGGATAATGATAAGTTGGTTGATCTTATAAAAGAAGAGATAAAACAGCGTAGAAAATCGAAGCAAATAAAAGAATCGAAAGAAAATAAGTTTTTTTATGGAAATTCTCCGAGTATCGAAAAAGTGTATAAAATCACCAATAAAATTGCAAAAACTGATGCAACAATCTTAATTTTAGGTGAAAATGGAACAGGTAAATCAATTTTGGCAAAATCAATTCACGAAAATTCTACTCGAAATAATGAAAAATTTATTCATGTTGATTTAGGTTCTTTGAATGAGAATTTATTTGAAAGTGAGTTGTTTGGATATAAAAAAGGTGCGTTTACCGATGCGAAAGAAGATACAATTGGTCGATTTGAAGCTGCAAATAATGGAACGATTTTTTTAGATGAAATTGGAAATTTACCAAATCATTTGCAAGCAAAACTTTTGCAAGTCATTCAGAATAAAGAAATTATTCGTTTGGGAGAAAGTTCACCAAGAAAAGTTGATGTTCGTATAATTGTTGCTACGAATGTGAATCTTGAAAATTCAGTAAAAGAAGGTCATTTTAGAGAAGATTTATATTATCGAATCAATACAATTTCGGTTACAATGCCGAATCTTAGTGAACGAAAAGAAGATATTAAACCTTTGATTGATTATTTTTTAGAACTTTATGCTGATAAATATGAGGTCGAAAAACCAGTTATTAATGAACAAATTTTGTATCAATTAGAAAACTACGATTGGAACGGAAACATTCGAGAATTGCAAAATAGAATTGAACGTGCGGTTATTTTGGCTGAAGAAAATGAAATTACGATTGAAAATTTAGGTTTCACAACATTTATTCCTCAAAAAATTACAGATAATTCAAATAATTTGAACGAAATAGAGCGAAATAAAATTGTAGAACGTTTACATTTTTTTGAAGGAAATATTAGTAAAACAGCCGAAAATTTAGGTGTTTCTCGTGCTGCTTTATATCGAAAATTAGAAAAATATAACATTACGAATTATAAATAATGAAACGCAATTCTCTTATTTTTCAGTTAGTATTCAGAATACTTTTTTTAGCATTTGTTTTGTTTATGTTGGCTTTTATTGGAATCAAAAATTATTGGTTTTCATTTACATTTGTATGTATTATTACAATTGTTTCGATTACGGAAATAATTCATTTTTCTAAAAATTATCTTTCTAAAAATCAGAAAATTATAGATGCTTTATTGTACAATGACTTTAGCTTAAATATTAATCAAAATCAATATAAAAAAGACAATTCTGCATTAAAATTATATCATAAAATTAAAGAAGAACACGTTTTAAATTCGTCTAAAGAAATCATTTATCATCAATTATTGAATGCCGTTCCGTTTGGTTTTTTGATTCTTAAAAAAGAAGAAAATGATCGAAAAATTATATTTATCAATCATCATTTTCAACTAATATTTAGCGTTCCAAAATCAAGTTCGTGGAATTATCTAAAAAAATTGATTCCACAGTTTTGTGAAACTTTAGAAAATAAAGAATTTGATGATTTTAAAAGTACAATTGACATACAAATTAATGATGAAGAGCGACAAACTTATCTGATTCAGAACACAAAAACGTTGATTGCGCATGATGAATATGCGATTATTTTTATCGATTCGATTCAACGTGTGATTGATTCCACTGAAAAAGAGGCTTGGATGAATATTATGAAAGTCATTGCGCATGAAATTATCAATTCTTTGACGCCGATTTATTCATTAGCAAATACCACAAAAACTTATTTTGAAACTGACAATTTAGATAAGAATGATTATGATGATATTCGTTTGAGTTTAGACACAATTATGAATAGAAGTCAGCATTTACAGACATTTGTAGAGCAATATCGCCAATTGACCATGTTACCAAACCCTGTTAAATCAACTCAAAATTTATATGAAATTGTCCAAGGAATTGAACAATCTTTTTCGGCTGAATTTCATCAAAAAAATATTGTTTTTCAGAATTTAATTCCACAAAATATTGAAGTTGAAATTGATCGTATCTTATTTGAACAAGTTTTGATTAACTTAATCAAAAATGCGATTTATTCATTAGAAAATGTAGAAACTAAATCTATTGAAATTTCATCGAAACAAACTGATAATCGATTGCAAATTATTATTCAAGATTCTGGACAATTGATTGATGAAGAAATCATTTCCAAAATATTTTTACCTTTTTATACAACTCGAAAAGATGGTGCAGGAATTGGCTTAACACTTTCCAAAAACATTATAGAAGCGCACAAAGGTTATTTGTATTATCAACAAAATGATGGTGTAAAACGTTTTAATATAATTTTAAAGTAACTGAAGAAGCTGAACAATTGGTAAAAAGTGTAACTTTAACTTCTAATTATATAATACTTTCTCGCCATAATCTTTGGAAATTTGTCCTAGAAAATTACTGTTATGAATGCACAAACACTTACTATACCGATTATCAATTTGAATTCAGAAAAAGATGTTGAACTCATCAATAAATTACTTTCTGAAATAGAAAATCTTGATGAATATACTGTGAATTTAGATGCTAAAACGATTAACGTTTCGGCAAAAAAATTATGGAAAGTTTCCCCTAAAATCTATGAAACTTTAAAGCAAAATAACTTCAAAATAGATTCTGTCGAANNGGAAAAATCTTATCCCGTTCTCAATATGACGTGTGCTTCGTGTGCGAGTAGTTCTCAAGCGAATCTTAATCGTCAATTGGGTGTCGTAAATGCAGAAGTGAATTATGGAAATGGAATGGGAAAAATCGAGTATATTCCTACTCTTGTTTCTCCAGAAAATTTGAAAAATGCTTTAGTAGAAGTTGGATATGATTTGGTGATTGATGAGTCTAAAAATCAAGATGAAGAAATAGAACAACTTCACGAAGAAAAATACAAAACGCTGAAAAATAGAGTAATTTGGGCTTTAATTTTTGGAGTTCCTTTATTTATTGTTGGAATGTTTTTTATGGATATGCCTTACGGAAATTACATTATGTGGGCATTTTCTACGCCAATTCTTTTCATTTTTGGACAACAATTTTTCGTAGGTGCTTGGAAACAATTGAAAAATAAATCGGCTAATATGGACACTTTAGTCGCGCTAAGCACTAGTGTTGCTTATATTTTTAGTGTTTTCAATACATTATTTCCAGAATATTGGCACAGCAAAGGTTTGCACGCGCATCCTTATTTTGAAGCTGCTGGTTTAATCATCGTTTTTATCTTGATTGGTAAATTGATGGAAGAACGTGCGAAAGGAAATACTTCCGAAGCGATCAAGAAATTAATCGGATTACAACCTAATACTGTATTAGTTGTAATAGATGGAAATCAGGTTGAAGTGAAAATTGAAGATGTACAAATTGGTGATTTGATTGTTGCAAAACCTGGAGATAAAATTGCGGTTGATGGAATTATTGTTTCGGGAGAATCTTTTATCGATGAAAGTTCATTGACAGGAGAACCAATTCCAGTCGAAAAAGGAATTGATGCGAATGTTTTTTCAGGAACTTTAAACCAAAACTCTCCTATTCAATATAAAGCCTTGAAAGTAGGGAATGATACACTTTTGGCTCAAATTATTCAATCGGTTAAAAATGCACAAGGAAGTAAAGCGCCAGTTCAACAATTGGTAGACAAAATTGCAGGTGTTTTTGTCCCGATTGTAATTATTATTGCAATTCTAACGTTCATTACTTGGTTAGTTGTAGGTCAAGAAAATGCTTTTACAATGGCGCTTTTATCGATGATTACCGTTTTGGTTATTGCTTGTCCTTGTGCGCTTGGTTTAGCAACCCCAACTGCAATTATGGTTGGAATGGGAAAAGGTGCTGAACAAGGAATTTTGATCAAAAATGCCGAAAGTTTAGAATTAGCAAAGAAAATTGATACAATTATTTTAGATAAAACAGGAACAATTACCGAAGGAAAACCGAAAGTTCAAGAATTGATTTGGTTTGATGATTCTGCTAAAAATGTGCTTTATATAATCGAAAATAATTCGCAACATCCTTTGGCAAAAGCGATTACAGAACATATTGGAAAACAAGATATTTTACCTGAACTAAAAATTGAAGATATATCTGGAAAAGGATTGAAAGCTAATATTTTAAATGACACTTATTATGTTGGAAAAACAAGTTGGATTACTGAATTAAATATTCAAATTGATGAAAATGTAAAACAAGCTATTCAAGATTTTGCGACTAAAAATTATACCACTTCTTTCTTTGGAAATGATGAAAAAGTTTTGGGATTAATTGGAATTTCTGATGAAATAAAAACAACATCTGTTGAAGCTATTAAAGCTTTTCATGAAAAAGGAATTGAAGTTTGGATGGTAACTGGTGACAACGAATTCTCGGCAAATGCGATTGCTAAACAAGTCGGAATTGATCAAGTTGTCGCAAATGCTTTGCCAAATGATAAAATGAATATTATCAAAGATTTGCAACAAAAAGGAAAAGTTGTCGCAATGGTTGGTGATGGAATTAATGATAGTGCAGCGTTGGCTCAGGCAGATGTTTCGATTGCAATGGGTAATGGTTCTGATATTGCGATTGATGTGGCAGAAGTTACGTTGATTGGAGGAGATTTGACAAAAATCGATCATGCGATCAATCTTTCAACGCAGACTGTCAAAACAATTCATCAAAATTTATTTTGGGCATTTATTTACAATGTAATCGGAATTCCAATTGCTGCTGGAGTCCTTTATCCAATTAATGGATTTTTGTTAGATCCTATGATTGCTGGTGCTGCAATGGCTTTGAGTAGTGTAAGTGTTGTAACAAATAGTTTATTGTTAAAGTATAAAAAGATTTAATAATCTCTAAAATATTCATAAAAAAATCGACTAAATATTTAGTCGATTTTTTTGTTTTATAATAAACGATCATCCCAATTATAATCTTCTAATTCTTTGATTTTAACCTTTGAAGAAAAATCAGGATGTTTTGTATTTATTAAATAATTATACTCTTTTGGAATAATTGACGATGGAACTTTCATAACCAAATATTTAAAATCTTGATACCAAACAGAACCAATTTCTTGTAACTCGGGATAAGCCTCTACAGATTGCCAATTTTTAGGTAATTTAGACTTCTTAATTTCATAAATCTCATCTTCTTCGCAGTCAATTTCTATCACTAATAATTTGTACGAATTATCAATGCTAATAGAACTTCGATGCACCACCAATTCTAAGGTTGAGAGCGCACGAGAACTTCCTGTGTAAATAACAAATTCATCATTTTTATTCCATCTGTTGGCAACTCCAGAAGCTTGTAATGATTTTGAATATCTCGCTTTACGAATATTGAAAACTAACATTATTACACGTTTTCGCCGTACTCTATCGCAGTTAAACGATTATCGATAAATTTGAGACCTGAAACTGTATCAAGAAAATCTGCTGGTGATTTTTTATCTAACAAAACATTAGGCGTTGTTAACCATTTCTCAAAATCATCTTTCGTATTGAAAACCTCCAAACCATGCTTGTATAAAGAAATCAATAAAACAATATGCTCTTTTGTATTGTCTTTAAGAGATACATCTTTTGTTTTGTAATTTCTGTATGTACGCGTTGTGATATTTAACCAACTTGAGATTATTTCGTCTTTTAGCGTTGATAATTCATCAAGATATTGAATGTATTTTTGATCAATATTATAACGATTTACGTAAAAATAAACACTTGTAAAATCTCTTACTTCAGGGATTTCATTTATGATTTGTTCGTATTTTTTTAGTTTAACAGTTGCCATAATTTTAAACTTTTACTAAAGTTACAATTTTTCCTCTTATGAAAGGAACTTTTTCTCAAATTTAAATAAATTTAACAAAAAAAAGAGGTTACCTAAGTAACCTCTCTGTGATATAATGATTTAAAATTTCTTATTTCAAAGAACCAACCATATCTTCTGGTTTCACCCATTCGTCAAATTCTTCCGCAGTTACATATCCTAATGCGATTGCAGTTTCTTTTAACGTAGAGTTATTTTTGTGAGCTGTTTGAGCAATTTCAGCAGCTTTGTAGTAACCAATTTTTGTATTAAGCGCTGTAACTAACATTAATGAATTATCAACTAATTCTTTAATACGAGCGTAATTTGGTTCAATTCCTTGTGCACAATGCTCATCAAAAGACACACAAGCATCTCCTAATAAACGTGCAGATTGCAAGAAGTTTGCAGCCATAACTGGTTTGAAAACATTCAATTCGTAATGACCTTGAGTTCCTCCAATTGTAATCGCAACATCGTTACCCATAACTTGAGCAGCAACCATAGTTAAAGCCTCACATTGAGTAGGATTTACTTTACCTGGCATGATAGAAGACCCTGGTTCGTTTTCTGGAATGATAATTTCTCCGATACCTGAACGAGGTCCAGAAGCTAACATACGAACGTCATTAGCAATTTTGTTTAATGAAACAGCTAATTGTTTCAAAGCTCCGTGAGTTTCTACGATTGCATCGTGAGCAGCTAATGCTTCGAATTTATTTTCTGCTGTTACAAATGGATGTCCTGTAAATTCAGCAATGTATTTAGCAACTAAAACATCGTATCCTTCTGGCGTGTTAAGACCTGTACCTACAGCAGTACCACCTAAAGCAACTTCAGATAAATGTTCTAATGTATTTCTTAAAGCTTTTAAACCGTGGTTTAATTGTGCTACATATCCAGAAATTTCTTGACCTAAAGTTAATGGCGTTGCATCCATTAAGTGTGTACGACCAATTTTTACAACAGATTTAAATTCTTCAGCTTTCTTAGCTAGCGTATCACGTAATTGCTCAACACCTGGAATTGTTACTTCAACAACAGCTTTGTAAGCAGCAATGTGCATACCTGTTGGGAAAGTATCATTAGAAGATTGAGATTTGTTAACGTCGTCATTCGCTTTAAGAACTGGTTCACCTTCTCCAATTTTGAATCCAGCTAAAACTTGCGCACGATTAGCAACAACTTCATTAACATTCATATTAGATTGAGTTCCTGAACCTGTTTGCCAAATTACTAAAGGAAATTGATCATCTAATTTTCCTGCTAAAATTTCGTCACAAACAGCAGCAATAGCATCACGTTTTTCAACAGGTAAAACACCTAATTCAGCATTTGCATAAGCAGCAGCTTTCTTAAGATAAGCGAAACCTTCTACAATTTCGTGAGGCATAGAAGCCGCAGGACCAATTTTAAAGTTGTTACGAGAACGTTCTGTTTGAGCACCCCAATATTTATTGGCAGGAACTTTTACTTCCCCCATGGTGTCTTTCTCAATTCTGTATTCCATTTTGGTATTTTTTATTATTTATATATTGTTTACTTATCTCACAAATTTAAGAAATCGTTTGATGAAAGAAAAGTGATTAATGTTAGTATTTCTATAAATTTTATTTACTAAGTTTGTATCACATAAAAATAAAATCATGATTCAATTTTTAGGTTTCTTATTATTCTTAACAATCGCTTTATGCGGATTCTGGGGTATCATCTTTTTTGCAACGATGGCTATTTCTTGGATTCCATTTTGGGTTGCGAATTTAAGAAAAGAAAAAGCAGGAATAGTAACAGCAGAAGATCCTCGTCCGATTTTACCAAATCAAGAAGGAATCACAGTATTATTCAAAAAATAATAAGCTGTAAAAAAAATTAAAAGGAACTTGACGAAGTTCCTTTTTTTATTTATTCTACTTTCGAATCTTCTTCATAATTTCCTTCCAAATAATTTTTCAAACTAATTCGGATAATTTCTGTCCAACCAGCTTCAAAACTTTCGCGCGAAAAATTCTTATCATCAGGCGGAAAAGTTTCAATTCCTTCATGAATCAGCGTTAATTTTGTTTGCGGAACAATTTCATCTGTTAATTCATCCAAAATAAATGTAACAATAGAATTTCCTTCGTAGACAGGATATTTCCACGTATAAGCTAACAATTTAGTCGGCTCTACTTCTACTATTTTACAATGATGTAAATACGATCCGCCATAAAATTCAAACTCAAATCCAACTTCTGGAACAAACTTCTCAATATCAAAATACCATTTATCAAAAGCAGCTTTTGTTGTTAAGGCATTCCACACTTTGTCAATTGAAACATCAAAAATTTCTACTATTTCTACAGGCTTTGCACTCATACTCTATTTTTTTATGATTTTGTTTAATTTACTAATTTTTTAATTATTATTTAAATTTAGCCCAAAATTTAATTGTTACATTTGCTATTGTAAAATTTTTAAAATGAAATTTAATAAGACTTTTTTAAGTGTTTTAGGATTATTTGCTGGTCTTTCGCTATATGCGCAACAAGAGGTTAGCCGTCCAAAACTAGTAGTTGGTATCGTTGTCGATCAAATGCGATGGGATTATTTATATCGTTACCAAGATAGATATTCTACAGGAGGTTTCAATCGTATGTTAAACGAAGGTTTTAGCAACGAAAATACCTATATTCCTTATATACCTACTTATACAGCTATTGGTCATAGTTCTATTTATACAGGTTCTGTACCTGCTATTCATGGAATTGCTGGGAACGATTTTATCATTCAAGCAACAGGACAAGAAATGTATTGTACGCAAGATGACGCTGTAAATGGGGTTGGTACTTCTTCAAAAGCTGGAAAAATGTCTCCAAAAAACTTGTTGACATCTACAGTTACTGATCAATTAAAATTAGCAACTAATTTTCGTTCAAAAGTATATGGAGTTTCGTTAAAAGATCGTGGAGGAATTTTACCTGCAGGACATTTTGCTGATGCTGCTTTTTGGTTTGATGGAGAATCTGGAAATTGGATTTCGAGTACATTTTATATGAAAGAATTACCAAAATGGTTACAAAAATTCAATGATAAAAAAGTTGCTGAAAAATATTTAGACAAATGGAATACACTTTATCCGATTAATACATATGTACAAAGTGAAAAAGATGGAAATCCATACCGCGAAAATTATAAAGGATTAGATAAAATGCAATTTCCTTATGATTTGAAAGCGTTGAAAAAAGACAATGGTTTAGGTTTGATTCGCTCTACTCCTTTCGGAAATTCGTTGACAAAAGATATCGCGATTGAAATTATTGATAACGAAAAATTAGGTCAAAATGAGAAAGGAATTACAGATTTCTTAGCAGTTAGTTTTTCTTCTACTGATTATGTTGGACATCAATTTTCTCCAAATACAATCGAAGCTGAGGATACGTATTTGCGTTTAGATAAAGATTTGGAACAATTATTTAATCACTTAGACCAAAAAGTTGGAAAAGGACAATATTTAGTTTTCTTAACTGCAGATCATGGTGGAGCTCATAATCCAAAATATTTCCAAGATAAAAAAGGAAATGCTGGATATTTCCCAACTGGAGAAGTAAAAAAAGCATTGAACGCTAAATTACAAGAGAAATTCAAAGCTGCTGATATTGTACGTTCATTGACAAATTATCAGGTTCATTTGAATTATCAAACAATCGAACAAAATAAATTAGACGAAGAAGATATCAAAGAAGAAATCGTAAAATTTATGCAAAAAGTAGATGCTGTTTCTTTTGTTGCTGATATGGACAAAATTGGAGAAGCTTCTATTCCTACGATTATCAAAGAACGCATGATCAATGGTTATAATCGTAAACGTAGCGGCGCTATCACTTATATTTTAGAGCCACAATGGTACGGAGGAAAACAAAATTCTGGTGGAACAACGCACGGAACTTGGGGTTCTTACGATGCTCACATTCCATTTGTTTTGATGGGTTGGGGAATAAAACATGGTAAAAACAACAACCGTGTATTTATGACAGACATCGCTCCTACAGTTGCAGCTTTGCTACATATCGAAGAGCCAAACGGAAATATTGGTCAGCCAGTTTCTGAGGTTACAAATCCAAAATAATCTTATAAAAGATAATTCTAAAAACGCAACTTAATTAGTTGCGTTTTTTTTGTTACTATAATTATTATTTATTCTATTTCAATTATTTACTTTTTAGAATTAAAGAAATTAACGATTAACATCTATTACGTAATTTTAGTAAATCAGGAATTTATATCATTGATAATGAAAAAAATATAAATAAGAGGGATTAATGAGGGATTTGTTTTAAAGGATAAATCAACATTTTTCGTTGATTTGTAATAGAACGTAATTATTACAAGATCATGAAAAATTTTAGAGAAATACATATTGGTAGTTTTATTAAGAATGTTGTTCAAGTAAAAGAAATAGATACTGGAAGAATCTTAAATTTCTTTAAATGTCAAGAAGATCAAATTGAGGAAATGTATAACAAATCAAGTTTAGATTCCGATTTACTTCTTCGATGGTCGAAGTTATTAGAATATGATTTGTTTAGATTATATTCTCAACATCTCATGTTGTATAGTCCTGTTATAACGAATAAAACCAATAAAAAAACAAATGATAATTCGTTGCCAAAATTCAGAAAGAATATTTACACGAAAGAGGTTATTGATTTTATTTTAGATCAGATTAAAAATGAAAAAATGAGTAAGAGAGAAATTATAGAACGTTATAATATTCCAAAAACAACATTGTAT
Organism: Empedobacter sp. UBA6745; assembly: GCF_002453775.1. Classification (NCBI taxonomy): domain Bacteria; kingdom Pseudomonadati; phylum Bacteroidota; class Flavobacteriia; order Flavobacteriales; family Weeksellaceae; genus Empedobacter; species Empedobacter sp. UBA6745. Next base: position 183,906 of record NZ_DKHL01000046.1, read on the forward strand.
AAATGGATAATTAAATACAATTAATTCTAATATTCTGCACAATATTAGTAAAAGAGTATAATTTTCTCCAATTAAATTAATAATTTTAACAATCTAAATACATCATAATGAAAAAGACTTTTTTAAGTAAATTAACTTTGACATTATTCTCTACCAACCTATTTTTTTTATTATCTCCACAAGTAGATGCATGCACAAGAGTTGTCTATAAAGGTCCAGAAAATACTGTAATCACAGCTCGTTCTATGGATTGGAAAGATGAAATTGATGCAAATATTTGGGTTTTTCCTAGAGGTCTAGATCGATCTGGTAATGTCGGAAATGCTTCGGAAAAATGGACTTCAAAATACGGAAGTGTAATTGCAAGTGCTTGGGATATTGCGACAACAGATGGCATGAACGAAAAAGGACTTGTTGCAAATGTTTTGTGGTTAGTAGAAAGTCAGTATCCGCAATTTAATCCAAAAGGAACAAAACCAGGTGTTACCATTGCAGCTTGGGCACAATATGTTTTAGATAATTATGCTACAGTAAAAGAAGCTGTGGATGATTTGAGAAAAGAAAAATTTGTAATTGTTTCTGATTATATTCCAGGTACTCAAAAATTTACAACTTTACATCTTTCAATTTCTGATGCAAATGGAGACAATGCAATTTTCGAATATGTAAATGGTAAATTAAAAATACACCACGATCCATCTTATACAGTAATGACAAATTCTCCAGTTTTTGATGAGCAATTAGCAATTAATCAATATTGGAAAGGAATTCCAGGAACAATCATGTTACCAGGAACTAACAGAGCTGCTGATCGTTACGTAAGAGCATCATATTACATAAATGCGATTCCACAAACCGCTGATACTCGTACTTCTATTGCAAGTGTTTTTAGTGTTATTAGAAATGTATCGGTTCCGTTAGGAATTTCTTCAGAAGCAGAACCTAACATATCATCTACAAGATGGAGATCAGTTTCTGATCATAAAAATCTTGTTTATTACTTTGAAACTACAAAAACTCCAAATACATTTTGGGTTGATTTAAAGAAAATTGATTTTAGTAAAAATGCAAAAACAAAACGATTAAGCGTAAGTAAAAATGAAGCATATGCTGGCGAAACTTCTCAACTTTTTAGTGATGCAAAACCATTTACATTTGTTGGAATTTAGATCGAAAAATTAATCAATATTTTTTTTGCCAAATTGCTTTAAATCAACATTCAATATGATTGCCAATAACAAACATTTTATACCTGCCTTTCTATTATTTGGATTTATTGTTAATGCTCAACAATCGAATGATACAATTGATATTTCGATAAGACCTTACACTAGTTTGAGAGGTCATCTTGCTGTGCATGATAAAGTAATGGAGCTACAAGAGAATGCCTCTCGTGCTGGAATTGAAATTAATCTAAAAAAAGGAAATATTGCATTTGTAGCTGGTGTTGAATTGCAAATAAATATGTTCAAAGGAAACTCGTCGTTTAATGTTGATGGAAATCTAGATAGTGATCTTTTGGCAATTGTTTCAGAACAAAAACAACAAGTTTTTGGTAATCGCTTAGGTTACTTAGGAATTGATTTGTCTAAATATGGTAAAATAACATTTGGTAAACAATGGAGTGTTTACCGAGATGTTACAGCTTATACAGATCGTTTTAATGTATTTGGAGGACGCGCTTCTGCAACTTTTACAGGTGGAACAGATGGAGGTTTGCTAGGAACAGGACGAGCAGATCAATCAATAATTTACAGAAATAAAATTAAAGCTTTTCAATTTGGTGCTCAAATCCAAACAAAAGGTGGAAATGATGATAAAATTATTGATGGTTTTGGTTTTTCTGCTCAATTAGAATTAAATCAAAATATTAGTATTGGAGCTGCATTTAACCGTGCTTTTATAGCTCAAAACTTAATTGATGATAATCATATTTTAGGTTTATCTGGACATCCAACTTTTTATTCAATTGGTTCAAAATATACGAGTAAACAATTTGATGTTAGTCTACTTGGAATCTTACAACAAAATGGAGATTTTACGCCTATTTCATATCAATCTGAAAATACAATTAATCCTTCTTATGTTTTTGATGCAAAAGGTTTTGAAACTGCTATGAAATATAAACTAAATAAATTTTCAATTTTAGGAGGTTATAATTTATATGTTCTTGAAACAAAAAAATCTGTTGAAAATATTAGTATTGATAAAAAATTCAGACGAAGTGATTTGATTACCGGGTTAGAATATTATCCGATGAAATATGTACAATTGTATACAGAACAGCGCATCTCTTTTGGTAAAAATTATGCTGGTAAAAAAGAACAAAGTGTTTTTACATTGGGAATGAAACTAGATTTATCTAGACAATTTAACAAGAAACTTAACCTATAATAAACCATAACTAACTTAACTTTTCTCTCTATTATTTGAAATAATTTATAAAACGAAACTTAAAAAATTATGTTTAACTTTTTTCAAAAAAGCACATTTTTAATTCTATTAGCATCAAGTACTCAAACTTTTGCTCAAGACTCAATTCAACCAGATAATTCTTGGCATTTCAAAGTAGAGCCAAATATGATGTTGCCTCATATGAAAGGAAAAGCGAGTGTTTCTCGACTTCCGAATGTACATGTAAGTCAATCTCCGTCAGACTTTTTTGAGCATTTGAAATTTGCCGGAATGTTAACTTTCGAAGCTGAGAACAAAGATTGGGTAATTACATCCGATATTATTTATGCTTCTTTAGCTGCAAATGTTAAAAAAGATCCTTTAGTTTTGGATGGTAAATTAACAGCAAAACAATTCTCTTTTGAAGTTGGTTTATTGAGAAAAATAACTCCTTGGTTAGAAGCTGGAATTAGTATGAACCTTGTAAATATTAAATCTGGATTTGATGTAAATATGATCAATCCTAAAACAGGTCAAACAATGCATCTAGATCGCAGTATTTCTAAAACGTGGGTAGATCCTATGTTGGTTGCAAGAACAAGAAATTTACCAAACAAAAAGTTTTTGTATAATGTTTCTGGAGAAATTGGAGGATTTGGAATTGGATCAAAATTAGCTTGGCAATTAGAAGGATTGGCTGGTTATCAATTCTCTAATTTATTTTACGCAATGGCGGGGTATCAAATCATAAGTATGGACTACGAAAAAGGAAGTAATAATTCCAATTTTGTTTATGATATGGATATGTTTGGACCAATGATAAAAGTTGGCTTTAACTTAAAATAATAACCTTAAAATAAATATATTATGAAAAAATTATTTGTATTATGTGCTTTTACTGGCATATTATTCACAGCTTGCGAAAAAAAGACTGAAAGTACTCCTGCTACTGAAAATAAGTCATCACAAAAAATCGATGATTCAACTTCTCAATCTGCTTTAGATTGGGACGGAACTTATGAAGGCGTGATTCCTTGCGCTGATTGTGAAGGTATTAAAACAGAATTAACCTTAAATCAAGATAATACATATACCTTAACAGAAGAATATATCGATAAAAATCTGAAGGTTGAGAATCAAGGTAACATTACTTGGACTGATGATGGTAATTCAATTTCTTTAAAAACGAAAGACGATGAATATAAACGATATAAAGTTGGAGAAAATATTTTATTCCAATTAGATTTAGAAGGAAATGAAATTACTGGAGCTTTAGCACAAAATTATCAGTTAAAGAAAAAATAAGTAAGATAAATAAGAAAACGTAGCCAAATATGGTTGCGTTTTTTTACTTTTATAAAAATAAATTAGAAATGACTTTCAATACACCAATCATATCAGCACAAGAATTACAAGATAATTTGCATCTTAAAAATTTAATTATTTTAGATTGCACGATTGATAAAGTTGGACAATCAATAAAAGATCAAGAATTAAAATTAATTCCGAATTCTCTTTTCTTTGATTTGGAAGGGAAATTTTCTGATCATTCTTCGCAATTTCCTCATACACTTGTTGATGAAGAAATTTTCACAAAAGAAGCTCAAAATTTAGCCATTAATCAAGATTCTATCATTGTTTGTTATGATCGTTGGGGTGTTTATTCGAGTCCGAGAGTTTGGTGGATGTTCAAAGCAATGGGTCACAAAGAAGTATATGTTTTAGATGGCGGATCGCCTCTTTGGCAAGAAAATAATTTTGACACAACTTCTACTTATTTTCAACCTACTGTAAAAGGTAACTTTATTGCTGATTTTCAATCGAATTGGTTTGCTGACACACAAGTTATGTTAAATGCAATAAATGATGATTCGAAAATGATTATAGATGCTCGATCAGAAGGGCGTTTCAAGGGCACTTCTCCGGAGCCAAGACAAGGTTTACGAAGCGGACATATTCCAACTTCTAAGAATTTATTTTTTGAAAATGTTTTGACTGACACAACATATAAATCAAAAGAAGAACTGAAAGCAATTTTCGAAAAATTTACAGATTCATCTAAAGAAAATATTTTTTCATGCGGTTCTGGAATTACAGCTTCTATCCTAGCCTTAGCTTCAACAATTGCCGGTTTTGATGAGGTAAAAGTTTATGATGGTTCTTGGTCTGAATGGGGCGCTGACGAAAACTTACCGATTGAAAGATAATTTTCGACTTCTTTTTTCAACGAATTATAATCATTTAATTTTACAACTTTTACATTTTCACTATCTTGTAAACCACAAGCGGTTGTTGTAATAATTGGAATTCCATAAGAAACAGCTTTTATAGGTTGACGTGGTTGATTTTCGATAATTGTTGGATAAATGATTAAGCCAATTTCATCATAATTTCCACTAAATTTTTCAATTTGTATATTTTGCCAAAAATTATTCATTTCGAGATTTCGCCCAAGAATTACAAGTTGTAGATTGAGTTCTTTCGCTAATTTTTGCATTTCATATGCTCCTTTTCTACCAACTGCAGAAGCAGGAAAAAGAATTTTATTCCCAGTTTTTTGATTCAAATTTTGTTCAATATTCCAATCAAGTTTCACAATTTTATGTTGAAACATTTTCTGAATATCTGTATGTGGACTTATAATTCTTTGCGCTATGTTTAACGCATTATTTTCTAAATCAATTAAATTTTTATTTGCTCTAAAATCTTTCAAAGTCTTACTTTCTGGATAAATGAAATGTGAATAATCCAATCTTTCGTGCAAGGTTTCAATAGGTAATCTTGTCATTAAAACATCAAAAGTTCTTCCTCCTAACATTCCTTTTTTATAAATAAAGGGCAATAAATTTTGACTAATAACTAAATGAGTACTTTCGATTGGAATTAATTTTGAAGCAGAATTTGCTATTTTTTCATCTAGTTGTAATGATAGTTCGAATGGATTTTTATTTTTGGAAAATCGTAATTTCAAAGCTCTATAAATTCCAGAAAATAAAGTTGTCTTGCTATCTTTATGAGAAGAAAAACTCCAATTATAGCGATTCGTTTTGACGAAAAAATTCTTTTTCATCGAAAATATAAAACGATCATTCTCATTTATATTTTTCGAAATATATGCATCATATTCTGGCCATTTTTCATCCAAAATATAAGTCGTCGTTTTAATATGTTGATTTTTATGTGATTGATCTTCATGTTGATGACAACTATCGTTTCCACACGAATAACAATCATTTAAAAAATTGAAAGCCAATTTACTATCAATATTTTCTGATAATTTTAAATCTTTATTTTGACTTTTATAGCGAACAATTAAATGAGTAGAAGTTAATTCAGTTTCGATTCTAAAATCATAAGCCGAACGAAAACGTAAATCAATATAATTCCATTTTACAGTCGCATCGCGATCCTTTTCCGCCAACGAACCTTGTATGATTTTGGTATGTTTATGACGCTCAATAATTTCGAAATTTGCGTTCAAAGCCGCATCATACAACGCATTAGATAATTGGCACAAACCTCCAGCAATCGTTGGTACAATGCAACCTTCCTTTATTTCTCGACCAACCACATAACCTTGACCATAATTTGGATTACCAATATGTTTCCAAAAGCTAAATGTTTCGTTGGCTTTAATTTCTAAACCATTAATTTTTTGAGAAGCAATTCGAAGATTCTGAATTTTACCAGCTGTTAAAATCCAATTTTCTTTTGTGTCATTTGGATTCCAAAGTTCACTTTCAGAAAATGCAATAATCGGTTGATCAATTAATTTTGAATCAAATTGAAATTTTGTAGGATTATCTTGAATATTTTTCAGCCCACGAAGACCAATTAAAACAGAAGATTTTAATTTAAAAATAAGACTTTTCGTAAAACTATGTTGTTCTATAAGTTCTGGTTGACTCAAAATAGTAGATTTAGGTTGTTGATTTATAAAATTATAAAAATTTTGACTTCCAATAATTATTAATATTAGTGATTATTAAATATCTTAATTTATTTTAGTACTTTGTTTTGCATAGTAGTATATTTTATATAGATTTGTAAAAGTTATTTGATGAATAAAATTACAATTTTGATAAAAATATAGTTTTTGTCATGTAACTATTTAAAAGAATTAACGTCTATAATAAAATTAACACTATGAAACATCTATTTTATATATCTGCATTATGCTTGAGTTGCACCGTTATGGCGCAAACAAAATTTTCAGGTAAAGTATTGAATGAAAAAGATAATAATCCTATTTCTTTAGCTGAAATTGTTTTATTGAATGAAAAATCTGAACTATCAAATGTTACAGACGAACAAGGAAATTTTGTTTTTGAACAAGTTGAAGCTGGAAAGTATGATTTTGCGATTTTGGTAAATTTTGATACGATTTATAAAGAAAAAATAGAAATTAATGCTGAATTAACAAAATCATTCAAAATTAATATGCCAAATATTGATTTGAAAGAAGTTGTAATTGCTAAAAAAGTTTTTCAGAAAAAAGCTGATCGATTTGTTTTCGATGTTTCAAATTCTCCTGTTGCAAAAGGAAATGACGCGTTTAATCTGCTTAAACAAACGCCTTTAGTTTCTTCTACAGATGGGAAAAATCTTAAAATTCTGAATAAATCTGACGTTATTATTTACATCAACGGACGAAAATCTAATATGGATAATGAAGCTGTGATAGAAATGTTGAAAAATACACCATCAGAAAATATTCAGAAAATTGAAGTCATTACAACGCCTGGAAGTGAATTTTCTGTTGAAGCAAATACTGGAGTCATTAATATTGTGATGAAAACGACGACAACAAACGGTTTGAATGGAAATGTGAGAATTGTAGATCAACAGGCTTATTTTAATAGTCAAAGATTGAATGCTGGTTTAAACTATAGAAAAGATAAATTGGCAATTAATTCTGGGATTTATATTGGAAATAACAAATCTCGAGAGAAAAATATTTTATCGAATGGAAATGCTCATTTTATCAATGAATCGAGAGGAATTGTAGATGATCCAAATAAGAATGTTGGCGGAAATGTAGGATTTGATTATGAATTAGCTAAAAATCAGAATATTGGTTTAACCTATAATTTTAGATACAATAAGAGTTTTGATTCAAAATTTAAGTTAGATAATTTTTATAATCATGAATTTAAAAATCAAACAATTAATCTCGAAAATGCTCAAACAAGAAATCATTCGTTCAACTTAAATCACGAAATAAGAACGGATAGTTTGGGAAGTAAATTAGTTACAAATGCTTCTTTTCTTAATTATAAACGAGAGATGAGAAGTACAAATACAACAATCCCTGTAGATAATGAAAATGTTGAAATCTTCAGACAAAATGTACCTCAAATTATCAATAATTTTAGTGCAAATGCAGATTATACCCTAAAAACTAACAAAGAAAATACATGGTTATTTGGAGGAAGTTATACATTCACAAAAACGGATAATGATACTAAACAAGAGAGTTTTGTGAACGATAATTTTATCAAAGATGAAATTTTGAGTAATCATTTTTTATACAAAGAAAACATTGCTGGATTGTATTTAACTTTTGAAAAACAAGTTTCTGAAAAGTTATCAGGGAAAATTGGAACACGATTAGAAATTACAAAAACGATTGGTGATATTCTTGAGAAGAATAATTCATTTAAAAATGATTACAACAATATTTTACCTTATTTATCTCTAAATTATGCGATTCATCAAGATCATAATGTGAGTTATTCTTTTTCGAGTCGCGTTCGTAGACCTGCTTTTTGGGAGTTAAATCCATCAAGAGTTTACCTTACTCAGACAAATTATATTCAGAACAATCCATTTATGATGAGTTCTAAATTTTATAAACAAGAGTTAAATTATTTGTATAAAAGCGCTTATTTTTTCAATGCAGAATTTGAATATATTGACGATGCGACAAGTCAATTGCCTTTGCAAGGAACAGTAAAAAATCTTGAAACAGGTGAAACAACAGAGTTTTTGCGTTACATTAGAATGAATTATGGAAACAAAAAATCATTAAACCTTTCGGTTGGAATGAATAAGAGTTTTTATAACGGAATTTGGTCTGCGAATTATATGTTTATTTATATGTATCAAGCATATAGAGGGATTGTCGATAGTGATCCTACCTATATTCAAAAACCTGGTTTTGAAGAAAAACTTTCGACTTATGTTGTTGATCGTCAAGCATCGAATATTTATTTTAAATTAGATAATACAATACGACTTTCTTCGAAAAAAGATTGGTTTTTAGGTGTTAATTATTGGTATCTATCACCTTTAGAAATCGAACTAGGGAAACTTGGAAAACAACATAGTTTTGATGTAAATATCAAAAAAATATGGAATAATTGGACTTTGATGTTCGAAGCTTATGATTTATTGAATACAAATGTCACAACAATAAATGGTAAACAAGAAAATGGAAGTTTCAATAATGTTTGGCAAAACCAATACAACAGAGAATTTTCAGTTAGTTTATCATACAAATTTGGAAATCAAAAACTGAAAAAATCAAGACAAATTGATGAAGCAAATAGTACAATAAAATCAAGATTATAAAAAATAAATGACATGAAAAAAGACTGCAAATTGCAGTCTTTTTTGTTTATTAAAAAATCAAATTATATAAATTTATCTCCACTTATCCATCTCGAAACGAACAGAAAAAATGTTAGAATATAATCCCAAACCGCTGTCTCCAAAGTTAGTCAAAGCATAATCAATCGAAATTCCTTTGTATTTGAAACCTACCCCAACATTTGGCTGAATTTGAGTTTTATCTTTTCCATCAAATTGCGAAATTTTCTGTAAATTATTCAATCCTCCACGTACAAAAACCATGTCATCATAACCTAATTCAAGACCAACTTGTGGCGAAATAGAAAATCCTTTTCCAGAAATTGCGGCATTAGTTTGTTGAAATTCGATATTCATATCAACTTCTCCCAACAACGAAACTCGTTCATTAAAATCAAAACGTTTTCCAACTCCAAATTGCAGTTTCGGCATTGTTAATTCGATATTTTCTCCTGGCAAATCATTCAAAATTGTTGGCTCACCTCCATTACTTGGCTCATCAACTGTAATTTCTTTTACTTTTTCTTTGTTGATACTCCACGCATTGAAAGTTGTCGTAATATCACGCGCCATCAAACCAAAATACATTTTATTATCAGTACGATATTGCAAACCAAGATCAATCCCGAAACCAAATCCTTGCGCAAATTTCCCTATATGTCGATAAACAATTTTAGCATTTGCACCAAACTGAATATCTTTATTATTAAATACATTTCCTGCATAAGACATCGTCAAAGCGTAATCTGCTGTAGAAAATTTTGAGATTTTATCGTAATTAATATTTCCTTGATTATCAATTAATTCTGTCGTATTCAGAATATCATCAACACCAAAACGAGTAAACGAAAATGCAATCGTAGAATTACTTTCTCTCAACGGAATTGCAACCGCTGCATAATCAAATTTCGCAATTGACTGAAAATATTCAGCATGCATCGCCGCAGCTTCCCAATCGTAGGTAATTTCTGTTAATCCAGCAGGATTCCAATAAGCCGCATTTGCATTTCCAATATTCGCCACAACCGCATTACCCATTGCAAACGAGCGCGCATCTGCACCAATATTCAAAAACTCGTTCGAATATTTGCGTGTGGTTTGAGAAAAAGCAAATTGACTTGCCAGAACAGATAATATAAGGAATGTCTTTTTCAAAATTGATGAATTACGAATATAAAAACTCAAAAATAGTGGTTTTATTGTGTTTAAAAAGGATTCAGATTAATTTTTGTTTGTACTTTTGTGATGAAAAATTCATTTATGAAATTATTTACAATTCCAAATTTTCTAACACTACTTAATCTTTCGTGTGGTGTATTATCAGCCATTTTCATGATTTCGAGTAATGCTCAAATCACAACTACCACAGTTACAATCGTGATGGTTTTGATGTTGATTTCGTTGGTTGCCGATTTTTTGGACGGAATGGTTGCACGATTAATGAATATTGGTAGCCCGATTGGAAAAGAATTGGATTCTTTGGCAGATTGTATTTCGTTTGGAGTTGTGCCAGGATTGATGTTATTTTCGATGTTTAATCATTTTTCAACCGATTTTATTTATGAAAATGAGAATTTAAAAATTGCTGCAATTTCTTTATTTGCTTTTTTAGTTCCAGCTTTTTCGGCGTTACGTTTAGCAAAATTTAATTTAGATGAAGATCAAGCAACGTATTTCAAAGGTTTAGCAACGCCGTCGAATACCTTATTTATTTTCTCATTATTTTCTATCTATTACAATAATGGACAAATTATAAATCCTTCTGTTGATCCGTATTTATTAATTGTCGTTTCTATTGTATTTAGTGTTTTATTAATTGTCGATTTACCATTATTTGCCTTAAAATTTAAAGGATTGAGTTGGGCAGAAAATTATTATAAATACATTTTCTTAATCATTACATTAGGTTTAGTGGCTTGGTTGCAAGTTGCAGCAATTCCGCTAATCATCTTATTGTACATCATCATCTCAATCATTTTCAGAAAAGAAATTACAAAATGAAATTAACTAAAAATATCTGTTTCTTTGATTTAGAAACAACAGGAACTAATGTTTCAAAAGACCGTATTGTCGAAATCTCTATCGTGAAAGCTTTGACAGATGGTTCAAAAGAAGTAAAAACTTGGAAAGTTAATCCTGGAATTCCAATTCCACCAGAAACAACTTTAATCCACGGAATTTCTGACGAAGATGTTGCCGATGCGCCATCTTTCAAAGAACTTGCGCCCGCGATTATGGAAATGATCAAAGATTCTGATTTGGCTGGATACAATTCAAATCGCTTTGATATTCCGCTTTTGGCAGAAGAATTATTGCGTAATGGTTTTGATTTTGATTTATCAAAACATCGTCCAATTGATGTGCAAGTGATTTATCATAAAATGGAACCTCGTAATTTGAGCGCTGCTTATAAGTATTATTGTGATAAAGATTTGATTGATGCACATTCTGCGGAAGCTGACACAATTGCGACTTACGAAGTTTTGATGGCGCAAATCGAGAAATATGACGAACTTGAAAATGACAATAAATTTTTGAGCGAATTTTCATCTCAGCGTAAAACGGCTGATTTAGCTGGATTTATTCAGTACAATGATAAAGACCAAGAAATTATTTCGTTTGGTAAATATAAAGGACAAGTTGTGACGGATATTTTTGCGAAAGATCCAGGTTATTATTCGTGGATTCAGAATGCTGATTTCCCTTTATATACAAAGAAAGTTTTTACTCGAATCAAATTACAAAACGGTTTTTAAGCGATGAAAATTATTTGTGTCGGACGAAATTACGTCGAACATGCAAAAGAATTAAATAATCCAATTCCAGAATCTCCCATGTTTTTCATGAAACCTGATTCTGCAATTTTGCGAAAAGGTTTTCCTTTTGTAATTCCAAGTTTCACAAAAGAAGTTCATTTCGAAACGGAAATTGTGATTAAAATTGATCGAGTTGGAAAAATGATTCAACCTCAATTTGCAGATCGTTATTTCTCTGAAATCGGTTTAGGAATTGATTTCACTGCGAGAGATGTACAACAAGAATTGAAAGAAAAACGTTTTCCTTGGGAAATTGCGAAAGCTTTTGATGGTTCTGCATTTGCTTCGGATTTCTATCCAAAAGAAAATTTTGATTTAGAGAATTTAGCGTTCAAATTAGATCGAAATGGAGAAAACGTACAAACAGGAAATTCAAAAGATATGATTTTTCATATCAATACGTTGATTGCGGAATGTTCCAAATATTTTACCTTGAAAAAAGGCGATTTAATTTTTACAGGAACGCCAGCTGGAGTTTCTAAAATCAATTCAAAAGATACCTTAGAAGGTTATTTGAATGATGAAAAAGTATTCGAAATAAAAGTGTTGTAATCATTAAAAATGAAAAACATATTTTCATTTATTATTATATTTTTATTGTTTTCTTGTAAAAAAGAAAACAATATTGTTACACCTATAATTCACGAGAATGTAACAACAATGAATTCAATTTCTGATAATTACGATTCGATTACTACAAAAGTGAAGAAACTTGGTGATGAAGAAGCTTATTCAGAATTATTTTATCATTTAAAAGATTCAAATTTTGAAGGTAGAACAGATTCTTTAATGGTTTATTCAAAAATAATGGCAGAAAAATATCACTTTGAAAAAGCTTATATAGATTATTTGGATGCTATAACTGAGAAATATGGAATAGAAAATGATATTGGAAATTATTCAACAATTAATCTTTCACAATTAAAATCTAAAGAAAAGCAGGAAATTATTGATTGGCTTTCTAAAATGGTTGAAAAAGGAATAATTACAGAAAAACAATTTCAAGAAGTTAAAAAATAATAAAAGAGCGAAATTTCGCTCTTTTATTGTTTATACCACTACCTTTAATCAGAAATAAAATTAAAAATGGAAGACTATATAAAAATTGAAGAAAAACTACAAAATGATTTTGATTTATTGAAATCGAAAAAGAATAGAATTAGCAATATCAGGCTTATTGCATTTATTATTTCAGTTGTATTTTTCTTGCTTTATGTTACGTCGAGCAACAATTTATATTTGATTATTTCTTCTATTTTATTTATTGTTTTTATCATTTTAGTAGTTAAAACTTCTAAAATTTCTTCGCAACTTAATTATTCCATCCAAGCATTAGAAATTATTAATCAAATAAAAACTGATAATTCTATCGATCAATTTGTTGAAGATAATTCTCAGTTCAATAATGTTTACAACAAAGATTTAGATATTCTGGAAGGAAATTCGATCTTCAATCGAATCAATAAAACGCAAACTCGTATTGGTAATTTACAGCTCAAACATTTTTTATCGAATTTGATTTTAAACAAATCTGAAATTATTGATAGACAAAATGCTTTTGAAGAATTGGCTGAAAAAAGAAATTGGATTGTGACATTTTTGACGTTTACAAAGCGATTAAACATGAATCAATCTTCAATTTTTGTGTTCGAAAATCGGGTATTTAATACTGATTCAATAAAATTATTTCCTATCATCATTTCTGTTTTGAATATTTTGTGCTTTATCGCTTTAGCAATTATTGGTTTTCCGAAAGAAATTGTTTTTTACTGGATTTTGGGAGCAGTTATTATTTCGAATGCAATTTCCATGTTTTATAAACAACAACTTCGACGAATAGCAGCTTATACAACGATGAAAGCAGATGAATTGGATAATTTATATGAAGTTTTTCGACATATTGAAAATGAAAATTTTGAATCAAAACTAAACACTGAAATTAAAAATAAGTTTGTACATCCTTTCAAATCATCGGATTTAATCAAGACAATTTCGTCAACAAAAGAAACTTTAGATGCTGCAAATTTCCCGATTGTAGGCTTTGTGTTGAATACGTTTTTCTTATGGCGATTACATTATTCGATAAAATTTGAAAATGAAGTTCAAAAAACGGTTCATCAAATCAAATCTTGGTTAGATGAATTGGCGAAATTAGAGGCTTTTGTATCGTTTGCTTTGTTTAATGATAAATACAAATCGTTTACTTTTCCAGAAATTGTAGACGAGCCTTTTGCGTTAAAAATTACGAATGGTTTTCATCCTTTATTAGATGAAAAAACAGTTGTAAAAAATGATTTTGAAACCAATCGTCCAAACAATATTGCGATTATTACAGGTGCAAATATGGCCGGGAAAAGTACTTTTTTGAGAACAGTTGGAACTAATTTGGTTTTGGCAATGAATGGCTCAAAAGTGAGTGCAGAAAAAATGTCATTTTACCCAATGGATTTATTTACAAGCATCAGAACGGTTGATAATCTGTCTTCTGGCGATTCTTATTTCAAAAATGAAATCAATAAATTGAAAATATTAATTGAACGTTTAGAAAATAATCAACCACAAATCATCATTTTAGATGAAATTTTAAAAGGAACAAATTCTGAAGATAAACTGATTGGTTCGCAGAAATTTTTAGAAAAATTAATCAAATCTCCCACAAAATTGATTGGTTTTATTGCGACACATGATTTGGAATTAACGAAAATGGAAAGTGAAAATCCGGATCATATTATTAATTATTGTTTCGAATTAAAAAACGTGGACAACAATTATTATTCGGATTATAAATTAAGAAAAGGCACAACCAAAATGATGAATGCCATTTTCTTAATGAAACAATTTAGAATTATTGATTAATCTTAAATTGTTAATTTAATTCTTTGATAAAATTCGCATCAATCGCATTAAAATCATCAACAATACAATTTGCTTTTGAAATATCTTGTTGTTTCGAATTTACACTTTTGTAACCCAAACAATACAAACTTGCTCGTAAAGCCGCTTCTACTCCATTTTTACTATCTTCGATAACAATACATTCGCTATGTTCGGACTTTGCTAAATCAGCGGCATGCAGAAAAATGGCTGGATCTGGTTTTGATTTCGGAAAGTTTTCGCCAGAAACTTTATGCGTAAAATATTGATTCAACTCAAAACGATTAAAAACACGATCGATTGTCGATTTTGAAGCCGATGAAGCCAAAATCAATTCAATTCCATTATTGTATAAATCTCTAATCAACCTCTCAACACCATCAATCAAATACAAATCTGGTTTTGTATCAAAAGCTTCATTAAAAATAGTACGTTTTCTAAGAACTAAATCGTTCACTTCATCTTTCAAATTGAATTTATCTTTTAAGATTTGATAAACATTTTTTGTAGATTGTCCTGTAAATGTGGCAAATAATTCTTCAGTAACCGGAATATTCAGTTCTATATAATGTTCGAAATAAGCATATTTATGTACTGGTTCTGTATCGACGATTACGCCGTCCATATCGAAAATTACAGTTTTAATCATTATTGTTTTGTTTCTACAAAATTAACTTTTTTAAGAGAATGATGTAAAAGTTTAAACTTTAGAATGATTTTAAATTAATCGATTATATTACTGATATAAAGGATTGTATCCGAAACCAAACAACAATACTTATGTTAAAACTTAACATTAAGATAACATTTGCACGCTTTTTGTAAAATTCTTGGCATAACAAAGTTAAAAACTGAAAATTTAATAAAAATGAAAAAAGTATTATTAGTAGCTGTAATGGCATTAGGAATTTCTCAAGTAAATGCTCAAAACTATAAAAATGCTTTAGGTGTTGTTGTAGATTTAGGAGACGGTGAAACATTAGTAGGTCCACAATTCAAACACTCTTTTGATGGAAAAAATGCGGGTAACTTACAAGTTATGTTTGGAGATAACATTACTGTTTTAGGTGCAGATTATACGTATAATCAACCGTTTTCTGGTGCAAATGGATTAGGATGGTATGTAGGTGTAGGACCTCAATTATCTTTTGTAGATGGAGGTAAATTTGAGGACAAAACTTATTTTGCAATTCGTCCGCAAGCTGGTTTAGAATACAAAATCCCTTCTGCTCCTTTGGCTTTACATTTTGATTGGAAACCTTGGTGGAATTTAACAAACGATTCTAACTTCGAAGCTGGTCGTTTTTCTTTAGGATTTAAATACACATTTAACTAATCAAACGTTAAAAATATAGTAAGCCACTCACTTGAGTGGCTTTTTTTATAAGTAAAATCATATAATCTATACACAAATTAATTTTATTCCTCTGAATTAATCGTTATTTTTGAATAATTTTGGATTTTATCTAAGACCAATTATAGATTAACACTATTATTTGATTATTCAAGATATAATTCCGAATTTTAACTTAGTATTAGATTTAATAACATTTATAGAAGATGAAACAATTAATTGGGACAGGAGTTGCTTTGGTTACGCCTTTTCAACAAGATGGTACCGTAGATTATGCTGCATTAGAAAATTTAGTAAACTATAGTATCGATGGCGGTGTTGAATATTTAGTTATTTTAGGAACTACTGCAGAAGCAGCAACACTTACAAAGGATGAAAAGAAACAGGTAATCGAAACAATAAAGAAAGCGAATGCTAATCGTGTTCCGATGGTTTTGGGTATTGGAGGTAACAATACGGCAGAAGTTATTAATGAATATAAAGAAACAGATTTGAGTGATTATATCGCAGTTCTTACGGTTTCTCCATATTATAATAAACCTAATCAAGAAGGAATTTACCAACATTATAAAGCGATTGCAGAAAGTACAGATGCCAACATTATTTTGTATAATGTTCCTGGTAGAACGGGTTCTAATATCTCAGCAGATACAACAATTCGTTTAGCAAATGAATTCAAAAATATTGTTGCAATTAAAGAAGCTTCACCAGATTTCTTACAATCAACAGATATTATTCGTAAAAACACACGCGAAGATTTCAATATTATTTCTGGTGATGATGAATTCGCTGTACCAATGACTTTAGCTGGAGGTTCTGGTGTTATTTCTGTTATCGGACAAGGTGTTCCAACTGTTTTTACAGATATGATTCGTAAAGCAATCAACAAAGAAGTTGTTGCTGCTTACGAAGGTCATTACAAAGTTGTAGAAATTACACGTGCTATCTTCGAGGAAGGAAATCCTTGCGGAATAAAAGCTGTTTTAGATAAAAAAGGAGTTTGTAAACCATTTACAAGATTACCTTTAGTTCCAGCATCAGCTAATTTGACAACAAAAATTAACCAATTATTATCAAACATCTAAAAAAATAAAGCTATGATAAAAGATACAATATTAGACGCATTAAACAAACAAATCAAATTAGAAGGAGATTCTTCTCAATTATATTTAGCTATGGCTTCTTGGGCTGAAGTGAAAGGTTTAGAAGGAACTGCAAATTTCTTGTACTCGCATGCAGACGAAGAACGTATGCATATGTTAAAATTAATTAAATTTATTAACGAAAGAGGCGGAAAAGCGTTTGTTCCACAAATTGAAGAACCAAAACAAGATTTCACAACATTGAAAGAAGTTTTTACTGCAATTTTAAACCACGAATGCTTTGTATCTGAATCAATTAACGACATTGTAGGCTTAACATTAGAAGAAAGAGATTATTCAACTCACAATTTCTTGCAATGGTATGTTTCTGAGCAAATTGAAGAAGAAAAATTAGCAAGAAATATCTTAGATAAGCTAGAAATGATTGGATCTGACAAAGGAGGTTTATATCTATTTGATCGTGATATAGTTACATTAAGTACAGACACAACAGCGGAATAAATCAAAACTTTGAGATTTTATTAAGAGGATAAGAAAAAAATATTTTATACTTTAGTCCTCAAATTTTATTAAATTTGCAGAATGTTTAAAAAACTAAGCTTAGTAGTTTTAATTGGCGCTTCTTTAGTGTCTTGTAACAAGACCTATAACAAAGCGATGAAAAGTACGGATAAAGACGAAATCTTTACATTGGCTACACAATTGTATCAAGATGGTAAATATGATTTGGCAAACGAATTGTATGAAAAAATTTCTACATCATTTGTAGGAACAGAAAAATCTGCGGACATTGCCTATAATATGGCACAAGGTAACTTTAACGAAAAAAGTTTCCGTTTAGCAGGACATCAATTCAAAAGCTTTGCAGGAGCTTATCCTATGGATAGCCGTGCAGAAGAAGCTTTATTCAAATCGGCATTTTCTTATTACAAAGATTCGCCAAAATATGACTTGGATCAAACAAGTACGTACACAGCAATCAGTGAGTTACAAGGATTTATCAATTCGTATCCAGAATCAGCACACGTTGCAGAAGCGAATAATTATATTACAGAACTTAGACAAAAATTAGAATTAAAGTCTTTCGAAATTTCTAAAGTTTATTACAAAACAATGAAATATAAGGCTGCTGGAGTTTCTTTTGACAATATGGTTGATGAATATCCAGATTCTAAATTTCGTGAAGAAGCAATGATGTATTCATTACGTTCTAAAACAGAATTGGCGTTAAATTTCTCTCGTATCGAGAACAAAGATTTACGTTTACAAGATGCCAGAACGCAATATCTATTGTTAACAAGATATTATCCACAAACAAAATTTAAAGCAGAAGCTGATAAATTGATGGAGAAAATCGACAAAGATATGGTGGATACTAAAAAACAATTAGCTGATATAGAATTAGCTAAAAAGAAATTTGAAGCTGATCAAGCTGAATTAAGCAAAGAGCAAAATAATAAATAATAGTAAAATATATAAAATTCTTTCATTATGAATTTCAAGGATATCGGTGCAGCACCAACAACACAAACTTATGATCGTAATAAAATCGATGAGAAAACAGGAAACTTATACGAATCGATTGTAATTATGGGTAAAAGAGCAGAACAAATCAACCAAGAAATGAAAACTGAATTAATTCAGAAATTGGATGAGTTTGCTGCACATACAGATTCTTTAGAAGAAGTTTTTGAAAACAGAGAGCAAATAGAAGTTTCAAAATTCTACGAAAGATTACCTAAACCGACTTCTATTGCGATTAAGGAATGGTTAGACAATGACATATATTACAGAAATCCAAATGAGGATAAATAATGTCTGTTTTACATAGTAAAAAAATTCTTTTGGCAGTTGCTGCCGGAATAGCGGCCTACAAAGCCGCTTTTCTTGTTAGAGCGCTTATCAAAAAAGGAGCTGATGTCAAAGTTATTATGACACCAGAAGCTCAAAATTTCGTTACTCCACTTACACTTTCCACACTTTCCAAACATCCAGTCGAATGGGAATTTTTTGGTGATAAAGGTGATTGGAATAATCATGTAGAATATGCACTTTGGGCAGATTATATGATTATTGCACCTTGCACAGCAAATACGTTGTCACACATGGCAGATGGAACATGTGATAATTTGGTTTTAGCAACTTATCTTTCAGCTAAATGTCCTGTATATTTTGCTCCAGCAATGGATTTGGATATGTACAAACATCCATCAACTTTAGAAAATATTGTTAAATTAGAATCTTTCGGAAATATTTGTATTCCTGCTGAAGCTGGTGAATTAGCAAGTGGATTGGTTGGAGAAGGCAGAATGGCTGAACCTGAAAACATTATTGCGTTTCTGGAAAGTACAATCGAAGCTACTCTCCCACTTCACGGAAAAAAAGTAGTAGTTTCTGCTGGTCCTACATACGAAAACTTAGATCCTGTTCGTTTTATAGGTAATTATTCTTCGGGAAAAATGGGATTCGAAATTGCGAAAGCTGCTGCTAATTTGGGTGCAAAAGTTACCTTGGTTAGTGGTCCAAGTCACGAATCTGTTGCAGGTTTTCCTATAGATCGAATAAATGTTGTTTCTGCTCGTGATATGTACGAAGCGATGCACGCTAATTTTGCTGATGCTGATGTTGTGGTAATGTCGGCGGCTGTTGCAGATTATCGTCCAAAAGAAATGGCTGAGCAAAAAATTAAGAAAGAAAACGATGATAATTTAATTATCGAATTGGTGAAAAATCCTGATATTCTAAAATCGTTAGGCGAAATCAAAACACATCAATTATTGGTTGGTTTTGCATTAGAAACGAATAACGAAGAAGAATATGCAAAGAAAAAATTAGCCAAAAAGAGTCTTGATTTTATTGTTCTTAATTCGATGCAAGATAAAGAAGCTGGTTTTCAGAAGAATACAAACAAAATTACAATTATTGACAAAGATTTATCAATGCAACAATTTGATGCTAAATCAAAAACAGATGTCGCAAAAGATATTTTGAATGTCATTTTAAATAAGTTATAAAATTTATTATGAAGAAATTAGCCTCAATTTTCTTTTCGTCGTGTTTAGCTATTTCGGCTTTCTCACAAAATATTATTGCAGATGTAAAAGTCGATTATTCTCAAGTTCAAGGATCTAATACACAGGTTTATCAAACTTTAGAAAGATCATTAAAAACGTTTATTAATTCAACAAAATGGACAAATGATCGTTTAAAAACATACGAAAGAATTGAAGCTAGTTTCGTCATTAATATAATTGAACGAGAGGGAAACAGAATGAAAGGTACGATTTTAGTACAATCTCGTCGTCCTGTTTTTAACTCAACGTACTATACGCCTGTTCTTAATTTATCTGACGATAATTTTACGTTTCAATACCAAGAATCTGAAGAGTTAATTTTCAATGATCGAAAATTCAGTGGAAAAAATTTGACAGATGTATTGACGTATTACATTTATTTAGTTTTGGGATATGATGCAGATACATTTGCGAAAGAAGGCGGAACAGAGTATTTCAAAATGG
The DNA here is from genome assembly GCF_002453775.1 of Empedobacter sp. UBA6745. Taxonomy (NCBI): domain Bacteria; kingdom Pseudomonadati; phylum Bacteroidota; class Flavobacteriia; order Flavobacteriales; family Weeksellaceae; genus Empedobacter; species Empedobacter sp. UBA6745. The sequence continues at coordinate 204,556 of NZ_DKHL01000046.1, forward strand.
CGAAGAAAATTGCAGATTTCGGTCAAGCGAACAATAATTTCTCTGGTTGGAGCGAATTAGATGGAATAAAATCGCGTACAGCCTTAATTAACAATATTTTAAAATCGGATAATTCAACACTTCGAAATATCATCTATCAATATCATAGAAACGGCTTAGACATTATGTCTGAGAACGAAGTTCGTGGTAAAAATGCTATTGGAAATACTCTATTGCAGTTAGAATTTTACCAAAGAGGAAATTATTCTCAATTTTATCCTTTAGAACTTTTCTTAACAGCAAAAAATAGCGAAATTAGTCAAGTATTTTCAGGCGGACAGGTTTCGACGGTGAATATCGAGAAACTGAAAGGAATTTTAAATTCAATCGCGCCAAAATACAACGACAATTATTGGAATAAATTGAAAAAGTAAATGTTAAAAACTCTTCGCGTTAATAATTTCGCCATTATCGATCAATTGGAGATTGATTTTCATCAAGGTATGACCACAATTACCGGTGAAACTGGTGCTGGAAAATCGATTTTGTTAGGTGCTTTAAAATTAGTTTTAGGCGAACGTGCCGATTTAAAAGCCTTGAAAAATGTTGATGAAAAATGTATTATCGAAGCTGTTTTTGAGATTAAAAATCTTGAATTAAATGATTTTTTCGAAGAGAATGATTTAGATTATGAAGACGAATCTATTTTGAGAAGAGAATTATTACCTTCTGGGAAATCGCGTGCTTTTATCAATGATACGCCTGTTAAAGTCTCTATTTTACAAGAATTATCAGAATTATTGATTGATATTCATTCTCAATTTAATACACCTAAAATTTTTGAAGCTGATTTTCAACTTTCGATGTTGGATATTTATGGAGAAAATAAAGACTTGTTGAAAGAATATAAGAAGGATTTTAACCATTATATTTCAACAAAGAAAAAGATAAAAGACGCTCAAAATTCATTAGAAAATCAATCACAAGATTTAGAGTATAAATTGCATTTGTGGGAAGAATTGAACAATGCTTCGCTAAAAAATGAAGAATTAGAGGAATTGGAAATCGAAATAAAATCTTTGTCAAACGTAGAAGAAATTATTTCGACTTTGAATGAAACTTACCAATTTTTGGAACATCCAGAGATGGGAATCATTTCTCAATTGAATGAAGCAAGCAATAAATTGAATAAAATTTCGGATTATAATTCGCAATACAATTCTATTTACGAACGATTAATTTCTTCTAAAATAGAATTGCAAGATATTTCTGGTGAAATGAGTAGTTTGATAGATTCGACTGAAATTAATCCTGAAAGATTACAAGAAATTACAGATCGTTACGATTTGATTCATAAATTATTGCGTAAACATAATGTGATTTCTGTTGAAGAATTAATTGCAAAACGTGACGAATTAGAAAGTCAAACTTCTGGTTTTGATAATTTGAGTGATTTAATTATTCACTTAAATAAAGAATTGAATTCAATTTCAGAAAAACTTGAAAAACAAGTAATTAAAATTAGAAAAAATAGAATTTCTTCTATCGAAATTATCCGAAAAAATATCTTGAATACGTTGTCACAATTGGGAATGGAAAATTCTCAATTAACCATTCAATTAAACGAAACAACAGATTTTACAGCAACTGGAAAAGATGAAGTTTTGTTTCTATTCTCAGCAAATAAAGGAATGGAACCTCGTATTTTTGAGAAATCTGTTTCTGGTGGAGAACGGTCTCGATTGATGTTAGCGATTAAAAAATTATTGGCAACTCATCAACATTTACCAACGTTGATTTTAGATGAAATTGATACAGGAATTTCTGGAAAAGTTGCGAATGAAACAGGAAAAGTAATGCAAACAATGGCTGAAAATATGCAACTTTTAGTAATTACGCATTTGCCACAAGTTGCTTCAAAAGGAAATTATCAGCTAAAAGTTTACAAAGAAGTTGTTGACGAAACGACACAAACAAATGTGATAGAACTTTCTCAACAACAACGTTTAGAAGAAATTGCTCAAATGATTTCTGGTTCAGAATTAACAGATGCAGCAATCAATCAAGCAAAAGAATTAATGAATTTGAATTAAAATTAAAATTCTAGATCATATAATATCAAAAAAGCTCGAGAAAATTCTCGAGCTTTTGTTTTGTATAAATCTGAAATTATTTCGTTAACTTTTCCAGCGAATATTCAATCATTGCATCAACTGCTTTGTAAGAATCGGCACTAAATTCACCTAAAATTCTATTCGCAACAATTGCATTTATTGATAACGCTTCGTGTCCCATCATCGCTGATAATCCATAGATTGCAGAAGTTTCCATCTCGAAATTAGAGATTCTTAAACCTTCGTAATTAAAAGTTGTTAAACGCTCATTAATATCAGCTGGATTTGGTTGCAATCTCAAATAACGCCCTTGAGGTCCATAAAAACCACAAGCTGTAGCCGTTACTCCTTGAATCGTTTTTTCAGAAGCCAATTTATCTAACAATAAATCAGATCCTTTTACTAAATATGGACGAGCTTTATTCGACGACCAATCTACATGTTTGATAAAAGCATCTTCTACCTCTTTATTCATCACCGCTTCGCTCCCAACATAATAATGTAAAAGTCCATCTAAACCTAAACCGTGAGAACCAATAACGAAACTATCTACAGGAATATCTGCCTGTAAAGCTCCAGAAGTTCCCATACGAACAAATGATAATTTTCTGAAATCTTTTTTGATCTCACCAGTTTCTAAATCGATGTTAGCCAAAGCGTCTAACTCAGATAAAACGATATCAATATTATCCGTACCCATACCAGTCGAAATAACTGTTAAACGTTTACCATTCAACGTTCCTGTATGCGTTACAATTTCTCTTTTGCTTGCTGTGTGCTCGATTGTATCAAAATGTCTTGAAACTTTTTCGACACGATTCGGATCACCAACAGTTATAATAGTATCTGCTAAATGCTCTGGTCTTATATTACAATGGTAAACACTTCCGTCTGCATTTAAAACTAATTCTGATGCTGCTTTACTCATGATTTAAAATTAAAAATAAGAGAACAATATACGATTTTTATCAGTAAAAATTGCAAAGAAAATGTTAACCTCCTACTCTTTTCACTTTAAATCCTTTATCTTTCAGGAAAGCCATAATCTTGTCGCGATAATCTCCTTGAATGATGATTTGTTCGTCTTTAAAACTCCCTCCAACACCCAAAAATTGCTTAATTTCTTTTGCTAAAAGTTTGAAATCTTCTGTTTCTCCTTCGTAACCTTCTATAATTGTATTTACTTTCCCTTTTCGTTTCTCAAACTTACAAATTAGAGGTTCTTTCTGAATCCATAACTCATGTTGTTCTTCATTTGATACTTCTTCTAGCTCAGGTATATGATCGGGAAAAAGATTTTTTAATTGATCTTGTAAATCCATTTTTTAACTTCATTTATTACATTTCAAAATTACAAAATATTAGTTAAATCAATTCAAACACTAACAGATTAACAATAATCGATATTCATCTTTATTTTCTTTCGGTGCGCGATGTACGCAAGGCAAAACTTTTTGTTCTGGATGATCAACTGCCAATCGCCAAAGATTTCCTAATCCTAAATTAATTGGTTCTACACCTGGACGAATTTGATAATGCAAATCAAAGAAATATTCTTTCAGAAAATCTTCAAATCCATCAATATGTCCATCATATAATTTGAATAAATTTTCTCTAATTTCAGGAATCAAAATTTTTTGTTCAACATCTTCATTCGCAACAATATCACTGGAAGCGCCATAGTAAGTACACAAAAAAGTATCCGTAGGAATTGGTGAACGATCAACATGAAATGAATAAACATCTGTTGAAATAAAATCAAATTCAGTATCACGTTCGTAGCATTTTAGTAAGTTTAAAGTTGGCGAAGCGCCAAAAACAGTTAATTGTTGTAAATCATTAATCAAAATATTTCTCGCTTTAATTCCTTCTTTAGATAAATCTAAATCATTCAAATCATCAATAGAAACAACAGTAATATCATCTTTTAAAATCAATTGATTCACAATTTCCTCAAAATCACCTTCCAAATTTCGTTGCCAATTTATCGCATTATTTTTCCCAGAAAAAGCTGTATATACAAGTTCATCAAACGAAGAAACAACTAAAACTTGTTGTTGATTAGAATTATTTTGAGCAATCATATAACCGCAAAATTACTATTTATCGAAAAATAATTCAGCCTAAAAATTAAATTATTCCGAATGCAAATTCTCCTTTACAAAAGTTGTATTTTTACCAAAGATTAAAAGACAATGGAAAAAGAAATTATCACCAAAACATTTACATATAAAGGCCACACCAAAACTTTTAGCGCAGAAGTGCAACCTTTACCACCTTTCAATCCAGAAACTATGGATCGCGTGAAGTATGAGGAAACCAAAGAAGCCCATTATATGCTTGCCGAAGCGGAAGTTTATAACCAGAAAACAGAATGGTTTTTTAAAATTGAACAAGAATTGCAAAAATAATGAAACGACACTTACGCTAAGTGTCGTTTTTTGTTTAAGTTTAATCCACAAAATTAAAACATGAAACAAATTACTCTAGCATTATTTACACTTATTACGTTTTCGGCTTGTACTTCTAGCAAGACGGTTTTTCGTAAAAAATGGACAAAGAAACAAGCACCAGAAAATTTTGTTGCTCGATTTGAAACAACAAAAGGAAATATTGATATCGAAGTTGAAAGAAAATTATCGCCAAAAGCTGTTGATCGTTTTTATCAATTGGTTAAGTACAATTTTTTCGAAGATGGTACTTTTTATCGCGTTGTTCCGAATTTTGTTGCACAATTTGGAAATACTGACACAATTGTTTCAAATCAATGGAAAAAGTTTATTGTAGAAGATGAACCTGTTATTGCTGGAAATAGTAAAGGAGCTTTGAGTTTTGCGCGCGCAGGAAAAAACTCAAGAGATTTGGATTTGTTTATTAATCTGAAAGATAATCATCGTTTGGATACAATCAATTCCAATGATGTAGTAGGTTTTCCAAGTTTTGGAAAAGTGGTGAACGGAATGAATGTTGTAGAAAGTTTGTATGATGGTTACGCTGGACAAACAATGGAAGATGAAGAAATTTTTAACAGCACAAAATTAATGCGCGAAAGATATCCAAAGCTTGACAGAATATTGAATGCAAAAATCATTAAACTGAAAAAGAAAAACAAGTAAAACAATGTAACATAAAGTTTTAACATGACACAAAAATCAATTTAAATGTTTTGACATGTACTTTGTAATACATAATACGTTTTTAAAACATATTTTGTGAAATGAAAAAATCAAAATTCTTTAAAGTCGCTGGAGAAGCAGCAATGGCAGCTCAAAAAGACAAATCTTTTTTTGAAAAAGTAAAGGCTTTTTTCAATATGTTAGGTGATTACAAAAAAGGAAGTTATAAACCTGACAACATGAATTTATTTCTTGGATTTGTAGCAACTTTATACATTATTTCTCCTATTGATATTATTCCAGAAGCGCTATTTGGACCTTTTGGTTTGATAGATGATTTTGGGATTTTACTTTTTGGAATGAAATATTTCAACAAAGAAATTATTAAATATCTTGCATGGAGAGATACGCAAAGAGCCTATGCAAATGTTGAAGATGCAAAAATTATTGAGTAGCAATAAATTAAATAGCTATAAAAAATCCGATTGAATTTTCAGTCGGATTTTTTATTTTTAGATTATTCAAAAAATGCTCTCTTTCTCATAAATAAAATTTATTATCTGACGATTATTCATTAGATTTGAGCAATACAATACTAAAAACTAAAACACCTGAATAATGGTAATTATTAATAATTTCGATGAATACAAAGCTTTCGAAGGTAAAGAAATCGGTAAATCTGACTGGCATATAATAAATCAAGAACAAATCAATCGCTTTGCTGATGCAACTTTAGATCATCAATGGATTCATACAGATCCTGAAAAAGCAGCTAACGAAGGACCTTTCAAAAAAACAATAGCGCATGGTTATTTAACGCTATCTTTAATTCCACATTTGTGGGATCAAATTGCGGAAGTGCGCAACATCAAAATGTTAATCAATTATGGAATTGAAAATTTGAGATTTGGACAAGCTGTTTTGGTTGATAGTGAGGTAAGATTAACTGCAAAATTGAAATCTATTACTAATTTGAGAGGAATTGCAAAAGTTGTCATCGAAGCAAATTTAGAAATTAAAGATAATCCGAAACCTGCTTATACGGCTGATGTGGTTTTCCTTTACCACTTTAATGATTAATTAAAGATCAATATAATTTACAAAGCTTCTATTTTTTATAGAAGCTTTTTCTTTTCATAAAATATCGAAGTATCTTGCGCTCGATTTCATATAACATGCAAAAAATTCAAAATAATAAAACCTTAATTTCTATTGTTGGACCAACTGCAATTGGTAAAACCAATTTGGCAATAGAAGTTGCAAAACATTTTCAATCCGAAATTATTTCTTGTGATAGTCGTCAATTTTTCAAAGAAATGAAGATAGGAACTGCTGTTCCTTCTGAGGAAGAATTGACTGAAGTGAAGCATCATTTTATTCAAAATATTTCTATTCACGAAAAATATTCGGTTGGTGATTTTGAGCGTGATGGCTTAGCTTTTTTGAATAATTATTTCAAAACAAATGACATTTGCGTCATGGTTGGTGGATCTGGTTTATATGAAAAAGCGATCACAGTTGGCTTTGACGAATTTCCTGATGTTAATCCTAAAATTAGAGAAGATTTGAATAATGAGCTTGCTGAATTTGGAATTGAAAAATTGCAAAAAGAATTGCAAGAAGTCGATCCAAAGTATTTTGAAGAAGTTGATATTTTCAATAAACAGCGTGTAACACGTGCTTTAGAAATTTTTAGATCTTCGGGTTTACCTTTCTCTAACTTCAGAAATCAAGATTTGAACAAACGTCCATTTAACATAATTAAAATCGGTTTAGAACTTCCTCGCGAAGAAATGTACGACCGAATCAATCGTCGAGTTGATATTATGATGAACGAAGGTTTATTAAATGAAGCAAAAAATTTATTTCCTTTAAAAGATTTGAATGCTTTGCAAACTGTTGGTTATCGAGAATTGTTCGACTTTTTTGAAGAGAAAATTACATTGGATTTTGCAATAGAAGAAATCAAAAAGAATACAAGACGTTTTGCAAAACGTCAAATGACATGGTTCAAAAAAGATGAAACTGTCAATTGGTTTTCTCCTTTCGAACAAGAAAATATCATTAATTTTATATCGAACAAAATATAAATTATGGAAAATTTTGTTGCCATCGATTTCGAAACTGCAAACAATTATCGTAATTCTGCTTGCGCGGTTGGAATTGTAACTGTGACAGATAATGTGATTACAGACGAGTATTACACGTTAATTCAACCACCACAAAATCAATATAATTATCATAATATTTTGGTTCATGGAATTCGTCCCGAAGACACAATTGATGCACCAAGTTTTGAAGACGTCTATTTTGAAATCAAACATCGTTTACAAAATCAGCTTGTTGTTGCACATAACGAATCGTTTGATCGTTCTGTTTTGAAGAATACAATGGAGTTTTATAGCCTCAATTACTCTCAACTTAACCTTGCCGAAAAGTGGGAATGTACATACAGAATTTTCAAACAGAAAGGAATTGTTCCTACAAAATTATCCGATTGTGCTCGCCGATTTAATCTTCAACTCAACCATCATGAAGCTTTATCTGATGCAAAAGTTTGTGCTCAATTATACTTATTAAAATAGTTTTTACTAAAAATTTATCTGATTAATCGTTTAAAAATAATTTTTACAAAAATTACAATAAATTCACATTCAGTAATATAACCATTTACAAATATTTGTAAGTATTTACAATTATTTACAAGTATTTAAAATTGATTAATAACAACTTTAATAATTCACTTTTCTAAGAAAATTTAATAAAGCAAAAATTCTATTCTAAATAAGTTGATTTTATGAAATGAATTGAGAATGCAAAATTTTGAAAATTAACTTTCAAAATTTTATAAAATGAAGTTTAAACTGAAATTTAGTTCTGATAAACCTTTACAAGTTGAAAAAAAAATTAATAATTTAAAAAATTGATTTCAATTGGATTTTTATCGAAGAAGTAAAATAATCACATTATGTATTTAACATAATAAAGAGGGTTACTCTGGGAACATTAATTTCAAAATTGAAAAATTGATTCCTCCCCTACTCTTTTTAAAAACATAAAAAAAGGTTGCATTTGCAACCTTTTCTTATAACATAATAACGCCTTCTATCTTCGAAACTTCTTTGTAATAATTGATTACTGTATCCGCATCAATCACATAAAGTTTAATCGAAATAGATGTATATTTTCTATTTTTTGAAGCTTTGTAATCAAATTCAGCATTCGTTCCTGCAAAAATATCTTTGATTTTTTTCATCGTTTCTTCACTTGAAGGATAAATGAATTTGAACAAATAATCTGTTGGAAATTTTTGTACATCATCTAATCTTTCTTTGAATTTTGCATAAAAATCTTGCTCATTGTGAGAGCTATCTGGTATTTCTTCGAATGTATAATCTCTATTTGTGTCCATATCTATTATTTTTTTGTTACAATGTCAAAAACAATACCACTTCACATTATTGATAAAATATAGAATTAATAAGACATTTTGACATATTATAAATCTTATAATTTCAATCTCATCATATAATCTATTTGTTCATCATCACCAAGTCTGAAAATATGTTGATCGAATTTTTCGAAACCATTCTTTAAATAGAAATTAATCGCTGAAATATTCTTTTCCTTCTGTAATGTGTTTTTCTTCAACTCTTTTTATTGTAATTTCTTCGTTCATTAATGCGAAACAAATTTTAATCCTACAATTGAACTAATTAATGTAAAAATAAAGAATATTCTCCAAAAATTAGCAGGTTCTTTGAATACAAAAATTCCGATTAAAACTGTTCCAACAGCACCAATTCCAGTCCAAACAGCATAAGCAGTTCCCAAAGGTAAAGTTTGTGTTGCTTTGATTAACAATGCCATACTTACGACCAAACACACTGCGAAAGCGCCGTACCACATATACATTTCTGAGCCTGTTGTTTCTTTGGCTTTTCCTAAAGACGATGTAAATCCGATCTCGAATAATCCTCCTAAAATCAATAAAATCCAATTCATTTTGTTAATATTTTGATGCAAAGATGAATTAGAAAAAAATAGTATTTTTTTACAAATGTTAAAAAATTATTCGCTTAAATTTCGGCGCGAATTCTACTTAATGTCACTTGGGAAATCCCTAAATACGACGCGATATAACCTAATTGCACACGATTAATCAAACTTGGATTTTCTTCTAACAATTTTTTATAACGATCAATCGCCGTTCCCAGTTGCCTAGAAATAAAACGCTCTTCAGTTTTTATCAATTCAATTTCAGCAAGTTTTCTTCCCCAATTTGCAATCTCTAAATTAGTTGCATAAAATAACTGTAAATCAGAAGATTTAATTTCATATAACTCGCAATCTTCCATCAATTCAATTGTTTCGTAACTAATTTTATTTTCGACATAACTTCGCATCGATAAAATCAAATCGCCTTCTTTCCCAAACCAAAACGTAATTTCTTTTCCATCATCAATTATATACGCGCGAACAATTCCTTTTTTGATGAAATATAGCTTTTTTTCAACTTTATCGGCATCAATAAGCGTGGTGTTTTTTGGTAATTGAATCAGTTGCATTTTATCTGCAATCAATTGAATAGACTGCGAGGAAAGTGGTGAAATTTGATCTAAGATTTGTTCTATTTCCATTATTGAAACTTGTCTAGTAAAAGTAAACAAAAAACTCAACCTAAAATAGGCTGAGTCATTCAAATTAAATTAACACCTGAAATCTACTTTGCATGTAGACCGCATTCTTTTTTACTATTATCTTCCCACCACCATCTACCAGCACGAAAATCATCGCCTTCGTTTATAGCACGTGTGCAAGGAGCACAACCAATACTTATGAAGCCCTTATCGTGTAGTGGGTTATAAGGAACTCTATTTTCTTTCAAATACTCAAAACAATTCTCTGTTGTAAAATCAATCAATGGATTGAATTTGAATAATTGTTTTTCTTCATCAAACTCTATTTCGAGCATATCATGTCGATTATTCGATTGCTCTGCGCGCAAACCTGTAATCCAAACTGATGCTTCTTTTAATGCACGATTCAGAGGAATTACTTTTCTGATATAGCAACATTGTTTTCTCAAATCAACCGAATCATAAAAAGGATTAATTCCATTTTCTTCAACAAATTTTTCTAACTCCTCTGTTGGGGGATAAAATGGTTTAATCTTGGTTTGATATTTCAATTCCGTTTTGTTCCACGTATTGTACGTTTCCTGAAAAACACGTCCTGTATCTAAAGTGAATATCTCAATATTATCTAATTTTTGACTCAAAATAGCATGAGAAATAACTTGATCTTCGAAACCAAAACTTGTCGAAAAAACTATCTTTTCTTTAACGTTATTATTCAAAAACAATAATTTTTCTTCTAAACTTGACTGTGCTATTACTTCCTCTAATATTTCTTTTAGTTGATTCATTTTGCATATATAACCTCTATAGTTTTTATAGAGTAATTATTTTTAACAAAATTATAAATTCCAACTTTCTAAACAAAACTAATCTCGATTAATTTTATAGATTTAATGCAATATAGAATCAATAAATTATATAAGCAAATTTTATTTATACTTAAATCATCTACGAGAATAAATTATCATATTCATAAAAAAGAAGAAAATCAGTCCAAATTGGTATTAAATAGAGGTTTTTGAAGAGTTCAAATTATTAATTATCTCAAAAATCAATATAATTATTAAGATAAAAACATTTAAAATATCATAAAAATAAAATCTATCTAATCATCTTCGAGAAAAAATTATGAATATCATAAAACAAAAAAGTCAAACTTTACAAAGTTTGACTTTTTTGTTTATATTTTTTGTAATGATAAATTAGAACAAAAATGGATGAAAATAACCAAATCCAATAACCAAAAAGTGGTAAATCATATTCATGTATTTGTAAAATATCTAATCTTGACAAATGATTAATTCCGTATAATGACATTTGAATAACAGCGATAATACCTAATATTAATCCTATTTTTTTCTTATAAAAAATCCAAGATAATAATAATGTAAAGTTCCCTAACCAACATATAAAATCAATTGGCAACTCTGATATCGTTATATATCCTAATATTAGATATGCAATTCCTAAATATTCTGTTCTAGAATTTCCAGAATAATATTCAATAAAATCAATACTTCTTAATAAGTGAACAGGTAAAATTAAACTCACCAAATAAGTTAAAATACTTACATATAAAAACAGATTATTTTTCCAATTTAGCTTCAAACTCTTCTATTTGCTTTTCCAGTTTTTTATTCTCTTTTTTTAATTTGTTTTGAGGACTAAACATTGCATAAACCAGCAAGCCTACTCCTACTCCCACAACAGCTCCAATTTTTTCGTTCTTATTAATCGCTTTCGAAATTGCAATTCCTGCTGCTGCTCCAGTTGTTACGATAGAAACTGTATTTTCAAAACCTTTTGATTTTGTATCCAAAACTTCCAATAAATTATTCATAGTTGATTATTTTTTAGTAAACGTTGCAATAAATATTCCTAAATATAAATCAATCCAAATTATTTTAAAAATTGTTCGTATTAATTCAAGTGTTTATCTTTGTTCAGTAACATTTTTAAAATGGAAATACAAGACAAAATTTTAGCGCTTCGAGAAGAGCTTACTCAGCATAATTACAATTATTACGTTTTAGATAATCCGACAATTTCTGATTTCGAATTTGATTTGAAATTGAAAGAATTGAAACGATTAGAAGACGAAAATCCTATCTTTTTTGATGTAAACTCCCCTACACAACGCGTTGGTGGAATGGTTACAAAAAATTTTCCGACGATTACACACGAATTCAGAATGTATTCGTTAGACAATTCATATTCAGTTGAAGATTTGCAAGATTGGGAAAAACGAATTGAGAAAACATTAGGTGAAAAAGTAGAATTTGTTTGCGAATTGAAATATGATGGCGCTTCGATTTCTATTTTGTACGAAAACGGCGAATTGACGCAGGCTGTAACGCGTGGAGATGGAACACAAGGTGATGAAATCACGAATAATATTCGTACAATACAATCTGTTCCTTTAAAATTGAAAGGAAATTATCCTGAACGATTTTATATGCGTGGCGAAATTACAATTCCGCTCAATAAATTTGCTTCAATTAATGAAGAACGCGCTAATAATGGTTTAGAATTGTATGCAAATCCTCGAAATACGGCTTCTGGATCATTAAAATTACAAGATAATACCGAAGTTGCGAAACGTGGTTTACAATGTTTTCCGTATTATTTTATCGGAAATAATTTGCCTTATTCTACGCAATGGGAAATGCTACAAGCCGCTGATGAATTAGGTTTTAAGATTCCGCATACGTCAAAATTATGTACTTCTTTGGAAGAAGTTTTGGCTTTTGTAGATCATTGGGATATCGAACGCAAAAATTTACCTTACGAAACGGACGGAATTGTTATCAAAGTGAATTCTTTTTCGCAACAAGATGAATTAGGTTATACAGCAAAATCTCCGCGTTGGGCAATGGCGTATAAATTCAAAGCTGAAGCTGCCGAAACCGAATTATTGAGCATCGATTATCAAGTTGGTCGAACTGGAGCGATTACGCCTGTTGCGAATCTTGCGCCTGTTTCTTTGGCTGGAACAATCGTAAAACGTGCTTCTGTCCACAACGAAGATATTATTAAAAAGTTGGATATCCGCATTGGTGATATGGTTTATGTGGAAAAAGGAGGCGAAATTATTCCGAAAATTGTCGGTGTCAATACTGATGTTCGCCAACCTGGAACGGAAGAAATCGAATTCATTAAAAATTGTCCTTCTTGCGGAACAGAATTAATTCGTAACGAAGGCGAAGCGCAACATTATTGTCCAAATGAGAATGGTTGCGAACCGCAAATTATTGGAAAATTAGAACATTTTGTTTCTCGAAAAGCAATGGATATTGAGAGTATTGGTGGCGAAACAGCGGTTTTGTTACACAAAGCAAATTTGTTAAATAACATTGCTGATTTTTATACTTTACAAAAAGAAGATATTTTGCCTTTAGAAAGAATGGCTGAAAAATCTGCTCAAAATATTATTAATTCTGTCGAAAAATCTAAAGAGCAACCTTTCGAAAAGGTATTGTATGCGATTGGAATTCGTCATGTTGGTGAAACGGTTGCAAAAAAATTAGTCAAACATTTTCAAACTATTGATCGTTTGATGAATGCTACAATGGAAGAATTGGTTTCTGTAACGGATGTTGGAGAAAAAATTGCAATTTCGATTAAGGAATATTTTAAAGAAGAACAACATCAGATTTTGATTCAACGTTTACGCGATTATGGATTGAATTTCGAGATTGGCGAAGAAGCAAAACCTTTGTCAGATTCTTTGGAAGGCAAAACGTTTTTGTTTACAGGAACTTTGACTAAATTCAATCGTACTGATGCACAAAAAATGGTGGAAGATCATGGCGGGAAAAATATTTCTGCAGTTTCTAAAAACTTAAATTTCTTGGTTGCTGGCGATAAAGCTGGAAGTAAATTGAAAAAAACAGAAGAAATTGGAACAGTTGTCGTGTTGACAGAAGACGAATTTTTAAATATGATTAACGGCTAATGGAATCAGGATTAATTGCTGTCATTATATTCGGAATTGTATTATTGATTTTGATTCCATTTATCTATTATGGATTGCGAATGGCAGGCTACAACAAATCTGCAATGATAGTTTCACTTGCGATATTTTTTATTGTGATGATTCCGATGGTGAAATATGGTTACAGAAGTCAAATGTATTCTAATGATGATTTGAAAACCGATTTACACCAAGCTGGAATTGGGTTTAAAGGAAATCTAAAAATTGTTTCGACAGATATTTCTGGAATTAAAAACATGAAACAAGAAACAGTTTTGATTATGGATTCTGCCGATGTCAATACCATTATTAATAGAATAGAAACTGATCCACGTTTCAAAATTTCTCCAGAAACACTGAGTTTGAAAGAAGAATTAGGCTCGAATGCAAAACATAGAACCAATAGAAATTATCGTTTCAAAGATAATTTTATTTTAGAAACTTACGGAATGTCTGATGATTACACGATTCGATATTCGGAACTGAAATTTAGAAAAGGAAATGACACAGTTTTCTTCAAAAAAGAAGAAGTGTATTAAAAAGATAAAATCCGTCAATTGACGGATTTTTTTATTCAAGATTATTTATTTCTGAGATATTAAAACTATGACTTTTTGAATTTTCAATTTTCCTTTTAATAATAGTGGAATCTACTTTCAATGTGTCAAAATTGAATGTTCGAGGTTCTAAATAATATAATTCTAAAATGGAATCTTTTCTATTTATTGTTCCAAATTTATATTGTTTATTAGTAATAGTATCAAAATATATTGTGTCATTTTTCAGATAGTATTTACCAATTTCTCGTGATGGGAAAAAGCAAAACGAATTTACAATATAAATACTATCTGATTTAAAATGATAGCTGATACCGCAACTTGCTGTTCCTTCACTAAAAGCAAATAATTTATCCTTACCATAAATTGTATTATCAGTAATTATTCCTGATGGATATAGAAAAATTAAAGTCAAAACAATAATGCTAATAAAGACAGGTATTCCTTTTTTGAAATTTCTTTCATCATCATCAAAATATTTATACAACTTTAGTATTGTAGAAATAATTAATCCTATGAATAAAATAAGTTCTATTAAATATAAAACAATCGCGAAAATTCCAGTTTCATGAATCCAAAAATGTTGTGTATTAATTAATAGAAACAATAACACTAAAGAACAAGAATGATACGGATATAGTTTGAACATAAAACAAGTTAATCAAATTGTAATATAACTATTATAAATCATTTATTTAGAATTATTTTTCATCTTAATTAATTCATCAAATTCAACTAAAGTATTTTCACTTTCAGTCTTATAATTTTTAGATTTTCCTATAAAAAGAATCAATTTTCTATCTTCAAAATAATAACGAAATTCTTCAATTTTCGATTTTTTATCATTAAATTCTTTCCAATACAAAGGAAAATTATAAGTTGTATCTTGTTCAAAAACGAAAGACAATTTATTATTCAACAAATAATACTCAGCCAAATATTGACCAGATTCTCCAAATTTTCGTACCACAATTTTTTCTAATTTATCGTTCAAAAAATAATAATTTATAAAACCACCTTCCGTAGAATCATCAGTTTCAACTTCTTTTATTTTTGTCCAATTTTTAATCGAATTAATTCGACTAAAATTTGCTCTGATTACTTTAATTTCTTCACTTTTAACTTTGTCATTTTTCTGAGCAAAAGAAGTCATCACAGAAAATGTAACAAGTACGAAAAAGAATATTATTTTTTTCATCTAAATCAATATTTTATATAAACTATATGAGTAAAATTAGAGTGTTTATTTTCGATATATTTTTACAAATCCTTTTATTAAACTAAATACACCGATTATAAATCCCATAATGATAAAAAGAAATCCAACTAGTAAAAAATATACAGCATAATCGTTTTTGTTATAATCCAAATTATAGCCATATCCAGTCGAGAATATTCCTATAATAAAAACACAGAGCGAACAGATAAAAAGTTTTGTATATCGATTTTGTTTGAGCATCATTAAATATTTCCATAAAATTCAATAAAATATACTAATTTTCAATCAATAATAATAGTGAATTTTATGCAATTTAGAGTCGCTCGACATATCAATCAACTCAAAGAAATAAAAGATTTCTATATTAAAGTTTTGAATTTTGAAATCCTTGGAGAATTTCAAAATCACAATGGTTATGATGGTATTTTTATTGGAAAACCAGATTTAAGCTGGCATTTAGAATTTACAACAACTCACGAAAATATCGATCATCACTTTGATGAGGATGATTGTTTGGTATTTTATCCAACGACACAACAAGAATATGACGAAATAATTGAGCGTTTAGAACTTCATCATATCAAACCAATAAAATCTAAAAATCCATATTGGAATGATAACGGAATTTCATTCTTAGATCCTGATGGATTTGTTGTCATTGTCTCATCTATTAGAATTAAATAATTGAAAAAATATATCTGCTTCATATTTCCATTTTTCATCTTCAGTTGTAAAGATGAAAATTCAACGAATTCTAAAAATCATCAAGATTCAATTCAAAAAATTGTTGAGAAAGAAAGTTTTATCAACGAAAAAGAGAATAAAATAATTGATCGATATTCCGTACCAAAAGGTTTTCAAAGAGAAAATTATAATCAAAATGAATTCGGCTATTTTCTACAACATTTGCAATTAAAAGACTTTGGAACACTTGTAAAATATTATAATGGAAAAGAAAAACCTGAAAATAATGTGTACAATGCGGTGATTGATTTACCGATTGGAAACAAAGATTTACATCAATGTGCAGATGCAACAATGCGTTTGAGAGCTGATTATCTCTACCAACAAAAGCGTTATGATGAAATCTCTTTCAACTTTTTATCGGACGGAAAACCACGCAAATTTACTGATTTTGCAAATGGAGATTATTCACCAGAAAATTATTGGAAATATTTAGAAAATGTGTTCAGTTATGCGAATACAGCTTCTTTGAAAAGTCAATTGAAATCGGTGAATTTTGAACAGATAAAAATTGGAGATATTCTTTTGCAACAAGGAAATCCTTATGGACACGCGATTATGGTAGTCGATTTAGCAAAGAATAAACAAGGTGAAAAAATTGTTTTACTTGCTCAAAGTTATATGCCTGCGCAAGAAATTCAGATTCTTAATAATCCGATGGATAAAAAATTAAATCCTTGGTATAAAGTGCAACAAGGTAAAATTAAAACTCCAGAATGGTTGTTTACAAGTGATGATTGGAAAACGTGGTAAAAAAATAAGAACTCGAAAGTATTTCGAGTTCTTAAAATCATCTTATTTTTTCATTAATAAATAATTTTCTAATTTACTTTCTCCACTAATTGAAATAAAATAAATTCCTTTTTGAAGTTTCGAAATATTAATATTTTCTTTTTCTTTATTTGATTCTATTTTTAATACTTCTTTACCTATAGAATTTTTTATCAAAATTGTATTTTTTCCACTTAAAGGTTGAATATTTATATAATCTGTAGCAGGATTAGGAGCGATTGTAATATTCTTAATATTTTGATCCTGTTTTTTTGAATTTATTTTGCTTAAATTAATGTCACCATTATAATTTTTATCTAAGATAGATAATCCTTCATCAAATGTATTTGAAAGAATTGCATTCATATAATAAGAAGGTTCTTTTATACCTAAAGTGAAATTATTCAATAAATTACCATTCTGATCTAAATAAAGTGCTTCAATCTTACTTTCATTATTACTTTCAAAAATACCTCCGAATACAATTTTATTATTATCTTCAAATATATTGCTAGGGTTAAATTTAACAGATGAATAACCAGTGTCAAATGATTTTATCCATTGTTGATTTCCATTCTTATCATATTTATTTACTTCTGCTTTACCTTCTAAAGATGTTGTTAATGTAATACAACCACCATCTTTACTTTCTGTAACAATAACTTTATTAATTTCTGGATGTATTCCTGCTGTGACTTTACTCCAAATAATATCTCCTTTATTTGACAATTTAACAGTCCATTCTAAATTAGTAGGATTTACTTGTGAACTATTATAAATATATCCACTAAAAAAGATATCACCATTTTTTGATGAAGATATTGAAGTTATCGCATTATCATCAGCATCCCCTATTACTTTCTCCCATACTTTTTGTCCCTTCTTATTAACTTTCATCAAATAAACTTTCACCTTTTCATATTGCGAATCTACTTTTTGTCCTGCTAATAAATAGCTATTATCATTTGTTAAAACTACACTAGTTAAAGTAATATCATTAGTAACATTTATTGGCAAACTAGAAATTAAATGACCATCAAGATTGTATCTGTAAATATTAAAATTTTGAGATGAATTTTGATTTAATGGAGTGCTTAAAGTAAATAATTCATTATTGGTAATTACAAAATCTAGATACCGCAAATTGTCTTGTTTTTTAGTCCACTCTAAATTTCCATTTGCACTTACTTTTGTCAAAATACCATATTGTACAGGATTTCCATCTGGACCAAACCTTTCACTATAAAACTGATTAAAATAAAAGGATTTATTGGTTTGAGATTGATAAATTTTTGTAAATTCTAATTGATTAAATATAGATTCATCAATTTTTTTTTACCCATTCAATCGACTGATTTTGAGCTATAGCATTTATAGATACAATTGTAATTAAAGAAAATAAAACTTGTTTCATAATAATATTTTTAGGCTTTAATCAAATATAAAATTTATAATCATTAATAAACGTTTTTAAGTATTTATTACAACGTCTATATTAAATTGAGTTAAAATTTAATGAAGAATAAATCTTAATTTTACACCAAATTAATCGCCGTGAATCGAGAAGAAATAGGAAATCAACTGCTAAATGAAGTTTTAAACATTCAACTTGCCAATAAACCAATCAATTCTAAATATTTAGATTTAAAACGTTTGGTTGAAAATATTGCGTTTGAGTTGACAAAAAACGAAGCCTTACAGTTTTCTAACTTTTTCTCGAAACTATCTTTTATCTGTAATCAATATCAAGTTTCAACTAAAATTCATTCGTTTCGTAAAACGGCTCAACGAATTCTGAGCGAGAAATACGAACCGACAGAACACGAATATTTTACACATTATAAATATGTTGCGGATTTTATTTCCTCGATATATGAAGTAATGATTCCGGCAGAAATTATTTATTATTTTCCTGAAAAAGAATTTTATACCAACAAAATTCTTACTCGAAATCGAGTAAAAAAATTGCGTGTTCAAGTGATTGAAATCAAGCGAGATTGTTTGATTTGCGATCATGAAGACAATGAAACAGAAGAAAATATTACAGTTCAAATTGATGAAGATGGTGTAAACGAAAACTTTACTTCTATTGAGGATTTTTGGATTGGTGCGCAATTAAATTTAGTCAATTCGACGATTGATGAAGAAGGAATTTATCATCCACGTTTTATCATTCTCGAACCTGATTATTTGGTTGATATTTCGGCAATTGCTGAATGTTTTCAAGATTATGGAACTTCCGAATTACATTATATTCAGAAAAAATTTGAAGAAGCGCCAAACAGCAAACATATTCGATTAGGAAATTTTGCCAATTCAGTTGTCGATCATTTTTCAACGGAAAACATTGAAAATACTGATTTTAATGAGATTTTTAAGAATGATTTTAAAAATTACCCATTAGAATATACGGCTTGCAACGATTTGACGAATCCGCAAGATTTGAAAGATTATTACTTGGAAGCAAAAGGTCATTTTAATCGTATTCAAAAAGTGTTGACCGAGGATTTTCCACAATATGATATTTCGTTGGATCGCGCATTAATTGAACCTTCATTTTTGTGCGAACAATACGGAATTCAAGGTCGTTTGGATTTATTGGATATTAACCCCGAAGGAAAAAATAAAATTATCGAGCTGAAATCTGGTGGTGCACCTTTTCCTGATGACGGAAAAAGTGTCAAGCCAAATCATGCGACGCAGCTCTTTTTATATTACCAAATTATTGGTGTTTTGTATGATTTAGAGTTTAAAGATGTCACAAAAAACACCGAAGGTTATATTTTCTATTCGAAAGTATATCAAGGAAATTTACGTTTTGATGTGCCAACTTTAGCGCGAGTTCAACGTATTTTTGATTTACGAAATCGAATAATTATCAATGAAAATCGTTTAGCAAATCATACATTAACCGATATTGAATCAACGATTTATTCGATAAAACCTGCGAATTTTATCAAGCGAAAAATTAATCCTCGTTTCAAAGAAATTTTAGAAGAGCAATTGGATAAATTTATCTATCCGATCAAAAATAGTTCGCCATTAGAAAAGGCTTACTTCTACTCTTTTACGAATTTCATTGCGAAAGAGCAATATATGGCGAAACTTGGTTTGGGACAATCGACTTCCAACAATGGTTTGGCGAGTTTGTGGCTGAATACTTTCGAAGAAAAAAACAATAATTTCGAGATTATTTATGATTTAGAAATTGTAGAAAATCATATTTCTGGCCCAAAACGTGAAATCAAGCTAAAAAGAACCAATCCTGCGAATGATTTTATTTCGATTCGCGAAGGTGATATTTGTATTTTGTACCCAAGAAATGAATCAAAAGATTCTGTTTTAACAAATCAGGTTTTTAAATGTACGATCAAAAGTATTTCGAGAGAATTTATTGTGTTGCGTTTTCGTTATCAACAACCTAATACACGCTTTTTTGATTCGTTTGATTCAACAGGAAAATGGGCATTAGAACGAGATTTTATGGATTCTTCTTTTGTTTCGATGTACCGAAATTTGTATGGATTAATTCATTCTTCTAAAGCGAAAAAAGATTTGATTTTAACACAGTCTATTCCAAAAAGTCAAATGGATTATGATTATTTTAATTCAAATCTTTCGGATGAACAAAATCGAATTCTGAAAAAAGCACTTTCCGCAAAAGATTATTTTTTGTTGAATGGACCTCCGGGAACAGGAAAAACATCGATTATCATCAAAGAATTGGTAAAAGAAATTTATGAAAAACAGGATTGTAATATTTTGCTTTTGGCGTATACAAATCGTGCGGTTGATGAATTATGTGAATCAATCAATTCGGCGATTTCTAATCAAATTGAACAAAAATTTATCAGAATTGGGAATGAATTGTCTACTTCTCCCGAATTTCATTCAAACTTATTGAATAAAATCATCGAGCAAAAAGATGCTGATTTAGAACAAAAAGGAGAAAAATTTTCGAGAAAAACGATTCAAGATATTATTCGTAAACAACGCATTTTTGTTTCGACAGTTGCTTCAATTTCAAGTAAAAATGATATTCTAAAATTAAAGAAATTTGATACAATTATTATTGATGAAGCTTCACAAATTTTAGAACCACAAATTGTTGGAATTCTACCAAAAGCAGAACGTTTTATCATGATTGGTGACCACAAACAATTACCTGCAATCGTTTTACAGAATCCTGAATTAGCAAAAACGAATAACGAATTATTAGAAAATATTGGTTTAATTAACCGTAAAAACTCTATTTTCGAGCGTTTGTATGAATTCTGTGAACGAAATAATTACGAAAATGCTTTTGATCAATTAACGTATCAAGGAAGAATGCATGCTGAAATCGCAGATTTTCCGAACAATTATTTTTATGATGGAAAATTAAATGTAGCTTTTGATATTCCAAATTTGAACGATGAAATAAAACAAAGCTTAAATCGTCAACGTGCAGATTTACATTTTGAACATTATAATCAAGCAAATGATTTACAAAACTTTATTACAAATCATCGTTTTGCGTTTATCAATGTTGACGAAAATCCTTATTTGCCTTCAACGAATGTGCAAGAAGCCGATTTGATTGTGAAATTTGTACAAGAAATTATTCATTTATACGAAATCAATCAAAAACCATTTGATCCAAAGAAAACAATTGGAATTATTGCGCCTTTTAGAAATCAAATTGCGTTGATTAAACAAAAATTAGAATTAGCAAATATTCCAAATCAGGAACAAATTACGGTTGATACAGTGGAACGTTATCAAGGGAGTCAGCGCGATATTATTCTGTATAGTTTTGCTGTGACGTATCATTCGCAATTGAACGCCTTGGTGAATATGAACGATCAAGGAAATGTAGATAGAAAGCTGAATGTTGCGTTAACGCGTGCAAAAGAACAATTATTTTTGATTGGAAATCAAGCCATTTTGAAAGAAAATCATTTAATTAAAACCTTAATTGATTATTTAGAAAATAAATCTACTCATAAACTGACAATCTAATTAAAATCACTTCTTAATTCATTTAAGATTCAGTAAATTTGTGCAACTATTTTTAGAAAATTATGTTGTATCAAAGAAGTAGCGCATTATTCAAAGACGCGCAAGAATATATTCCGGGAGGTGTAAATTCTCCTGTTCGTGCATTCAAATCTGTTGGAGGAACGCCGATTTTTATCAAAAAAGCCGAAGGTGCTTATATTTATGATGAAGATGGACGTGCTTATGTGGATTACATCAATTCTTGGGGACCAATGATTATTGGACATACAGATCCGCGAGTTTTGAATGCGACTGTTGAACAAATGAAAAATGGTTTTTCTTTTGGTACACCAACTGAATTGGAAACTGAAATTGCGAAATTAATCACGTCTGTTGTTCCAAATATTGACATGGTTCGTATGGTGAACTCTGGTACAGAAGCATGTATGTCGGCAATTCGTTTGGCAAGAGGTTATACAAATCGTGATAAAATTGTAAAATTTGAAGGTTGTTACCACGGACATTCTGATTCATTTTTGATTAAAGCTGGTTCTGGTGCTGCAACTTTTGGAAATCCAAATTCTCCAGGTGTAACGCAAGGAACAGCGAAAGATACGTTGTTGGCAGAATACAATAATTTGGAAGATGTAAAAGCTTTATTCGAACAAAATAAAGACGAAATTGCAGCTATTATTGTTGAGCCAATTGCAG
Organism: Empedobacter sp. UBA6745; assembly: GCF_002453775.1. Classification (NCBI taxonomy): domain Bacteria; kingdom Pseudomonadati; phylum Bacteroidota; class Flavobacteriia; order Flavobacteriales; family Weeksellaceae; genus Empedobacter; species Empedobacter sp. UBA6745. Next base: position 227,360 of record NZ_DKHL01000046.1, read on the forward strand.
GAAACATGGGATGTATTGTTCCAGAAAAAGGATTCTTAGAAGGTTTGAGACAAATCTGTGATGCGAACGGTGCTTTATTAATTTTTGATGAGGTAATGACAGGTTTCCGTCAAGCAATGGGAGGTTCGCAAGAACGTTTAAACATCAATGCGGATATCGTAACATTTGGTAAAGTAATTGGTGGAGGTTTCCCTGTTGGAGCTTTTGCTGCTCGTCGCGAAATCATGAATCACCTTGCTCCTCTTGGTCCTGTTTATCAAGCGGGAACATTATCTGGGAATCCAATTGCGATGCGTGCGGGTATCACAACTTTGAATATTATTAATAATGATAGAGAATTATTTAATCGTATTGATAACGCTACAGAAACTTTGGATAATGAAATTTCTAAAATCTTTACAGAAAAAGGAATTCCAAATCATATCAATCGTTTAGGATCGATGATGTCTGTGTTCTTTACTGAACAAACAGAAATCAAAAACTTTACAGATGTAAAAAAATGTAACCACGAAAGATTCAATAAATTTTTCCATCATTTGTTGACAAACGAAGTTTATATTGCTCCTTCTGGATACGAAACTTGGTTTATTTCTGATGCGATTAAAGATACAGAAATCAATAAAACATTAGACGCTGTAAGAAGCTTCGAAGGTTAATCATAAACAAAAAATGCAGTAGAAAACTACTGCATTTTTTTGTTTAATTATAATCTCCAATATGTTCCATTTCACTTTCGAAACTTAGCACTTTTGTCGCATATTTTTGCAAACTTTTTTGCTTGATTTCTGATAAAAAATTATTCTTGAATTTATCTAAAGTCAATTCATCATTCACAAATAATTGTAAAGAATAAGAAACCGCTCCTGGTTCTACATGAGAAGTTATTTTTCCTAAACGAGCGCCAATAAAACAATTTGATTTCAAATAATCATTAATATGCTCTTTCTGAATCCACTCAAACCAATCGTCATGCACCTCTTGTTCAACAATAAAAGTTGTATTATATAATATCATTCTCTAATTTTTTGCAAAGATACAAAGGTTTTCGCATTATATTTTTCTTGAAAAAGAAAGTCTAATCAAGATTTTATTTTTAAATTTACCTATTATTCATAACAAACAAAGATGAACAATACGCAACAATTTATACAAGAGAATAAACAACGTTTTCTTGATGAATTAATCGAATTACTTAAAATTCCTTCAGTTAGTGCTGATCCAGCCTACACACAAGACGTAAATGATGCTGCCGAAATGGTTGCAAAATATTTAAAAGAAGCAGGTGCTGATAATGTTGAAGTATGCGAAACAGAAGGTTTTCCTGTTGTTTACGGAGAAAAAATAGTTGACGCTTCAAAACCAACTGTTTTAGTTTACGGACATTACGATGTACAACCAGCTGATCCTTTAGAATTATGGGAATCTGGACCATACGAGCCAGTAATCAAAAAGACAGAAATTCATCCTGACGGAGCAATTTTCGCTCGTGGTTCTGCTGATGATAAAGGTCAAATGTTTATGCACGTTAAAGCTTTTGAGGCTTTAAACAAATCAAACGAATTACCTTGTAACGTTAAATTTATGATCGAAGGTGAAGAAGAAGTTGGTTCTCCTTCATTAGTAAATTTCGTTAAAAACAATAAAGAGAAATTAAAAAATGATGTGATTTTGATTTCTGATACTTCTATGATTTCAAACGAACAACCTTCTATTTCAGTTGGTTTACGTGGTTTATCTTATGTAGAAGTTGAGGTAAAAGGAGCTAATCGCGATATGCACTCTGGTGTTTATGGTGGAGCTGTTCCAAATCCGATTAATGTTTTAGCAACAATGATTGGAAAATTAATCAATGAAAAAGGTCACATTACAATTCCAGGTTTTTACGAGCCAATTCTTGAATTAACTGAAGATGAAAGAGCTGATTTAGCTAAAATTCCATTTGATGTTGAAGAATACAAAAAATCTATCGGTATTGCTGATATTCAAGGAGAAGAAGGTTTTTCTACAATCGAGAGAGCGTCTATTCGTCCTACTTTAGATGTAAACGGAATTTGGGGAGGATACATTGGCGAAGGTGCTAAAACAGTTATTCCTTCTCATGCTTATGCTAAAATTTCAATGCGTTTGGTTCCAGGACAAGACCCTGAGGTTGTAACAAAACAATTTGCAGATTATTTCCCAACATTAGCGCCATCTTCAGTAGAAGTTAAAGTAAAGCCACATCACGGAGGTAAACCTTATATTTTACCAACAAATCACCCAGGTTTTATCGCTGCTAAAAAAGCATTAGCTGAAACTTTTGAGAAAGAAGCGTTAGCTGAAAGAGCTGGAGGATCTATTCCAATTGTTGCTTTATTCGAAGAAGAATTAGGAACAAAATCTGTTTTAATGGGATTTGGGTTAAACTCTGACGTTATCCACTCTCCTAACGAACATTATGGTTTATTCAATTTCTATAAAGGAATCGAAACTATTCCATATTTCTACAAATATTTTAACGAACAATAATTTTCGACAAAATAACTTCTGAAAAGCGAATCAAATTGATTCGCTTTTCTTTTTGGTTTATAGTAGAATGATTAATTTTGAACTTTATTTTTATCAATGAGTAAAAAATTCTTAATCGCTGGTGCAGGAATTGCAGGTTTAACTTTAGCAAAAGCTTTGCAAGATTTAAATTATGACTACGAAATTTTCGAGGCTTCGCCAGAAGTTCGTGGAATTGGTACTGGTTTTGGTTTGGCCTCTAATGCAATGAAAGCATTTGAAATTCTTGGTTTAGCGGAAGAAGTTGCGCCTTTGGGACATATGCTAGAAGATTTTGAAATTCAAGATTGGAAAGAAAAAACAATTTTAAAAGCCGATACCGAACGATTGAGAAAAAACTACAACAACGAAAATTTTGCCATTCATCGCGCAGATTTACATCATTATTTAGTTTCAAAAATTGATTCGAATAAAATTAAAACGTCAAAAAAAATAAAATTCTTTGAACAAAGTTTTGAAAAAGTTGTCCTTTATTTTGAAGATGGAACTTCTACCGAAGGCGATTATTTGATTGGTGCTGATGGAATAAATTCTATAATTCGTCAACAATTGTTAAAACAGTCGACGCCTCGTTATGCGGGTTATATTTGTTGGCGTGCTATTGTAGAGGATAAATCTTACAATTCAAAAAAGAGTATCGAAACATGGGGCCCAAATGGTCGTTTTGGATTGACACCTCTTATCAATCATCAAATTTATTGGTATGCTTGTGTCAATACAAAACTAAATTCTGAAGTTTACAACTATACGTTGAGTGATATTAAAAATCAATTCAAAGATTATTCGGGACAAATCAGAAATACTTTACAAAAAACAAATCCAGAAAGTATAATTGCTACGCCAATTATGGACATAAAACCGATTAATAATTATGCATTTAATCGTGTATTGTTAATTGGAGATGCAGCACATGCAACCACACCAAACATGGGACAAGGCGCATGTATGGCGGTGGAAGATGTTTGTGTTTTGTATGATGAATTAATCAAAAAAGATACTGATGTTTTGTTAGCTTTTGAGCATTACAATTTACGCCGTTTGAAACGTACACATTATATTATTGACACTTCTCGTTTGGCTGGGAAAGTTGCTCAAGTTGACAATAAATTCTTAATGAATCTCCGAAATTTTGCTTTCCGAAATTTACCACAATCTTTGATGCAAAGTCCTTTAGAAGACTTGTTAGAAGAAGATTTTATGAGGGTTTAGGGTTATAATTCAAAATCAATGTAATTAATCCAAAGTTGTACTTTGTCCATATTTTTATTGAAATTTTCTTGCATAAAAGATGGATTGCAATCTACTTTTTGATTGTAAATCAATTCATTATTGGCATAGACTTTTAATTTTTTGTTCAGATTAATCATTTCAGGAGAAATATATAATCGAAATGATTTTATAGAAGATGTTTCAATATCGAATCTATTTTTTGAATAATTTGCTTTGATTTGACCTGATTTACGAGGAAAATTAAAAGCCATTTTGTCCACATCTTTTACTTGCAAACTGTCATTATCATCATATTCTAACCATTTTGTTATTTTGAAATTATAGTTTTTTTGCCACTCTTTTTTAGATGAAATAGTATCTAATTTTGTGATTTCTATCCAATCAATTTTTCCGTATTTTACATCATCAGTTTCCCAAATTAATTTATTCGGAAAAGGATTTCTTTTTCTATCCAATAAATCATCAAACAATATTTTAAACGCGGGCTCTGAACCATTAAATTCTGGAAACCAATGTGGATAACCATTGTATCGATAATCTTTATAATCAATATTTAATGATTGCATCAATGCAGTTAAATCATCATTAGCTTGTGGTGGAAAATAATAATCCAAATCTGTTGAAAAATTTATATAAGAATGATTCAATGCATTTTGAATAAATGTGCCTCCTGTTCGTACAATTGGCTGCGTATTAAAGCCATAAAAACCTGCAAAATAAGTTGGTTGTTTTACTAAATAATTAAACGAACCTGTTGCTCCATTAGAATGTCCCGTCAAAAAGACTTTATTATCATCGACATTAATCGTAGATTTTATTTGACGAACAATTTCTGGAACCATATAAAATCCTTTTTCTGTCATCCAATTATAACGTTTATCAGCTTTAGGAAAAACTAAAATAACATCGTGCTGATCCGCATATTTAGTATAAAATCTATTCCAACCTTTCAAATCTTCATCAGTAGAAAATTTTTCAAATTCACTGAAAAATACAGCTCCATGAAGAAAAATAAGCATAGGATATTTTTTCTCCGGATTATAATTTTTAGGTAAATGAACAAAATATGATGACTTTAAAGTATCATTAATTGAAAAGAAAATAGAATAATTTTGTTTTTTTTTCGGTAAATATGATGAAGAATTTCTCAAACTTTTATAAAGTTCTTTCTTATCATTAATCTCTAAATTTGTTAATTTCTTAGTTCTAAAAAATTCATCATTTGTCAATTGAATACTATCATAAAATCTTTTAGATATTTTATTTGAAGTTTCTTCTAAATTCTGCCAACGTTTATCGTTTAATAGATTTTTGAATTTAACTTTCGAATCTTTATCCAAAATAAAATACCAACCTGGATATAGTTTTGGATTTCTTTGAATTAACTTTTCTAAAAAATAAAATGATTGGTTTGATTGACCAATTTTGTTAGAAAGTTCAGCCGCATCATATAAATCAAAATTAGTGATACTATCTTTATGTAGATTAAATGCTTTTGTATAATAATCTAAAGCTAATTCCTTTTTGTCTTCTTCAATTAGCTTTTCAGCTTTTGAAATTAAACTAGAATATGTTTCTTGGCTAAAAACTTGTATGGATAATAATGCGATAAGTATAAAGATATAATTTTTCATGGGTTGAATTTTGTATAAAAATACCATCAACAACCCTAATAAACTTGTAAAATTGGGACATTTTAATCTTTATAAAATCTCCAAAAAGTATCTTCCTCTCCTATTAATTCACCATTTTTATAAAATTGATTCGGCGATTCAGAAACAAATTTTTTATACAACCGATTAAAATGAGATTGATCCGTAAAATTTAATTTATGCGCAATCGACGTAAATGTTTCATCAGGATTATGTAATAATTTCTCTTCAACTGTTTTTCTAAATAAAACGATTTCATGAAAGTTTTTAATAGAAACTCCAATATTTTCTTTGAAAACCCTATTGATATGTTTTCGACTAAAACCTAAATATTCAGCAAGTTGATTAACTGTAAAATCATCATAATGTTTGAAAATATAATCTATTGAATTTTCTATAATTACATTTTCAATTCTATTCATTTTGTTCAATAAAATAGACTCAATTATCGAAACAAATTCCTCAGATTTTATATGATTAAACAAATGATTACACTCTTCTTCATCAAAAAAGTTTAAATCATCTATAATACTTGAAAAATCTATATTAGTCAGAAATTGATTAATTCCAAAAGGTTTAAAAACAATTACAAAACGTTCAACAGAACCAATTTGTTGAATCTGTAAAACATCTGATCTTAATGGAGTAAAAATTTGAAGAGGAATTCCATTTTGTTTGTAAACAGAATTCCCCTTTATATATTGATGCGATTTATAAACTGAAATCGTATTGTTATAATGAGGAAAGCAATCGTATATAGTTAATGTATTATCATGTTTAATATCAACATAATAATAATCAATATACTTTTTTAAAACTTCTTTAGTAGGTTTAAATGTTGTGAACATTAAAAATTTTTAATCTAGATACTATCAGTAATGTAAAACGAATTTTACATTACTTCTTAACGTATATTTTTTATTAAGATAAGAAGTTAACAAATCTCCAAAACTCATATCAAGAGTTTCTCTTTGATTAATTGAAAATAATTTCACAATCTTAATCAAATATTTATTTAAGTTAATCAAATCAAAAGTAAATTCTTTGACCAACCAAAACAGAAAATATAACGGAAGTAAAACCATATTGAATAGAACTTGGAATCCATTCGCTGATTCTCCTTCTGACAAAAAATGTTCTGAAAAATTAAATTTAGAAAAATCCAAATTATATTTCTCAACAAACTCTTCAATTAAAAAATAAGTGTCATCACCACAAAACCCTAAATCTTGTTCAATTAGGATATTAGAATTATCAACCTTTTCATAAGATGCTTTTTCTAGAAATTTTTTGACTTCTATATACGATTGTCTCAAAGTCGCGAAATCTATATATAAAATCTGTTTTTCTTCCATAACATCTACTTCAACAGCACATTATCTTCTAATTCTTGCTTCGAAATTTGAAAATGCTTATCAAATTCTTGTTCAAAAGATTCTAAATCCATTGTAATTTCCCAATCACCAAATTCATTTTCGAACAAATCTGTTAGATATTCTTTTAAATCATCTAATTTTTGTTGAATAAATTCATTTTGCTGAATTTCTTTCTCTTCTTTCTTATCTAATACAACTTGTTGATTGATTTTTTTCAGAATCAAAGCATTAATAAATTCTTCATGCGTATTCATAAAATCCTCAATCGTACCTGTAAATTGTGTCATTTTTTTATATTTTTTCCATTCACATTTCGAGAATAAATATAGAACTATTTTATTAACAAACAATTAAATTTAAGATTTCTATAAATGAGTTTTAACATAAGAATTAACGTCTACTAATTATTGAAATTGGTTGTTTTAAGATAAATTTGAATACATAAATATTGAAAAAATGGAAAACTTTAAACTATCAAATGGAATCGAAATTCCTGCAATCGGATTTGGAACATGGTTATTAGAAGGTGAAAAAGTTACAGAACCTCTAAAAATAGCGCTAGAAAAAGGATATACTCATATTGACACAGCAGCAATCTACAAAAATGAAAAAGAAATTGGCGCAGTTCTGAAAGCTGAAAATGTAGATCGTAGCAAATTATTTATAACGTCTAAATGTTGGAATACTGAGCGTGGTTACGAAAAAGCAATGGCTGCATTTGAGCAAACTTTAACAGATTTACAGACTGATTATTTGGATTTATATTTGATTCATTGGCCTGCAAATGAAACGCAATTTCCTGATACTTGGGCAGAATTGAATGCTGGAACTTGGCGAGCTTTCGAGGAAATTTACAAATCTGGAAAAGCAAAGTCAATTGGTGTAAGTAATTTCAATATCAATCATTTGGAAGCTTTATTTGAAACGGCTGAAATCAAACCTATGGTTAATCAAATTGAGATTCATCCTGGGCATTCACAACCAGAATTGGTAGATTTTTGTAAACAACACAATTTATTGGTTGAAGCATGGAGTCCACTTGGTTCAGGAAGAATTTTGGAGAACGAATTAATTGTTTCTTTGGCGGATAAATACAATGTTTCGGTTGGTCAAATTTGTATTAATTATTGTTTGGCGAAAGAAATTTTACCGCTTCCTCGCTCCTCTTCAGAAAAAAATATTGAAGCAAATTTAACTTCAAATAATTTCAAATTGAGCGCAGAAGATGTAAAAACGATTGATGAAATGCCTGCAGATGGTTTTTCTGGATTGAATCCTTCAATGGTTGAATTTTAACAAGTTAAACGAATTCACTAAAATAAATTTTAAAAACCTCTGTTTTACAGAGGTTTTTTCGTTTTAAATCTTCAAAAAATCAATACTTTTACTTTTTTAAATGATAAAATAAAATTATTCGATATGAGCCAAAATCCTGAAAATCCATTCAAAACTTATTTTGATCAAACCCTTGAAAGATGTGGTTTTGATGAAGATTTGAAAGCTGGTATTTTATTTTTTTTAGGTGAAAGTATTATTGCTGCGAACACCAATCAGTTGATGAATATGTTTGCGGAAGAAGAAAAGATTCAGCAAGAATTTCGTCGTTTGTTTACATTGTATGCTACGCCAAATGCTGACATCAATCCTTTTGAAGCTTTAGACACAGCACCAATCAAGCAAATTATTTATACATACAACGAAATTTATGTTAATATAATTAGAAAGAAAGCATTTGATTTCGATAAAGTTATCAATGATAATTTAAAGTCTGAGTTTAAATTAGATTTTATTAAAGAATTTGAAAATAAACAATATAAATTAGTTACAAATCATAATTTAAATACTTCTTTTTTCAAACAGATTGGAGCGTATCTTAATCAGTTTGAATTGAGCTATGAGGACATTTATTTGGCTGGAATTAATTATTATCAAACGAATCAGAAAGTAGATTTTGAAGGAATAAATGTATTGAATTTAAATATTATTGATAGTTTTTCACCGTTGTACACAACATTGTTTCATTATCCATTATTGTACACATATTATCCATCAAATCTGAACGCAAACCATTTGTTTAGTTCGATTTTGCAGTTCCTTTATTTACATACCAATACGGATATTGCGAAACATATTCACGCTTTTCACAACCATATTTTTTATGAAAATAATCCGAGGAGAGTTCGTAAAGGTTGGGAATTTGAAGAATTGGAACGTGGCGTTTTGATTTCGCAAACTTTTCATAATGCATTAAATATTCGTAAATCTCCAATTTTCGGAACTCGTGCAGACTTTTTAGCTTCGGATAATTATTTATTAAATGAATTGAAAGATCAAAATATTCCGTTGGAGAATTTTAAAGCCTTGATGAATAAAACAATTGAAGAATATTACGAGGCAGATATTGATGAAGTGGTTGCTGGAAAGCTAAATCATGCTGAATTTTTACAATTATTAGCGATTATTTTCTACGAAACTTCTGCTAATGCAATGATTATTAAATCATGGAAAAACTAACAATTAATCAAGAAAATCGAATCAAATTAGAAGAACATTTTGGTGAACTTTTGCCAAGATTACCTTTTGAAATGGTTTCATTTTACGAATCGAGTAATTCTTGGGAAGGACAAATTGAATATAATTTGAATTTGAAAACGGGAGAATTGACGTACAATACTATCGAAAATGTAAAACATCAAATCGAAATTTCGCCTGAAATGATGCAACGCATCGAAAGTGAAATTATCTTGATGTTGGAAAATTTATAAACTAATATTTTAAAATCTTTTTCTCGATACAAAATTCTTACAGAATTTCACTCGAAATGACAATTTTAATAAAAAGTAAAATCATAAGTTAATTAAAATCTCACATTTGTGAGATTTTTTTTATCTATTCATCCAATCCATCCAACTATTAATCTGCGTTTTGCTGATAAAAATAGCTTGTTCAGTTTCTGATTTTGGTTGAAGATGAATTTCAATTTTTTGACTTGAATGTTTTATTATTTCAGTAATTGCATCAATGTGAACAATAAACTTTCGATTGATTTTGAAGAAAATAGTCTCATCCAATTTATTTATAATATCCTTTATTGTGTCATCATAAATATAGGTTTGATCATCTTTCGTTTTTATAAAAAGATGTTTTCCCGAAGCAAAAAAATAAGCAATCTCGTGTTCTTCTACCGAACGTAATTTGTTTCCGTTAGTTACCAAAAAACGATGCATAATCTCGGACGGAGAATTTTCTAAAACAGCAATAGATTGTAATGTTGGCGAAATATCAAAACTTGTACGAATTGTTTTAAATTTTTGCAATGCAATATGTAATTCCTCTACTTCAAAGGGTTTCAGAATATAATCAATTGTAAAATGTTTGAATACTTTCATCGCATATTCATCATAAGCAGTGATAAAAATAATTGGCGTTAGAATCTCAACTTCCTGAAAAATCTCAAAACTTTTACCATCACCCAAATGAATATCCATGAAGATTAAATCAACCGAATTTTCTCTAAAAAACTCCGTTGCTTGCTTTGTTGAACGCAAAATTGTAATCGAAGAAATAGCAACAATCGATTGCTTCTCTAACAGATTTTTTAGATAAGTAACCGCCAATAATTCGTCCTCTACAATTGCAATTTTCATGAATGCAAAAGTATAAAAAAACCGTCTAAATGATGAATAAAGACGGTCTAAAAATGTTATAAATGAGGATTATTGAGCTTAGCTGCTTGTGGAATTTCTATTGTATAACGAACATCATTTTCTTGTAAAATATACTCTTTACCTGAAATTTGATGTATAATTTGTTTTTGATTTGCTCGACGTAAATCATACCAACGCTGTCCTTCCAATGCAAATTCTCTGAAACGTTCATCTAAAATAAACTTCATCAATTCAGTAGAATTCATCGCAGAAATTTCAGTTTGTAATTTTGCAAAACCAGTTGTTGTATAACGATTTTGTAAAACCGAAAACAAAGTTGCTTTTGCTTGATCTATCTTGTTTAATTTCAAATATGATTCAGCTTTGATAAAATATAATTCAGCTACACGGAAAGATGTTTTGAACTCTGAACTTCCACCTTTAATCACTTTATATTTTGATCCACTTTTCTCAAAATAAAGCGGAAAACGTAAATCATTTTGAGTATCATAACTGTTTAATAATTCTGGCGAGACATACGCCATATATTGCACAGCGGGATTTAATGTATTGTCTAAAGCTAAAATAGATTCGGCAGATGTGTAGTGATTTGGAACTTGTTTTGTTGTGTTCAAATTCACTAAATCACCTTTGATTTTTAGTGTTGAATCAGAAAAATCAATTGCTTTTTGCCATTCATTTTTATACAAAGCGATTCTTGCTTCTAAAGCATTTAAAGCTGCATTTGAGAATCTATAATTTAATCCAGCTAATTGCTGATCCATTTTCATCAACTTTGTTGCTTGCGCTAAATCAGACTCAATATGATTATAAACTTCTTGAACAGATGAAGGTTTAAGCGTTGCTTCTAAATCTACTTTTAAATTTAAAGGAACACCTTTGTCTGTACTTGCTGTTGCCGAATTATATGGTTTTCCGTATAAATTCACCAAATCAAAATACGCATAAGCACGTAACGCATAAGCTTCTGCTAATAATTGATCTTTTTCAGCAGAATTTTCCATTGTTTTTGGTCCTTCATTGATGATTTGATTGGCATAAAAAATCACTGTATAAAAACTAACCCAAGGAAATTGAATTGAGATCTGATCTGGATTTGTATCCTTCCATTGTGCAATTTCACGGTAAGAAATAAAGTCATTCGAATATTCATTCAATGTAACCTCATCCGTGCGTAAAGCTGTCAACGACTTGTGTGTTGGATATTTTGAATAAGCATTTGTTAATACCATTCGATAATCTTCTACCGTTTTTGGAATTACTTTTCCATCTGGTTCAATATCCAAATAATTATCACAACTAACTGCTGTAAAGCTAACTGCAACTATGCTTAATAATAAAAATATTTTTTTCATTTGATTTAAAATTTAGAAAGAAACATTAAGTCCTATTGTTACAGATTTTGCAATTGGTTGTGCATAAATATTTCCATAAGTTTCTGGATCAAAATAACCTTTGTATCCATTACTAAATACAAATAAATTACGTCCTTCTAAGCTAAAACGAGCACTTTTGAAACCGACAACCTCAGCATATTTGTTTGGTAAAGTATAACCAAGACGAATGCTACTGATTCGCATATAACTAATTTCTTTCGCCCAAATGTCTAATAAATTGTACGCATTTGCATTGTTTCCTGCAAACCATTTGTTCGCCATCCAGCTATCGTTATCGCCTTTAATTGGACTTGTAATTCCTGGAAGTGTAGAACCTGCCTCGAAAATATCTTGCGTATAATTACGACCCGGATCCAATTCCATTCCACGATAAGAAGGCGTTTTCATCACCGTTTGTTTTAAATTGAACGCTGCAGAAATCGTTAAATCAAAATTGTGAATTTTGAAATTATTGATAATACCTCCTGTAAATTTAGGATCGCGATCTCCGATGTATGTAAATAATTTACGTTTTTCTTCGCTTGTTAATTTGGAATCAACAAATTCTCCTGGTAAAAAATCTTCGTATAAATCATATAAAGCAAAGAATTCTTTTGCTGATACTTTTTCATCTCCTTTCCAAAACATTGGATTTCCGTATTCATCAAATCCAGCTGTTTTTAAAGCAAAAATTGCATTTACAGGTAAACCTTCGCGAGATGGAATTAAACTATTTTCACGTTCTTGCTCTTTAAGAACTTTACTCTTATTGTGCGCAAAATTAATTGTTGTCGACCATTTAAAGTTTTTCTTATCAATGTTGCGTGTTGTTAAAGCAATCTCAAAACCTTTGTTTGTCAACTCTCCCCAGTTCACCATTGTATACTCAAAACCTGTTTCTAATGGCGTTTCGCGCATACTAATCATATCTGTTCCTTTACGATTGTAAACATCAACGGCAAGGTTGATACGATTTTTGAAAAGACCTAAATCTAATCCAACATTTGTATTCGTTGTTTTTTCCCAACGCAACAAATCATTCGGTAAATTAATCGCATTGATAATATCTTCTTTATTACCTGGCAAAATTGTTGCATCGTTATATTCTCCAATAAAGAAAGGAGAAGTATTACGATCAATATTTCCTTGTAAACCATAAGAAGCGCGTAAACGAAGATTCGAAATAAAATCAACATTCTCCATAAACGATTCTTTCGAAACTAACCAAGAAGCAGAAACTGCCCAAATTGGTAAGTATTTATATTTTTTATTAACTCCGAATAAATTTGTACCATCATAACGAACACTACCAAAAACTGTATATTTTCTGTCTAATGTATACGAAGCTGTTGCAAATGTAGATACATAAGCATTCTCATCCGTAGGCATTTCTCTGTACGTTTCGTAACGTTTGTCAGCTGCAGAACTTGAATTTGGGAAAACGATTGGCGTTCCTGTTTTAGTTATTTTATTGTAACCAAAAGCACGCGTTAAAGTCGTTTCGTTTTGAGTATGACGAATTTCTGTTCCAGCCATCAAGTCAATTTCGTGACGATTGTTAATCGTTGTACTATATGTACCTTGAAGCTTCCAGTTATATTGAAAAAATTCGTTGTCCCAATTTTGTTTAACTCCTCCGTCTGGTAAGAAATACAAATATTGTCCAGATTTATAATAACGCGTTCCTTCTTTCATTTTACGCGTAAAATAAGTTTCTTGTTCTGCGTATTTTTCTGTTTTGTTACTATCGTACTGAATTCCGAATTGAGATGTTAATTTTAAACCTTTTGCTAATTGATAATTAAGATCAATAATACCTTTTAACGAACGGTTTTTTAATGTATAATTTGTATTTTCTCTTTCTTCGATAAAATTGAAAGGAACAGAACGATCTTCAAATCCATCAATATCGTTGTCATAACGATAAGAACCATCTGCATTAAATGGAGATAAATATGGATTCGCATTTCGTGAATAATTAATTGGATTGATAGACGCATCTGCATCTGTTACAAAAGATTTTTTATCACTTGAAGTTGCAAAAATAGAAATCCCTACATCTAATTTATCGTTAAGTTTATAATTGTTTTTTAAAGTAAGATTATAACGTTCAAAACCAGTTCCGATCGTAGTTCCTTGCTCATCATAATATCCTAATGAGAAGTAATAATCAGAACGATCATTTCCTCCAGATATACTCAAACCATATTGTGTATTAATTGCATTACGATACAATAATTTCCCCCAATCGGTTGTATTATTTCGTAAAGAATTAATTTGATTTTGCGTGATAAGATCTAAAGAATTAAATCCTCCATTTCGTAAAGCATTTAATTGACCATTCTTTTGTAAAATTCGCATGACTTCGCCTTTATCAGTACGATACGTTAAATCATCTCGACTAGCAAGCATTAATTCAAGATCAACTTTCTGTGAAGCATTTAATAAATTTAAACGACCAAAATCAGGACGNNAATTAAAACGACAAAAATCAGGACGAGCCGTTACAAATGTATTCGCAGAAAAATTAACCGTCATAGCGCCTTTTTTACCACGTTTTGTTGTAATAGAAATTACACCATTTGCAGCTCTTGCTCCATAAATAGCCGTTGCAGCAGCATCTTTAAGGATTGTAATATCTTCGATATCGTTTGGATTTAATCCAGCGATAGAAAAGTTTTGTAATTGATCGATGTTATCTTTATCGCTAAAGTTTGGCACATCATTTCCTTCTAATGGCAAACCATCAATTACCCATAACGGATCTTGAGGGCCAGAAAGAGAAGCTGTTCCACGAATTCTAATTTTACTAGGAGAACCAGGCGAACCAGTTTCTGTAGAAACAGCTACACCAGCAATTTGTCCGCTTAACAATTGATCAACACTAGCAACACCAGCTTGTTGAATATCATCCATTTTTACAGTTGATACTGCCGATGTTAGTTTACGTTTTTCGATTTTTTGATAACCTGTAACAACAACTTCTTTCAGATCATTATTTTCTGGAAGAACTTCACCTGAAGTTGATTTTAAGCTCACATGATATGTTGCTAAATCGGTAGAAAGTTCAACTAATTTAGAATCATAACCTAAATAACTAATCAATACAGATTTTGTACCAGCTGGAACCTCTAATGAAAAGAAACCATCTTCATCTGTAACAGTACCAACCGTTACACTTTCTATAATTCCTTTTTGATCTGTTTTTGTCGAAATTGATTGAGCTTCAATTTTAACAGACGCACCAGCAATTCCAACCAACGATTTTTCGTCTTGAACCGAACCTGTAATCACTCTCTTTTCTTGAGAAAACGCAATACTTGCCGCAAAAAGTGGCAAAAGAATGAGTGTCTTTTTCATTTCTATATCTTACTTTAAAGCTTCTTTAATACGGATGATTAAATCAGCATAATGCGCTTTTGTAGACGCATCTCCATTATTCTTTTTCTTGTTTAACAAAGTCAACACGCGTTGTAATTCTGCTCTTTTATAAGTTGTCACTTCCGACACTCTTTTCATAGAAGAATAGTTAATGTTACGCGCCATTTTTTCTTCGTCTAAATAATTACAGATAGTTGGTACTTGTAGGTTTTGGTCAATTGTAAGTCCCGCAACAGTTGTTTTCTCAAATAATTTGTTTGTCGAAACAATCAATGCATCAACATAATTTTTTTGAGTCATTTTTTCAAGAATTGTTAAGTTTGATTTTTTATCAAAAGCTGCACTTCTTACTTGATCAAATAAATTTTCAACTGTATATATTTTTTCTTTTGAATTTAATTCTTGGTGTTTCAATTCATTTTCTAACATGCGCAATAAACGATCGTCGGTAAATAAATTATAAATCAATCCATATTGCATTTCTCTCGCTAATGTGTACGGCGTTTGCTCATATGGTCCCATTGGCGAATTTTTGATTGCATACGTTTTATCTAAAATATCATTAAAGAATAACCATTTTGGTAATTGAATTACGTTTTCGTTTAAATAATTAACCGCTTTACGTTGCATATCTGCAGGAACCGGTTCGTATGCTTTTTTATCAATTCCGAAATATGTATTATTCAAATAAATTCCACCAATATTTGCTAAAACATGATTAGAATATAAATCCCATTGTCCGATAGTTTGGTAATATAATTTCCCTGTATTGATATAGCTTTTTCCATCTTCATACGTCCATTTCAAAATATTTTCTGAGACACGTTTTAGATTTTTCATACCATATTCACTTGCCAAAATAGCATCATCACCTAAATCTTCAGATTGAGAACGCGGATCAATTGTACTTAAATAGCTTTGTTGTTCTCCATAGAAGTACATTGGATCATCTTCGTGCTTTTCAATCATTTTACGAAGCAAAGCTTTCTCTGTTTCTTGATTCGGGAACCAACGATATCCCCACTCGATTGCATATTTATCATACAAACCGATTTTTGGAGTAATCGCTGTAACACCATCTTCTGGCTGTGCTACATAATTGTAACGCGCATAATCCATAATAGATGGCGCAGTTCCACCCATTTTATCCGTAAATTCTTTCGAACGTAAAGATTCTACTGGATAAGAAAAAGAAGCGCCCATATTATGTTTCAGACCAAATGTATGACCAACTTCGTGAGATGATACAAATCGAATTGCTTCTCCCATATGTTCGTCACTAAATTTATTTCCTCTTGCTTTTGGATCAATTGGACCAGTTTGAATACGCATCCAATCATGCAAAGAAGTCATTACATTGTGCCACCAAATAATATCAGCTTCTAAAATTTCACCACTACGCGGATCAACAACAGAAGGTCCCATTGCATTCGATTTTGGAGAAGCTGCATACGTAATTACCGAATAACGTACATCGTCANNAGCAGTTGGTTCTTTTGCAATAATTGCATTTTTGAAACCAGCTTGTTCAAAAGCAACTTGCCAATCGTGTACACCTGCAATAATTTTTTGACGCCATTGTTTTGGTGTTGAAGGATCGATATAATAAATAATTGGTTTTTTAGGTTCTACTAATTCACCTTTTAGATATTTTTCTTTATCCTCATCTTTTGGTTCAAAACGCCATTTTGTAATAAAGCGTTGATCTTCCATTTTGTGTTGAGCATCATTAAAAAACCAATGTTTTTCTGTGAAATATCCTACACGATTATCTGCTAACCTAGGTTGCATAGGAGTCGTCGAAAGTAAAACAATATTACTTGTAACACCCAAGGTAACAGCCAAATCTACCCCTCCTTCATTTACACTTGTCGTTAACTGAGACTTAACCACAATGTTCTCTGGAAACGTTTTCACATTTTCCACATATGATAGATTTGCCTTTACCGAACCTCCTAAACCTATGTTCGTTAATACATCATTAAAACTTTTTTGATTTCCATCAAAAATTTTGTTCACTTTAATCGCAACTGCTGTCGAATCGTTGTTTTGAGCTTCTATATCAAAAACCTCAATAATCGATTCTGAAAAATTATCTTTTACAGAAGCTGTAATTGCGTCATTTTTAGGCGAAGAAACTTGTGGGACAATTGTTTTAACCCACACTTTTTTAGCCACTTTATCATGATAAAAAGAAATTACTTTGTTTTCGTAATTCATTCCTTTATTCAAGCCCGCTTCATTCACTTCCATCGGAACTTGGGACAATTTATTCACCACCAAAAATTGACGTCCAAATAAACTATCTGGAATCTCGAAATAGATATCAGTTTTTACTTGAATGGTATTAAACAAACCTTTCTTGTAGCTTCCTTTCTTGATTAATTCATCTATTTTTTTAACTTTCGTTACAGTAGAATCCTTTTTCTCTGTTTTATCTTTTTCAGCTTTTTTATCCTCTTTTTTTTGTCCGTAAACAACAGCCGAAGACATTGCCAAACCAAGATATAGTGCTAATTTATAATTCTTTCTTTCCTTATTATGACTCATTCGAACATTAAATTATCATTAATTATGGCATAAACTTAAGCGCAGTTTTCTTATAATAATAGTTTTTTGGAGTGAGTGGTTAGTTTTTTGGAGTGAATGGATATTTTGGTTCGATATAAGGTAAAAAACAAATAAAATCTTCATTTTCTACTTTTGTTGAGAAATTATCAACTTGATAAAAATGATAGATTTTTTGTAAATAGTTTAAACCAAATTTCTCATTTTCTGTTGCTTTATTTTTTTTCTGAAAAATATTTTTGACGATAATCAAATCAGATTTTACAACAATATTTATAGTCAAAGGTTGATCAATTGTAGCAATATTATGTTTTATTGCGTTTTCTACAACAATCTGTAATGCTAAATAGGGAATGTTTTTTTCTAAACATTTAGAATCTTCGATTTGTAAATCAAAAATCAATTCTTCCGAAAATCTACTTTTATGTAAATCCATGTATTGCGCAATAAAATCCAATTCTCTTTGTACCAAAACAACATTTTCCTTTGGCGGAACAATAAGATATCGGTAAATTTTAGAAAGATTCATCGTGAATTTCTGCGCATTCTCTTTGTTCAAACCAATTAACATATAAAGAGAATTCAAGGAATTGAATAAAAAATGTGGATTAATTTGATTCTTTAATTGTTGTAATTGCGTTAGAGTATTCGCGTTTTTAATCTTTTCGTTTTCAATTAACAACCTATTTTTTTCTTCGATTACAAACGCTTTTTCCTTGTATGTTTTAGATGTTATTTTATTGAATAACAAAAAGATAATTATAATTAAAAAAACAGTCCCTAAGAAAATAAAACCTATATAAAATTTAGTTCGTTCTACATTTTCATCAATGATATAACTCAAATGATTCACGACAATATATCCATCAAAATTTTTGGTGTGTAAAGGTTTTATAAAACGCTTAATATCCGTATCTTTTATAAACTCGGACGAAGCATCATTCAACGTATATAAATCTTGTGAAAAATTAGAATTAATTGTGCTCGTTATCGTATCGTTTGGCTGAATATCTGTAAAATTGAAAACATTTTTCCCAATAAATTTTTCATCAGGATGCGTAATACAAATTCCATCTTTATTGAAAACATACATATAATTGGACGAAGTTGCATCAACTGTCGTAAAAAAATTATACAAATCAAACAGATTAATCGTCGAACCGTAATACATATTTTGTCCATCAGACAACTTAATAGAATCGTAATTTACCCAATACAACGTGTCTTTATAATCCAATAAAAAATTATCAATCTGTTGATTTTTTGTAGTATATATCGATTGAAATTCTTTAATATTTGGTTGATTGATAGCTTTTGAAAGGATTGATTCATCAGGAAAATAATTTGTTTCTGGAGAATGAATAGAAAACCAATCATGGCGAATTAACTTTCGATTTGAATTTAATTCATTCAAAACCAAAAAATGATCTGCTACATTTTTTTCATTTGTCTTTTTAACAACTTTTTTTAAAACTTCTTGATATTCTTCGATGTTTTTAAACTCAAATTCAACTGCTTCATATTTCCTCAAAAAACTTTTTTTGACAAACTCATCATTATTTTTTTGACTTTCTTTATTAATCAAAAAACTCAATATAACAAGAGCAAACACAGCAATAACACTTACAATAAGCGCTATAACATAAATGGATTTATTGGATAAATGGACTCGAAATCGAAAAGACAAACTAATTTTTTTTGCAAAACTAAGGGAAGCTTTTTAATCTAAAAAATAAGAGAACATTTATCATAAAATGATAATTTTCAAATAATTGACAATATTATATAAACTAAAAATCTCCCTTTTGGGAGATTTATTTATCTTTTAAGCGTCATTTAGAACATTGGATGTGGATTGGCAGATTCTTTCGGAACATCTTGATGCACATCCCAATGTTCAACAATTTTACCATCTTTTAGTCTAAAAATATCAATTGTTGATTTTAGCGAACCATCTGGATTTATATTTTTGATATGCAAGAAAACCAAATCTCCTTCTGCTGCAATATGTTGTACATCAATTTTGGTTTTTGGAGCTCCTTTGAACCACCCTTCTGCAGCTTTTTTGAATGCTTCAGAACCATCTGCTACATTAGGATTGTGCTGAATATATTCTGGAGCAATATATTTATCAACCGCCGTTAAATCCTTATCACCAAACATTTGTTGGTAAAAATCAAGAACGATTTTTTTGTTTGATTCAATTTCAGAATTTGAATTAACTTTCGCAGATTCAGTTTTAGGTTCAGTATTCTTCGTGCAACTCATCATTTGAATAGAAAGCAAAACTGCTGAACAAAATAATAAAGGCGTGATTATTTTTTTCATTATAATAGATTTTTAAAATCTATTATCAAAAATCTATCCGAATAAGTTATTTAGTCTTTTCTTTCTTCGTAAATAAATGAGAAATCACTTCGAGTTTATCATGATCGAACAAACACAAACCTTCAACATAGAAAGGTGTAAAATGAAAACTTTGTTGATCTACGATTCCAAATTCTTTCAGTTTTGGTTCGTAAACGACAAAACCTGTACGTAAAAATGGCTTTTTAGAAACTTTATATAACACAATATCATTGGTAAATAATCGTCGATTTCGTTTATCCAATATATCTATTCCAATATCTATGGTATCAAATTGCAAAGCATTTTCGTGCCAAGAAAATTCATTATAACCTTTAAAATAGGTTACTCCATCAATCTCCTTCGCAAAACCTTCTACTTTATTTTTGTTTCGTAATCGATAATATCCGATCGTTTTCATCTGACAAATTTGCAATAAAAAAAATTAAAATAGAAACGAACAATATTAAAATAGATGATTAAATTTATCATCCGAAAACAACTAACACAATGTACAAAGTATATCCACAAAAAAGATACAATGAAACCTTAGCTTTGCTGAAAAAATTTGCTCAACCTACTGATAAAATCCTTGATTTGGGAATCAAAAATCCTTTTACAGATGTGATGTTAGAAAATGGTTTTGATGTAAAAAATACAAATGGCGACGATTTGGACTATTATTATAAGGATTTGCAAAATTATGATGCTAACTTTGTGACGGCTTTAGAAATTTTAGAACATTTAGTCAATCCAATGGAAGTGTTGAGAAATTTGCCTGGAGATAAATTATTAGCTTCAATTCCGATGCGTTTGTGGTTTTCGCCTGCTTATCGTAATCAAAATGATGTGCGAGATGTACATTATCACGAATTTGAAGATTGGCAATTTGACATGTTAATGGAAAAAGCTGGATGGAATGTGATACATCGTCACAAATGGACGCATCCATCAAACAAACTGGGAATAAGACCCTTATTAAGAAGAATTACACCAAGATATTATGCTGTCTACGCAGAACGAAAAAAAGACTTTACTTACTAAATACTCTATTGTTATACCTGCACATAACGAAGAAGATTTTATTGCGATTACGCTAAATTCTCTCGTTAATCAAACTGTTTTGCCCTATGAAGTGATTGTTGTAAACGATCATTCAACTGATAAAACACAACAAATTGTAGAAGAATTTACAGCTAAATATCCGTTCATCAAATTAAGAAATATCTTATCGAAAGGTGAACATCAGCCTGGAAGTAAAGTGATACAAGCTTTCTTGAAAGGTTATGAAATCATTGATCCAAATTATGATATTATTGTTAAATTGGATGCAGATTTAGATATTCCGTTTAATTATTTTGAGACTATTTTAACTCATTTTAATCAAGATGAAGACATTGCAATGGTTGGTGGTTTTGCGTATATTGACAAAGACGGGAATTGGATTCTAGAAAATCTGACAGATAAAGACCATATTCGTGGTGCATTTAAGGGTTATCGAAAAAAATGTTACGAAAAAATTGGTGGATTACGCGCGCATATGGGTTGGGATACAGTAGACGAATTGTTGTGCAAATATTATGGTTGGAAAGTTGTTACAGACGAATCTTTACACATCAAACATCTAAAACCAACTGGTGCTAGTTACAATAAATCGGCGCTTTACAAACAAGGTGCAGCTTATTATGCATTAGGTTATGGATTTTGGATTACATTAATTGCTGGCACAAAATTGGCTTTACGTAAAAAGAAACCCACATATATTTTGTATTATTTGAAAGGTTTTTTTGAAGCTAAAACCAATGGTACAAAAAAAATGGTAAATCGAGATCAAGAGAAATTCATCCGAAATTATCGTTGGTCGAAAATGAAACAAAAAATAAAAGGTTAAATCTAACATGCGATATTGGTTAACATACACGCTATTTATCTTTCCATTCATCAGCTTTGCGCAAAATAAGTTGATTACTGGTTCTGTGGTTGTAGACGAAGGAAACGATTATATTTCCTCGGTTTCTGGTGCTCGTATAGAAAATCTGACATCAGAAAGTAAGACATATACAAGCCCTTCGGGCTATTATTCTATCCAAGCAAATGTTGGCGATACAATTTTGTTTGAAGCAGATTTTTTGATTCCTAGAAAAATTGTAATCAATCAAAATATTTACAACAAAGGTTTTTTACAAGCACATTTGGATATTGAAACAATTGAATTGAGTGGTGCAACAATTGGTAAAGGTCCTTTACAACCCAAATATCATACGGATAATAAAACAGATTTGTACGATAAAATGGGACTTGATCAACGTTTACGAGATTTAGAACCTAAAAGAGATATTGCCAAATTCAAACCAATGGATGTTTTAAATCCTGTTCGATTAATTGGTCATATGAATGGTTTTTATCGTGAGCAACGCCGTGTACGTAACTACGAAACAAAACTTTCTCTTGTTCAAGAAGTTAAACATTATTATCCAACAGATTTTTATACAAATCAATTACAAATTCCTGAATATAAAATAGAAGAATTTTTATATTATGTTAATGCGCGTTATCCGCTCCAAGAAAAAGTTTTGAGTAGACAATTTGGTACGATAATGATTGATTTAGAATCTTATGCGAAAGATTATTTGAATGAATTAAATCAAAACAAAAATCAATAATTCTTAATAGATTTTTAAAATTTAGCCAATAAACGTTAACAAAATTGATGCTAATTTATTAAGACTTATCTTCGTACAAATAATTAAACGTATAATCAAGAACAATTGAAATCACTATTTACCATTCTAATATTGCTGTTATCGAATTTTATTTTTGCACAAGAAAAATGGGTTCAGGGAAACATTATTATTGATGATTCTGACGATACAGCAGAAGGAGTTTACGTTACAAATCTGAGAACAAATCATACAACAATTTCTAATTTTACAGGAACTTTTCTTATTCAAGCAAAAGTAAATGACACGCTAAAAATACAATCTGATTGGTATGAAAATCGACTAATTATCTTAAGACCAAATTTGTTCAATAAACAAACAATTGTAGTCCATTTAGCTGTTCAGACAATTCAATTGAATACCGCATATATTGGTCAAAAGTTGACAGGTATTCTTGAAAAAGATGTAAAAAATGGAAAAAAAGCTGATGTTGTAACAAAACTTTATAAAAGTCTTGGCGTTAATCCTGATATCAAACCTATAAAAGATACATCTTCGTTGAAAGCTGGATTTTTGAGTGGAGATATTACGTTGACGAGGTTGGATATTGGACGTATTTATGATGTTTTTTCTGGCAAAGCAAAACAACGAAAAGCATTACTAGATTATGAAGATAAGTATGATAAAATTACAAAAATCAAAAATTATTTTGGTGATGATTATTTCACAAATGATTTAAAAATTCCGAAATTCAAAATCAGAGATTTCATTGATAATGCATTAACGAATACCGAATCTAAAATAGAATTGAATGATGTAAATTATTTCAAATTACTCCAATTATTTAATTCTTATAGTAAAATATATCTCGACTTTTTATACGGAAAAGTCCCAAATAATACAAAAGTTATTAAAAAAGATACGATAGATGATTAAAAAAAGAGCTTGATAAATCAAGCTCTTTTTCGTGTTTTATAACTATTCTTTTCTAAAATTATACCTTAAACTGTATCTTTGCATCGATTTTAAAGAAACAAATGTCCAGTTATTTTCAATATTTTAAACAATCAATTACAACATACGAACTTCCCGAAAAGTTTGATTATCCATTTTATTATGAACCAACTGAAATTGCAAAACAAGCATGTAAAGAGGTACAAGAATACTTGGAAAATCAAATCGATTTTGAACATAATTTTGGTTTAGAAAATGACGTATTTTCTACTCCAATTGGTAAAATGTTTGGAGTTTTAGTTGTTCGAAATCAGGAGAACAAAATTGGTTATTTAGCAGCTGTTTCGGGGAAATTGGCTAATACTAATCAGCACAAAGTTTTTGTTCCACCTGTTTTTGATATGTTGAATAAAAATGGTTTTTTCTTAGAACAAGAAGAACGTTTGAATGAAATCAATCGTATTTTAGAATCATTAGAGAATAATCAAAACTATCTACAACTTAAAGAAGATTTTCTTCAATTTGAAATCAATTCTAAATTAAAAATTGAAGAAGGAAAACAACTTTTAAAATCAAATAAAAAAGATCGAAAAGCTCAACGCGAAACAATTTTATCAACTTTATCTGAAGAAGAAATTAAATTTTTTGAAGAAGATTTAGTAAAACAAAGTTTACGTGATAAATATGAATTCAGAGTTTTGAGTGAAAAACTTGATGCTGAAAAACAGCTTTTATTAAACGAAATAAATGTTTTTGAGAATAAAATCAGTTCTTTAAAAGAAGAACGAAAAACAAAATCTAATTCACTTCAAAATCAATTATTTAATCAATATCAGTTCTTGAATAAGTTTAAGCAAGAAAAAGGATTATTAGAGATTTTTTCGAACACTGTTTTTCAACAACCTCCAGCTGCTGCCGGAGAATGTGCTGCACCCAAATTATTGCAATATGCGTTTCAAAATGATTTAGAACCAATTTGTATGGCTGAGTTTTGGTGGGGAGATTCACCTAAGTCTGAAGTTAGAAAACATGGACAATTTTATCCAGCTTGTACAGGAAAATGTGAGCCTATTTTAGGACATATGTTGCAAGGAATTGAACTGAATGAAAACTTATTGTTGAAGCAAAATTCAATTATTGAAGAGTTAGAAATTTTATATCAAGATGATGATCTGGTTGTTATCAATAAACCAGAAGAGTTTCTTTCGGTTCCTGGAATTGAGATTAAAGATTCGGTTTATCTTAGAATTAAACATCAATTTCCGTTGGCTACAGGTCCAATTATTGTTCATCGTTTGGATATGTCAACTTCTGGAATTCTTGTTTTAGCTTTAAATAAAGAGAGTCATAAAATTCTTCAACAACAATTCATTAAACGTAAAGTTCATAAACGTTATATTGCCCTTTTAGACGGAAATATCGAACATGATAACGGTTTTATAGATTTGCCTTTGCGTGTCGATTTGGACGACAGACCACGACAAATGGTTTGTTATGAATATGGAAAAACGGCGCAAACAAAATATGAAGTCATTTTAAGAAAAGACAATAAAACACTTGTTTATTTTTATCCAATTACTGGTCGTACACATCAATTGCGCATGCATGCTTCGCATCGTTTAGGACTAAATGCGCCAATTATTGGCGATGATTTATATGGAAAAAAAGCAAATCGTTTACATTTACATGCAGAATCTTTGGAATTTACACATCCAAAAACGAAAGAATTGATGAAATTTCAGGTAGAACCAAATTTTAATCTCTAATTTTGTGAAAGAATACAAAGAATGGAAAATAAAGATTTGACAATACGAGAAGTGATTTATCGCGATATGGATACGTTGATTATGGCAAAATTGAAAAACGGATCTAACATTTCAATAGATGATTTGATCGATATTTCTTCTTATTTAGCAGCAAGTTTGTTCCGTGAACGTTGGAAACAAAAAGGTGAGTTGAGCGAAGAGGAAGTGAATATCGTTTTAGGAAATTTAGGTGATTTTTGCAACGAGCATTTTGGTGAATATTTTACTCAACAAGATTTTGATAAAATTGTAAAGATCTCTCAATTATTGTTACAAAAACCTACGTTTGATAACGATTCGAAAGATTTTTTTGATGAAATATTGAAAAAATAAAAAAACCTCTCAAATATTTGAGAGGTTTTTTTATTAAGATTAGAATTGCTTATTGCCATCCACCTCCAACAGCACGATACAATTCGACCATTGATGATAAAGATGATAATTTCGCATCAACAACATTCAATTCAGCATTTAACCCATTGTCTCTTGCTGTAATTACTTCTAAATAGTTTGCCATACCGTAGTTTAACAATTCTTCAGAATAGGTAATTGCTTGATTGTATAATTGATATTCTTTTTGTTTATATTCAGCTTTCTTCGTTGCTGCATTGTATGTGTATAACGCATCAGAAACCTCTTTACTTGCATTTAAGATTTTGCTTTTGTAATTAATCAAAGCATTTTCTTGATTTGCTAAAGCGACTTCTTTTTGCGTACGCAATTTACGTTGTTGTAATAAAGGTTGAGTTAAGCTACCGATAACCGTCGCAAATAAAGATTGCGCACTAAACAATTTATCGATATCAATTCCTTGTACACCACCAGTTGCAGTAATAGAAAGAGAAGGATAAAAACTTGCATTCGCAACGTTAACATTCTCAAAAGCGTTCATCAATCCAAACTCTGCAGCTTTGATATCAGGACGATTTTCTAATAATTGAGCTGGAACACCAACAGATAATTTTTCGTCAATTTTTTGAGAAGCTAAGTTTGTACGATTAATAGATTGAGGATTTGTTCCTAACAAAATACTCATCACATTTTCGTTCATCTTAATTCCATTTTCAACGTCAACCAATAATGATTTCACATTGAACAATTGCGCTTCCGTTTGGTTAACTGCAACTTCTGTAACATTACCAGCTTCTTTCAAAGCTTTCGTTGTTTCTAAACTTTGCTCGCGGTTGATTAAAGTTTTATCTAAAATTCTTTTTTGCTCATCTAAAGCCAATAAGTTGTAATACGTATTTGCAATAGAAGCAACAATTTGTGTTTTAACCGCTTTGTGCGCTTCTACAGTTTGCAAATAAGTTGCAGCTGATGCACGTTGATTACTTCTAATTTTACCCCAAATATCTGCTTCCCAACTTAAGTTCCCTGAAACTTCGTATTGACTTTGTGCACGTTTTGACATCAATGCACCAAACTGAGTGTTACGAGAGTTTTCTGTAAACGTATATTTTGGCCCAACAGATAAAGTTGGTAAATAACCTGCTTTACCTTGTTTAGCATACGCTTCAGCGACTGCAATATTTTGCAGTGCTGAACGTATATCTAAATTATTTTGTAAACCTTGATTAATCAAAGCTTGTAATTGAGTGTCTGTAAAAATTTGTTTCCAAGAAACAGTTGCAACACTTGCACTGTCTTTTGCAATAACATCTGTTATGAAATTTGCTTCATTTACAACAGCTTCAGGACGATGATAATCTTTTGCTACGAAACAAGACTGAACAGCAAACAATCCAGCTGCGATTAAAGTAATATTAAATATTCTGTACTTTTTCATTTTTAGATTGAATTATTATGTTCAATTTCTTCTTGTGGACGATCAAATTTAATTGGTTTAACTTTTTCTTGTAATGTTTGGAAAACAACAAACAATACTGGAATAACAAATAAACCTAAAATTGTACCTACTAATAAACCAAATGCTGCTCCTGTTGCTACAGAACGGTTACCAGCAGATGATACACCTGTTGCAAATACTAATGGCATTAATCCTAAAATGAAGGCAAAAGATGTCATCAAAATTGGACGTAAACGAGCTTTCGCTCCATCTATAGCTGCCTGAATAATTGACATTCCGTGTACACGTCTTTGTAATGCAAACTCTACAATCAAAATGGCATTTTTGGCGAGTAAACCAACCAACATGATTAAGGCAATTTGGAAATAAATATTATTTTCTAATCCAGCTAACCATTGAGATAAATATGCACCCATCATACCACAAGGAACAGATAATAATACTGCGAATGGTAAAACATAAGATTCATATTGTGCAGATAAAATAAAGTACACGAATACGATACATAAAGCAAAAATCATTGCTGTTTGAGAACCTGAATTAATCTCTTCACGAGTAAGACCTGTAAAGTCAGTACTATAAGAAGTAGATAATGTTTGTTCAGAAACTTGATTAATTGCTGTAATTGCATCACCTGTAGAAAATCCTGGTTTTACAGCTCCTGTAATATTAGCTGATGTAAATAAGTTGAAACGGTTAACAGAGTTAGGACCATATACACGTTTTAAAGTCACAAATTGTGAAACTGGTGTCATTGAACCTGCATCCGTTTTCACGAACATTTTATTTAAACTTGTTTCATTGATACGATCATCTGGCGAAGCTTGAATGTACACACGGTATTGTTTACCAAAACGTGTAAAGTCAGCTGCATATAATCCTCCAATATATCCTTGTAAAGTTGAGAAAATAGAACTTACTGAAACACCAGATTGTTTTGCTCTTTCAATATTAACATCGATTTCGTATTGAGGGAAACCTGTATTTAAAGAAGTTTGAGCATACATAATTTCTGGACGTTGCATTAATGCACCAATATATTCCTTTGCAACTTTATCAAAATCAGCAATGTCTCCACCTGTTTTATCTAATAATTTCAATTCGAAACCAGAAGACATACCAAAACCTGGAATTGATGGTGGTTGGAAGAAAATCATTTGAGCATCAGGAATTTGAGCTGCAGCACCAAATAATTGTCCAATGATTGATTGTACTGATAAAGCGTCTGTTGTACGTTCTTCGAATGGTTTCAATTTAATGAACATCATACCATAATTAGAACCAGCTCCAGAAATAATAGAGTTACCTGAGATAATTGTTGCTTTATCTAATCCAGGAATTTTTTCAATTTTTTTCTGGAATTCTTTTTCAACTTCATACACACGGTCCATAGAAGCACCCGCTGGTAATTCGATATTACCAATAATAAATCCGTTATCTTCAGTTGGCACGAAACCTGTTGGCATCATTTTTCCAATACCCCAAATTCCTACTCCACTAAGAATAATTAATAAGAATGAAATCCATTTGTGTTTAATTAAAAATTTGAATGAATTACCATATTTATGTGTCATACGATCAAATGAAGCATTGAAAGCATCAAAGAATCGTTGAATAAAGTTACGTTTTTGCTCTCCTTCTTGATGTGGTTTTAAGAATAAAGCACACAATGCTGGAGATAATGTCAAGGCATTTAATGCCGAAATTAAAATGGCAACAATTAAAGTAATACCAAATTGTTTGTAGAATACTCCAGTAGGTCCTGAGATAAATGTTACTGGTACGAACACCGCACACATTACTAATGTAATTGAGATAATCGCTCCAGAAATTTCATCCATCGCATTTTTCGTTGCATCCATAGGAGCTTCGTGATGAGACTCCATTCGAGCATGCACGGCTTCCACAACAACAATGGCATCATCCACCACAATACCAATGGCGAGTACTAAGGCAAATAACGTTAATAAGTTTAACGAGAATCCTGCCAAATTAAGGAAAAAGAATGTACCAATAATAGACACTGGTACCGCAATCAATGGTACTAATGTAGAACGGAAATCTTGTAAGAAAATATATACAACAATAAATACTAAGATAAACGCCTCTATCATTGTGTGAACAACTTTAGAAATAGACGCATCTAAGAATGTATTTGTATCCATTAAGATAGTGTAAGAAACTCCTTCTGGTAATAATTTAGAAGCTTTTTCTAACTCAGCTCTTAAGTTTACAATAATTTCTTGTGCATTAGATCCTGGCGTTTGATAAACAGCAAATACAGCAGAAGGATCTCCATCCATTGCAGAACGTCCTGCATAAGATTGAGCACCAAATTCTACATTCGCTACATCTTTTAATCTAAGAACCTGTCCGTTTGGTAAAGATTTAATAACAATATTACGATATTGATCTTCTGTCTTGTATCGTCCAGAATATGTGATTGTATATTGGAATGATTGTCCAGAGTTTTCCCCTAACGAACCAGCAGCAGCTTCAAGAGATTCTTGAGATAAAGCTGCAGAAACTTCAGAAGGAACTAAACCATAACTAGCCATACGAGAAGGATCTAACCAAATACGCATAGAATAAGTCATCGCACCAAACACAGTTGCATCCCCTACACCGTTTACACGTTTTAAGGCTGGAATAATGTTGATGTTCAAATAATTCTGAAGATAAATCTCATCATATTTAGGGTTTGTTGAACTAAACGAAGCAAACATCAATGCTGATGTCTGTTGTTTTTGTGTCACAACCCCAGAACGAGTTACCTCCGAAGGTAATAATGGTGTAGCACGTGCCACACGGTTTTGTACGTTTACCTGTGCGATATCTCCATCTACACCTGGTTTAAATACAACATCGATAGAAGCAGAACCGTTATTAGAGGCAGTAGAAGAAATATAATCCATTCCTTCAACCCCGTTCACCTGTTCCTCTATCGGAATAATTACAGACTCCATTACTGTCTTTGCATTTGCTCCAGGATACGAAGCAGAAATTTTTACAGTAGAGGGTGCAATATCTGGATATTGTGTTACTGGAAGCGATATAAGCCCCAGTATCCCCAATATCAATATAAGGATAGAAATTACCGTAGATAGTACGGGTCTTTCAATAAACTTTTTTAACATATCTATTTACAATTTAGAATACCGTTTTTGTAGATTCTACGATTTGATCAAAGTTTGCTGGAGTTGGTTTAACAGCTGTTTTATCACGTAATTTACCTACACCTTGTGCAACAACTTTATCACCTTTCTTCACTCCGTCTTTTACAACTGCCATATTGTTCGCTCTTTCTACAACAGTAATTGGAGTTGCATAAGCTGTATCTTTTGTTACTTTGTAAACATAAGTCATACCTTGCTGTTCAAATGTTGCAGCTTCTGGTACAACCAATACATCAACATAAGTTTTTGGAACACGAATACGTCCTGAATTACCATTTGCCAAAAGCTTAGCCTCGTTGTTAAACGTAACACGGAAATCGATTGTTCCTGTTGTTGGGTTAATTTGACCAGTTACAGTTTGTATTTTACCTTTCTCAGGATAAACATCTCCATTAGCTAATACTAATTCTACTGCTGGAATTTTATTTAATTTATCTTTTAAAGTAGTTCCTTCTGATTTAGAAATAAAGTTTAAATATTCTTTCTCATTCATAGAGAAATAAGCATATACTCTACTTGTATTTGAGACTGTAGTAATTGGAGTTTGATCCGTAGGACCAACTAATGTCCCTTGACGAGAATTAATAGAACCAACCACTCCACTAATAGGTGCTCTAACAACAGAATAATCTACATTTGCTTGAGCTCCTTTGTAATTTGATTGAGCTTGAGTAACACCAGCCTGCGCTTGAGACTTAGCAGCTAAAGCTTGATTGTAACTCGCTTGTGCTTTTGCTAGATTAGCTTTTGCAGTTTCTAATTGTACATTACTAATAATGTTTTTTTGTACCAACGGAGTCAATTTGTTCACCTCTACTTGAGCTGCTTGCACTGCCGCTTGCGCTGCACTTACATTAGCCTGAGCCGCTTTTACATTAGCTTGCGCTGCACCAACACCAGATTTTAAAGCATCCGCATTTTGAGTTAAAACATTTGTTTCTAATTTGAACAAAGGTTGACCAGCTTGTACATATTGACCTTCATCAACATAAACTTCTGTAATGTATCCTTGGATTTTTGCACGAACATCATTATTTACGATACCTTGAATATTTGCAGGGTATTCATCATAACTCGTCACCACTTTCGTAGGCACATCAACTACCGGATAAGGTGTTGGACCTTGTGCTTGTTGAGCAGCAGCATTGTCTTTCTTTCCACAAGAACTCAAAGCTATTGCCAAAGCACCAACCATTATAACGTTAACGTTTTTCATATTACTTTTACTTATTTTCTAGTTGAATTTTATTTATTTTTTGTATTGTTTCGTCTAATATCACTTTCGTTTGATTAAGATGTTCCAAATAGATATCAACTACTCTATTTTCAACATTTTTAGAAAGCGTATTATTCGCTAGTTTATGTTCTTTTATTCGATTTGTATAACCTATATCTTGAGAAATCATTTCAAATAAAAAATCTAATTTCTCTGTCAAATAATTAAAATTTAATCTAAAATATCTTTTTCTAGAGTTAATTTTATTTATGTATTCGATGTGTTTCATCGATAGTAAGTAGTTAATAGAGTTTGATAAGGAACTTTTACTAACATTAAAAATCTCAAGAAGTTCTTCAAACGTAAACCCCTCCTCATCCGATTCTAAAATCATGTATGCTTGCAATTTAGCCGTCAATGGAGGAAAACTATAGGTTCTCTCCAGAAAAGCGCTAAAGCTGCAAAAAAGATCCGAATTACATGCTTGATTTTTTATATTCATAATGTGTATAATCTACAAAACCATGCAAATATAAAATAGTTAGTTCGGTTTACACAGAACTAACTATACTTTTTTCGATATTTAACAATTAATTAAATTAATAATTTGTTAATTCATACCTAAAATCCTAACAAAAAATAGACCAAACAAATTAAAAATAAAGCTATTATAGCATAATTAATTATTATTTTACACAATATTATATAAACAACCTTTTGTTTTAAAGAGCTATTGAGGTTTGAAATTTATAGGAGTTTTTGTTAAAAAATTATTAATTTCATCAACATCGTTCTGGTAATCAAATTTTAAATCTTCATGAAATTTTTCAAAAATAGAAAAAATCAATTTCAATCTCCCAAGTTGATAGTTGTATAATTTTTCTGCATTATCTCCCGTTGTATAAGTTTCAAAAAGATAAGGATAACGACTAAAAGATTCTTGAATGATATATTTTCTCAATTCAAATTCTGACACTTTATCTTTCGTAATTTGAACATGATAATTCACAATTCCACTCAATGTTTTTAGCGTCAACAACAATTGACGATGACTTCTATTTATATTAATCTGATTAATTAAGTGATGAGACTTTTTAAACTGTAAATCAATCTTTTCATAAATATTTTTTACACGTTCCTGCAAATCACTTTCATCTTCTAATAATTGAAAATGTAAATGCTCTACCAAGGTTTCATCTTTATTGATAAGACGTAAAAGAAGTTTATCCTTTTCTTTTGAAGGAAGATCTAAAATAGAATTTTTCAATTCAGGAACGTCTTTCAATTTCATACTTATTTTGTTTGCTGTTAGCTTGTTTAAAATTACAAAAATATTCGAGAAAATTCGTTTTATCCAAAACGATTAAATCATATAAATAATGTATATTCGAAAAAATAAATCATAACCTAAATGCCAAAATCACTCAAAACCTACATCATTTCCTCTGTTCTTTTCATTCTTTTTTTGTTGAGTTTAAGCCTTATTGGTTTGAATTTAAAAGGAGAATATACCTATCAAATTCTAGCTTGGACTTGGATTATTTTCACCTTTTACATCATTATTAAATTTTGGAAAATCATCTATATCAAAATTTATGGATTTTTGCTTTTTGCTTTAGTTGGATTAAGCATTTTACCAATGGCAATTCCGTTTATTGCAATCCTTAGTTTTTTATTTAATTTGGATACAATTCAAACCATTAAAATGAACGACGAATACAAAATAGTGGTTATGAAAAAAGTTATGGCAAAGAAACGTGCCTATATCTACAATTCTGAATCTAAATTTCTTATTTTAGAAAAATCACAAAATATTGCGAGACCAGATTATAGTGACATTGTTTCTGAAACATTAAATATTAATTTTGATGATCCAAAGTTATATGAATACGAAAACGAACCTATTCAACAAGCTAAATTGGTTTCTGTAAACAAGGATAGTATTGGCATTGAATATCAAATTCTCAACAAAAAGAAAATTATTTATCATAATCTTAACGAAACTTATGGATATTAAACGTATTTCGTGATTTATAATCCGTACTTTTGCACTCCGAAAAAAGGATTATAATTATGAAAAGCGTTGTAGAACACAGAAAATTACTTGGAGTTGATAAAAATGTTACTCTAAAAGAGTTGAAAACAATTTACAGAAATACGATGAAAGATGCGCATCCTGATAAATTTATCAACGACGAAGCAGGTAAAATAGAAGCCGAAGAAAAAAGTAAAGTTGTGATCGAAGCGTACCACTTTTTAGTAAGTATTAATCCTGAAACGCACGAAAAAAACAAAGAAGAATATACGATTACAACTGCAAAATCCAACATTCATGATTTTTATATGGATGAACAAATTTTGAAAGTAGAACATTTAGATGGAAATCATTACGAATATTTCGGTGTTCCTAAAAACACGTACATCAAAATGGTAAATTCTGACTCTCCAAGCCGTTTTGCTAGAAGACATATCTATGGAAAATTTACACATAGAAAAGCTGGTGAAGCAATGAAAGATTAATTATGTCTCAATATTATAATGAAAAAATCTGCTCACTAGTCGAAAAATTATATATTTCTTCAGGCAACTCAAAAGAAAGATTATCAGAATGCCAAGAAAAAATAATATCGTGTTATTTAGCCTCTAAAACTGCTAATTTATCTGATGAAGCAAATGAATTTTGGAATAAATTTAACGAAGAGTATTTATCCAAAATTAATATATATGAAGATAATAGAGCTAAAAATGTAAATTTATATAGTTTATTAAGTAAAAAACGATTTAAATCTCTAGAAAAATATTATCTCTTTTTTCTAGAAGAATATTCTAAAATATAGCATAAAAAAAACCACATCATGAGATGTGGTTTTTTTGGTTTATATATTCTATTGATTAGTTTCCTAAAATATAGTTGAAAATCAATGGTGCTACGATTGTTGCATCAGATTCGATCATGTATTTTGGTGTATCGATATCTAATTTACCCCAAGTAATTTTCTCGTTTGGAACAGCTCCAGAATAAGATCCGTAAGATGTTGTAGAGTCAGAGATTTGACAGAAATATGCCCAGAAAGGAACATCTGTCCACTCTAAATCTTGATACATCATTGGAACAACACAAATAGGGAAATCTCCAGAGATACCACCTGCAATTTGGAAGAAACCTACACCTTTACCATCAGAATTTGCACGATACCATTCTGTTAAGTAAATCATGTATTCAATTCCAGATTTTACCGTAGACGCTTTTAAATTTCCTTTGATTACATTAGATGCAAAAATGTTTCCTGTTGTAGAATCTTCCCAACCTGGACAAACGATAGGTAAATTTTTCTCAGCTGCAGCAACAATCCAAGAATCTTTAGGATCAATTTCGTAGTATTGTTCTAGAACTCCAGAATTTACAACTTGGTATAAAAATTCGTGTGGTAAATAACGTTCACCTTTTTCTTCTGCTGCATGCCAAACATTTTCTAAATGCTCTTGTAAACGACGAAAAGCTTCCTCTTCTGGAATACAAGTATCTGTAACACGGTTAAAGTGCGTATCTAACAATTCACGCTCTTGCTCTGGTGTTAAATCACGGTAATTTGGAATTCTTTTATAGTGAGAATGCGCAACTAAATTCATTACGTCTTCTTCTAAATTTGCTCCTGTACAAGAAATGATGTGCACTTTATCTTGGCGAATCATTTCAGCTAATGAAATTCCTAATTCAGCAGTAGACATTGCTCCACCCAAAGAAATTAACATTTTACCACCTTCTAACAAGTGTTGCTCATATCCTTTTGCAGCGTCAACTAAAGCAGCTGCATTAAAGTGTCTATAGTTATGTTCTATAAACTGACTGATTGGTCCTTTACTCATTTTATTTGTTTTTTATTTATTTAAAATTTAATTATTTGTACCCCAAAGTATTCAACACATCTTGATGCGTTTGCTCTTCAGAATATACTTTTGCTTCATAATTTTCGTCAATCAAAATATATTTAGGTTGAGGAATCAAACAGTGATTAATTCCACCAAATCCACTAATATTATCTTGATATGCTCCTGTATTAAAGAAACCAATGTACAATGGTTTTGCTTGATCATATTTCGGAAGATAAATGGCATTTACATGTTGTTCTGAATTGTAATAATCATCAGAATCACACGTTAAACCTCCTAATAATACACGCTCATACTTATCGTACCAACGGTTAATTGGCAACATGACAAATCGTTTCGAAATTGCCCAAGCATCTGGCAAAGTTGTCATAAAAGAAGAATCGATCATATCCCAATATTCCTTATCATTTTGTTTCTTTTGATAAAGAATTTTGTAGACTACTCCTCCACTTTCTCCTACTGTAAACGAACCAAATTCTGTAAAAATGTTTGGAACAGGAATTCCTTCTTCATCACAAATCATTTTAATTTGCAACAAGATTTCTTTCGCCATGTATTCGTAATCGTATTCGAAATTCAACGAATTTTTGATTGGGAATCCACCACCAATATTCAAACTATCTAATTCTGGACAAACTTTTTTAAGGTTTACATAAACTCTCAAACATTTTGTCAACTCATTCCAATAATACGAATTATCTTTAATACCTGTATTAATGAAGAAATGAAGCATTTTCAATTTAATGCGTTCATTTGGTTTTACCATTGTTTGATAAAACGGTACAATATCCTTGTATCCAATTCCTAAACGAGAGGTATAAAACTCAAATTTCGGTTCTTCTTCCGATGCAATACGAATTCCGATTTCAAAATCGCCTTCTATCGCTTCCGAAAACAGATCAACTTCTTCGTAATTATCAATCACTGTGATTGTTTTACGATGTCCGCTATTTACCAAACGAGCAATGTTTTCTACATACTCCTCACGTTTGAAACCGTTACAAACAACATATTGATCGTCTGTAATCAAACCTTCTCCAATCAAATTTTCGACAATATTAATGTCAAATGCAGAAGATGTTTCGATGTGAATATCGTTTTTTAATGCTTCGCCTAAAATGTGACGAAAGTGAGAACTTTTTGTACAATAACAATAATTGTAAGTTCCTTCATAGTTTAACTCTTCACGCGCTTTCTCAAACCAACCTTTCGCTTTTTGTATATTTTGCGAAATTTTAGGTAAATAAGTAAATTTCAATGGCGTACCATGTTCTTCGACCAAAGCTTTTAGGTCAATTCCATTAAATTTTAAGTACTCTCCATCTAATTCAAATTCATCTTGTGGAAAGTCAAATGATTGCGTGATTAAATCTATGTATTTAGTTTTCATTATGCTTTATAAATGTTACGTGTGTTGAATAATTCTAAAAATTTTGCGAGAAAAAATTTAGGGTATTACAGACGTATCGCATAATATACATTGCGAAGCAATAAGGGGAAAGAATAATTCTTAAATTCGTTTCTATTCATTAAAACTACTGCGTTAAAGCTCTTTCTATTCTCAACGCTTTCGAATAAAAGGTTAAAACTCATCAACTTTTTTTATTAAAAAAATTATAAAAATACTTGTCGCAAATATAAGTTTTTTAATTCTGTTAAAAAGATAAAATAATATTAAAATTTAGCTTTACAGAACTGATGTTTTATGATGTAAAACAAATATTCAACAATTATTCAAAAATTTATTTTTTCTTTAAGGTTTAGCAAGGTTAAATATTGTATTTTTGAAATCGTTTTGAACGTAAATTATGGGTAAAATTATTGCTATTGCTAACCAAAAAGGTGGTGTTGGTAAAACGACAACTTCGTTAAACCTTGCCGCTTCATTAGGTGTTTTAGAGAAAAAAGTTTTATTAATTGACGCAGATCCGCAAGCAAATGCAACATCTGGTTTGGGTTTTGATTTGGATGAAATCGAAGCTGGAACCTATGAAGTATTGGAAAATGAAGTGCTTGCGAGCAAAGCTATTTTACAATCAGAATCGCCAAACCTAGACTTGATGCCTGCTCATTTAGATTTAGTTGCTGCCGAGATTGAGATTGTAGATTACGAGAACCGCGAATACATGTTAAAAAACGCGCTATCAGAAATCAAAGATCAATATGATTATATTATTATAGATTGCGCGCCTTCACTTGGTTTAATTACTTTGAATGCGCTTACAGCTGCAGATTCTGTGATTATTCCTATTCAGTGCGAATATTTTGCATTAGAAGGTTTAGGAAAATTATTAAATACGATAAAAGGAATTCAACAACATCACAACAAAGAACTGGATATTGAAGGTTTATTGTTGACGATGTATGATTCGCGTTTACGCCTTTCTAATCAAGTATTAGACGAAGTGAACAATCATTTTCCGCAAATGGTTTTCAAAACAATTATTACTCGAAATGTACGTTTGTCAGAAGCACCAAGTTTTGGCGAAACAATTATTCAGTACGACGCAGCAAGTAAAGGTGCAGAAAATTACTTAAATTTAGCGCGTGAATTTTTAATTAACAACAACGATACAGTTTAAATAAAATGGCAAAGCCAAATAAAAATAATCGCTTGGGACGTGGATTATCTGCTCTATTAAAGGATGAACCAACTGTAAAAACTGCACAAGATGAAGGTGCTAAAAAATTGGTTGGAAATATTTTGGAAATAGATTTAGAAAAAATCACCGCGAATCCTTGGCAACCACGAACGAATTTCGATAAAAAAGCTTTAGAGGAATTGGTTTCGTCTATTCAAACATTAGGCGTTATTCAACCGATTACGATTCGTAAAAAACCAACTGGTGAATATGAATTGATTTCTGGTGAAAGACGTTTTCGCGCTTCACAATTAGCTGGTAAAAAAACAATTCCAGCTTATGTACGTTTAGCAAATGACCAAGAAATGCTGGAAATGGCATTGGTCGAAAATATTCAGCGTCAAGATTTAGATGCGATCGAGATTGCACTTTCTTACCAACAATTGATTGATGAAATCAAGTTAACACAAGAAGAATTAAGTAAACGTGTTGGGAAAGACAGAACGTCTATTACCAATTATTTGCGTTTATTAAAATTAGACCCAATTATCCAAACAGGAATTCGTGACGGAATGATTTCAATGGGACACGGTCGCGCTTTAATGGCTATTGATGATACTGATTTACAATTTGATATTTACGAAAAAATTGTCAAAAACAATTTATCTGTTCGTGATACAGAACGTTTAATCAAATCGATAAAAGAAGGTAAACCTGAGAAAAAAGCAACAAATGAATTGCCTTCTCAGTACAAAGAAGCATTGAGTTCTATTTCAAATTCATTGAATACGAAAGTTGAAATAAAACGTGCAAATAATGGAAAAGGTAAAATCATTTTGAATTTTACTTCTGATGATGAGTTTGAACGATTAAGAAAATTCTTAAATGAAAATTAAAGCATTCTTACTTGGATTAACGATTTCATCGACGTTTGCTTTTGGTCAAGTTAAAACTGACTCTTTAGTAGTTGTCGAAAATAATGTTATTGTAAATGATACGATGAGCGTAACTAAAGAAGTTTTGATGGAAAAAAGTCCAATTAGAGCCTCTTTGTATTCGGCTATCTTACCTGGTGCAGGACAATTGTACAACAAAAAATGGTTGAAAGCACCAATCGCTTTAGGTTTAGTAGGAACAGGAACTGGTTTCACGATTTATTACAATAATTTGTACAAAAAATACCGAAAAGCGTACATTGCAGTAAGAGAAGGAACACCAAACGAATTCTCAGGAATTTTATCTGCAGAACAATTGGCAGTTATTCAAGACGATTACAAACGAAAACGCGATTATAGTGTCGCTTTAACAGCATTAGCTTATTTATTAAATATTGTTGATGCAACTGTTGATGCGCATTTATTTACAGTTCGTAATGACACAGAAATGTCATTCAAACCAACAATCATTCAAGATGAAATGACATTAGAGCCAGTTTTAGGATTGGCATTTAACTTAAAATTTTAGAAATTACAGATGAAAATTGCATTAATAGGATACGGAAAAATGGGAAAAGCCATTGAAGAAATTTTAATTCAACGCGGACACGAAGTTGTACTTAAAATATCTCGTACTCCACTTGCGGAAGAATTAAATGATGTTGAAGTTGCAATAGAATTTTCTAGACCAGAATTTGCTTACGACAACCTTAAAGTATTACTTAAAAATAAAGTCGCAACAATTTGTGGAACAACAGGATGGCTAGATAAACAAGAAGAAATTAATCATTTAGCAATTTCAAATAACACCGCTTTTTTATATGCTTCTAACTTTAGTTTGGGCGTTAATTTATTCTTCGAATTAAATTCTATTTTAGCTCGAATGATGAATAAATACCGCAATGAATACCAAATTAATTTGGAAGAAATTCATCATACACAAAAGCTTGATGCACCTTCTGGAACAGCAATTACAATTGCAGAAGGAATTATTGACAATTCAACATATAATTCTTGGTCGATGGACGAAAAAGCAAAAGATATTATTCCAGTTGAAGCAAAAAGAATTGAAGATGTTCCCGGAACACATATCGTACAATATAACTCTGATGTAGACACTATTGAGATTTCTCATACTGCACATTCACGCAAAGGTTTTGCTCTTGGAGCCGTGATTGTTGCAGAATGGATTTGGAATAAACAAGGTGTTTTCACAATGAAAGATGTACTTGAACTAAACTAAATTAAAATACTAAATATCAAAAACTTATGCATGTACTAATTTACTGGTTAATTGGTTTTATTATTGCCAATATAATCTTTGGAGCTGCAACTTGGAAATTATATAAAAATGCTGGAAAGCAAGCAATTCAAGCTTATATTCCTTTTCTAAATATTTGGAAAGGTTTAGAAATTATTCACCGTCCAAAATGGTGGATTATTCTATTTTATTTGCCAATTGTTGGTCCTATTTTTTGGTTAGTATTCTTTGTTGATTTAGGAGATTCTTACGGAAAAATTGAAACAAAAGACAAAGTCATTATGGTTTTGACTTTAGGTTTATACATTTTTGCAGTTAATTATTCTGATAATCCAAAATATTTAGGACCAGAAAAACGCAAACCAACGTTTGTTTCTTCATTGATTTTTGCCCTTGTTCTGGCTACTTTGGTTCATAACTGGTTTATTCAACCAA
The DNA here is from genome assembly GCF_002453775.1 of Empedobacter sp. UBA6745. Classification (NCBI taxonomy): domain Bacteria; kingdom Pseudomonadati; phylum Bacteroidota; class Flavobacteriia; order Flavobacteriales; family Weeksellaceae; genus Empedobacter; species Empedobacter sp. UBA6745. The sequence continues at coordinate 268,229 of NZ_DKHL01000046.1, forward strand.
TGATTGTTCCAACAGGATCGATGGAAAATACAATCAAAATTGGTGATGCTTTATTTGTAGAAAAAGTAAGTCACGGAGCGCGTGTTCCTATGACGCCAATCGGAATTCCGTTCTCTGAGTTTATTTACCGTGATGGTTTTATCAACAAAGCACGCTTACCTTATATGCGTCTTCCGGGTTGGAGAGATTTAAAATCAAATGATATTGTAGTTTTCAACTATCCTACAGATTCTATTTACAATGCTATTGATCGTAAAGATGCATATGTAAAACGTTTAATCGGTTTACCTGGAGAAACTGTACAAATTCGTAATGGAGTTTTATATGTAAACGATAAAAAATTCATTCCGAAAAAAGATGCACAAGTTCAACATGCTTATACAGTTATTGTGAAAACTCCTTTCAGCGATAAATTATTATACGATAATTTTGGAATCATAAGTACAGATTATAATGCTGCAAAACAAGGTGACGGAACATTTATTTATCAATTTGCTGCTTTGACTGATGCTCATGTTACAGCAATGAAATCTAATGCAAATGTCGTTTCTGTTGAACCAATTTTACAACCAGTTGGTGAANNACTGGAAAAATTGATAGTACAAATACTATTTTCCCTGTAAACAAAACGTGGAATACAGATCAATACGGACCTTTATATATCCCGAAAAAAGGTGATGTAGTTGATGTAAACAAAGAAACCTTAGCACAATACATCAATGTAATTCGTAAATACGAGCATAATAGTTTGCGTGTAGATTCTGCGAATGGTAAGTTTGATGTGTACATTAACGATCAAAAAACAAATAAATACGAAATCAAACAAAACTATTACTTCATGATGGGAGATAATAGAAATCAGTCGTTAGATGCGCGTTTCTTTGGGTATGTTGGAGAAGATCATATCATTGGTCGTCCAATTATGATTTGGGCAAATATGAACGGAATGTTTGAGCCTGCTGCTCCTAAGAAATTTATTTGGAACCGTTTCTTTACATCAATCAATAATGATAATCCAGACAAAACTTCGTACGGAATTTATGTTTTAATTGCCTTAATTGGTTGGATTGGATACGATATTGTAAAAGCTCGTAAAGAGAAGAAGAAAAACAAATATTAATAAAAAGAGCGATTAAAATCCTCTAAATTATAAAATTAACAACACTATAAATGTGCATTATAAGCTACTTGTAATGCACATTTCCATATAAAATAATAGAATGAAAAATACGTTTGCAGCTTTTTATTTTGGACCGATTGATTACTATGCAGAAATGGTAAAAAGCCAAACTTTGGATATCGAAGTTCAAGAAAATTTTCAAAAGCAAACTTACCGTAACCGCATGTATATTTTGGGCGCAAATGGTAAATTGATGTTGAATATTCCAATCTTACACAACGGAACGCGTTTGTTCAAAGATTTGCAACCTTCTTACGAATATGATTGGCAAAAAGAACACATCAAATCATTAAAATCAGCTTATCAAAGTTCTCCATATTTCGAATATTATGAAGATGAAGTTATTCCGATTTTAGAACAAAAAGAGAAATTTCTTTTAGATTTTAATCTAAAAACAATTGATTTCATCAACAAAAAATTAAGCTTAGATTTGGATATTTCTAAAACTGAAACCTATCAAGATCTAAACCCTGAAAATGATTTCAGAAATCAATTTTCTGCTAAAAAAGCTCCTCAATATAACTTACCAGAATATGCGCAAGTTTTTGATGATAAATTTGAGTTTATAGAAGGTTTGAGTATCTTAGATTTACTTTTTAGCGAAGGACCAAGTGCCGCAGTATATTTAAAAAACTTAATAAAATAACAACATGAGAAAATTATTTATTGCTTTAGGATTTGCCTTTACATTAGGGTTTGCTCAAGCACAAACAACAGAAGTACCAAAAGAAAAATGGTATCATGCAGGTGTTGAACAAACAGGTATTTATGGTGTAAATACCGATCAAGCTTTACAATTCTTAAAAGACAACAAAAGAAAAGCGAATACAATTATTGTAGGAGTTTTAGACAGTGGTGTTGAGAATTTTCACGAAGATTTGAAAGCAAATATGTGGACAAATCCAAAAGAAATTCCAGGAAACGGAATCGATGATGACAAAAATGGTTACATTGACGACGTACATGGTTGGTCTTTTTTAGGAACTGCAAAAGGAATCAATTACAATGATGATACAACTGAATTAACACGTCTTTACAAAGCTTTATCATCTAAATACGCAACTTTTGATCAAAAGAAAAATCACGAAGCTATTGTAAAAAATCCTACTGAATATGCTGAATTTCAAAAAATTGAAAAAGAATATTTAAGTGCTGTAGGAAAAGCAAAATATAACCAACAAGTTGCTCAATCTAAATTGAATGCAGTTGAAGGTGGANNAAGGTGGTGTAAATAAAATGGTTCTTGAGTTTGGTGATACTAAATTAACAAAAGATATTTTAAAGAATTATCAACCAACAGATTCTCAAATCTTAGAAGCTTTATGGATTTTTGGTGAGTTAAAAGAAGAGCAATGGGTTGGAAAAACAATGAAAGAAGTTTCTAACACTTATTTAGGAGCTACTCGTCGTGCTGCAAAGGGAGATGCTTTATCTTCTCACTTAAATCTAGATTTGGTTGATCGTAAAGATGTAGACAATCCAAATGATAAGAAAGAGCGTTTTTATGGAAACGGAGATTCTAACGGACCTGAGTCTTCTCACGGAACTCACGTTGCTGGAATTATCGGTGCTGTAAGAGGAAATAATATCGGTTCTGAAGGAACAACAGGAGGAAATAATGTAAAAATTATGTCTGTTCGTACAGTTCCAAATGGAGATGAGCGCGATAAAGATGTTGCAAATGCTATTTATTACGCAGTTGACAATGGAGCAAAAATCTTGAACATGTCTTTCGGAAAACCTTATTCTCCTGATGCAGATTTAGTTTGGGATGCATTCAAATATGCTTCTGATAAAGGTGTTTTAATCGTTAAAGCGGCAGGAAATAGCAACGAAGACATTGATGTTCATGTACATTATCCAACTAATTTCAGAAATGGAAATACAGTTTCTAAATCTGTCCTTACAGTTGGTGCTTCTACTAAAGATCCAAATGCCTTAAAAGCTCGTTTCTCAAACTATGGTAAAAAATCGGTAGATGTTTTTGGACCAGGACAAGAGATCTATGCAACATATCCAGGGGTTGATCAATATCGCTTCTTAAACGGAACTTCTATGGCCTCACCTGCTGTTGCTGGTGTTGCAGCGTTAGTTTGGTCACATTATCCAAAATTAACGGCAGAAGATATTCGTACTATTTTAATGGAAACAGTAAATAAAAACGAGCAATTAAAAGATATTTCTGTTGCTGGAGGTGTTGTAGATTCTTACAAAGCTGTAAAAAAAGCTGAAGAAATTTACAAACAACGTAAGTTGAAATAATTTTAAATTTAACACAACATTATAAAAAGGCTTCAAATTTTGGAGCCTTTTTTGCGTTTAAACTCGGGATAATTTTAGATGTAACAATTTCGGTTGTTTCTCGACATATAGATAAAATCAATTATGAAAAAATTCTTATTAAGTATATCAGTTGCCATGTTTGTTGGTGTGACATCGTTCGCACAAGAAACGACAACTGCTCTACCTTTACCTAAAGTTGATCAAAAATATTGGCAACACGAATCTTTCGAAGAAAGTGGTGTTTATGGTGTTAATACTCAAAAAGCGTTACAATTTTTAGAATCAAAAAAACGTAAACCATCACAGTTAATTGTTGGTGTTTTAGATTCTGGAGTTGAGATTACTCATCCAGATTTAAAAGATAATATTTGGACAAATAGCAAAGAAATTGCTGGGAATGGAATTGACGATGATAAAAATGGTTATATAGATGATATTCACGGTTGGAATTTTATCGGAGGAAAAGATGGTAAAAATGTTGATGGAGATACATTAGAGTTAACACGTCTTTTTGTAAAATACCGCGATTTATTCGAAAAAAGTAAAGATGCTGCTTCAAACAAAACGAAATTCCCAAAAGAATTTGAAGAATATCAAAAAATAAAACCTGAGTTCGAAAATAAATTAGCCGAAGCAAAACAAAATGCAGCGCAATATGTACAGATGAATGATATTTTCTCTGTTGCATTTCCTGCTTTGATTAAAGAATGGGGCGAAAAAGATTTGAATGAAAAAAATATGATGTCTTTTAAACCTGCTTCTAAAGAGGCACAACAAGGGATGATTATTTTTGGTATGGTTCCGAAAGAAGCTTGGGAAGGAAAATCGATGAAAGATTTCTTAACAGAAGTTGGAAATGAAATTTCAGAAGGAACAAAATATTACAAAGAACAAGTTGAAATTAACTTGAATACAGAATTAGATCCTCGTCCAATTGTTGGTGATAATTATGCTGATAAATCAGAACGTTTTTACGGAAATAATGATGTAGACGGTCCTGATTCTATGCACGGAACGCACGTTTCTGGAATTATTGCGGCAAAATCTGGTAACGGAATTGGAATGGATGGAATCGCAGGAAATGGTTATGTAAAAATCATGTCAGTTCGTACAGTTCCAAATGGTGACGAACGCGATAAAGACGTTGCAAATGCCATTCGTTATGCTGCAGATAATGGAGCAAAAATCTTGAACATGTCTTTTGGAAAAGCTTATTCTCCAGATAAACAAATTGTTTGGGATGCATTTAAATATGCTGAGAAAAAAGGTCTTTTATTGATTAAAGCTGCAGGAAATGAAAACGTAAATATTGATGACGAAATTCACTTCCCTACTGTTTATGATAACAAAGGCGCAGAAGTTTCTAAAAACGTAATTACAGTTGGAGCAAACACAATGGATAATAACAATTTAAGAGCAAGTTTCTCTAATTTTGGTAAAAAGTCTGTAGACGTTTTTGCGCCAGGAAATGAAATATATTCTACTGTTCCTAATAAAGATGGGGAATACAAAAACGAAAGTGGAACTTCTATGGCTTCCCCAGTTGTAGCAGGAGTTGCGGCTCTGGTTTGGGCTCATTATCCCAAATTAACTGCAACAGATATCAAACAAATTTTGTTAGAATCTGTCAATAAAAATCCTGCTTTAACAGATATTTCTGTAACAGGCGGTGTCGTTGATGCGTACAAAGCTGTTCAATTAGCAGAAAAAATGTATGTTGCTAAAAAATTGAAATAAGAAAGTATCACTATTTTTTATAGTATTTAAGTAACAAAAATAAACTTGGGTTAGATTCTATTTTTAGAGTCTAACCTTTTTTTGTATAAGATATTTCTTGTTCAAATTGAATTAAAACTCTTTTTCAACTCTTTCTATTTTTATGTTAATCAGTTATAAATGATTGATTTTTAACTTAAAGTTTAACACTTCTCATAATATATTGTTACATAATGTATTAATAATTTAGCTACAGTTTTAAGTAAAATATGTAAGTATTTATCATTTATCGATTGATTTCATTTTAAATATCTTAATTACGAATAGAATTTATTTTTTAACAATTTGATATAAAACAACTTAATTCATAAACTTAAAACAAAACATTAAAATATTTATTCTATACTACCATGCAGAAATATATTTATGTTAGCCTATTCATTTTTTCAATGAATAATGTTAATGCGCAATTAATTATTGCAAATAATCAGAATAATGTCCAACTTTCTGAATCTACATTAATGCAGTTTGAAGATGGATATACGAACGGAATCATCTTACCAGCGAACGATCAAGCTCCTATAAATGCTACAAATGGAACTTTTATTTTAGACCAATCTGATAAAAGAGTAAAAGTTTTTGAGAACAATCAATGGAAAAATCTTTCATATGAAGGAAATTTATCTGATATAATTTCAAATCCATCTGATGACTTAGGAGATGGTGTAATTTTAGGCTCTGAAACGTCTAATGCAAAAGGAGTTTTGGTCTTAGAGTCGGATGACAAATCATTGATTTTACCACGTATTAATGATCCTGTAAGTAATGTAAAATCTCCGTATCCAGGCATGATTTGTTACGATACAAAATCAAGAACGATTTGCATTTATGATGGTAAAGTTTGGAATTTTTGGAAATAGATTTGAGATTTCAAATCATTTTTTTATTCATTACAACTTCGTTCAATACAATGCCAAGTCGTCCCATTGTACAACTTAATACATAAATCTGTTTGGTCATATATCAACATTCCTTCTACTGGTGTTTTAATTTGATCCGTATTGAGAACTCTACTAATTACGAATCCTTTTTCTTTAGAAGACAAAACAATTGCACCATTTGGAATATTTGAAGGCCAATTTACATTATTATTTTTGTATGTGCTTATCCCAATTTTACTCGGATCTCCGACAGATGATGTATTGGCTATTTTGACGCATTCTGTAGTAAAGTCCCCATTTTTGTCCGCACATTTCTTTAATTGCGCTATCATTGGAGCACTACAATTTCCTGCCGATTCACAATCAAAAGTAACATTGGCAACAGTTGAATTAACAATTGTTCCATTTGCATCTACATAATTGGGTAAATTACTAAAAACATAATTTTCACCTTGATTATAACTTTTTTGATCAGGATTATAAGAATCATATTTTGTAAAGTTAAGATTTGGACCAACTTTAGAACCATTTGGATTTAAAGGTTGTCTTGTATAAAAATATCCTTTGCTCGAATTATTTTTTGGTCCTTCTAATGACATTCCATTCATATTGACTGTACTCAATTTTACCAAACCTGCATTGTATATACTCGCTTGTGTGTTGCCATTTATTCCATTATTAAAAATAAATGTTCCATAATTTTCAATTCGGCTTGTTCCACTCAAATCACTATTTCCTCCTTCTATTGTTACTGTTCCAGTATTAACAATACGCGAACCTCCCATATTAAAACTTGATAATGAATAAATTTCGCCACAATTCACCATTAAAGTTGTCGCATTATTATCTATTGTATTCGAAACATCAATTCGCCCTTTGTTCAAAAATGTATTATTACCTTCGCTCAAATTAAATCGAACCACCTTCATTTCTTTGTTATTTTCGATGTAATTAATTGCTGTAGGAGAACCAAAATTTAAGGTACTTCTGATATCTACAGTTCCATTATTAATAAGATTTGTCGCATTATTACGAATTGTAATTCCAGATTGATTACTTAAAGTACCTGTCGTTGAGATATTAATATCCAAATCGGAAGAAAAGTTCGGATTATTATTAAATTCTAATGAACCTTCAATCTCAAATCCATTTTTGAAACCTGTAGTAGTTGATAGATTGGTATTAAAAATTAATTTAGTGTTTGGTGCTATATGTATTATTGCACCATCTTCTAATTTCACATCATTAAAAGTCGTGTTTTCCGTAAAACAAACTCTCTTATTTGCAGGAAAAACATAATTATCAATAGGGCTTGGATTGGTTACATCACAACTTGTTTGTTGTCCATAAAGAAAGTTAAAACCAAACAAAAAAATGTAAAAAGGGTATAATTTGGTAAGCATAGGTGTAGATTGTTTTTCTCTCTCTATCAATCCATATGCCTTTTTTTCAAATAATTGTATTTTAATAATTATAAATAGTTAAAAAAGATAATATCGTACTATTTTTACTTTGTAAATTATTAATGAATTATTTATTTAAAATCATAATTTCTTCTCGCCCATTTTTTACTTGGTTCAATCCATTCATCAAGAGCTTTATAAAGAAAACCATGCTTTAAGCCATTATTTAATTCAATTTCTTTGAAATGATTGATTTTATTGGTTGAATTTTCTTTTCGTTTTATAGCAGAAATACCATAAACATCAGACTTTTCGTAAATAGTTAAAACGTTTCCAGAAAAATTTATGTCAGGCATTTCTTCTAAATCACTTTCTTGAAACGAACCAATAAATACATAGTTGATTTGAGGATTATTTTTAAAAGTTGATATATATTGCGCAATATAACCACCTTTGGAAGTTCCTACAACCGTAATATGATTAGGTTCAACTCCTATATTAATCAAACTATCAATTTGATTAACAACCTTTTTTGCATATATTATTCCGTCTGTTTTTGGCTTTCTTTTCTCGCTAATCACAATAAATCCGTCATTCCTGAATGAATTCAAAACTTTAGAATATTCAATTTTAGTTTTATAAACTGTATCATAATCACCATCGTTATGTGTTTCTAAATATTTATTATGGAGAAAAAAGATATAATCTTTGTCCTTTACACTTTTAGATATTTTATGTTGCGAACAACTCATTAAACCAATTATGAGAATCAACAAATATTTCATTATTCAATTTTAAATCAATCAAATATAACCAAAAAACCCTTCACTGAAAAGTGAAGGGTTTTTCTATATTCTATAAACTTTTTCCTCTAAAATACCAGATTCAAACTCAATTGGTTGTTCATTTTGTCTAAAAATTCGGGCAGATAATTTTCCTTTCAACTCCACCACTCCATTTTCTACACGAAGCCAACTTCCTTCTCTCAATCCAACTACAACTTGATGATTAAACTTGTGAAATTCATTGATACGCGTTTCTCTTGTTTCTCCTTTGTGCGTAGAATTAGGATCAGGATCCAAATAATGCGGATTAATATTAAAAGGTAAAAATTGTAACGCATCAAAACTTGGTGGATAAACAATCGGCATATCATTTGTTGTTCCAATTGTTAAACCTGTCAAATTACTTCCTGCACTCGTTCCAATATATGGTGTTCCATTATGTACAACGCTTCTCAATTCTTCTATCAAACCAAGTTCATACAACGTTTTTAGCAATAAAAATGTATTTCCTCCACCAATAAAAATCGCTTTAGCATGCAAAATTGCTTCTTTTTTATTCTCGAAAGTATGCAAACCTTTTACAGAAATTCCAACCGTTTGCAAAGCATCTTTTACATTTTGCGTATAATCATCGTACGAAATTCCCGAAGGACGCGCATAGGGAACAAAAATGATTTCATCAGATTGAATAAATTCTTTGATTTCATCTTTTATATATTCTAAAAAACTAAAACCGTGAATAGTACTCGTACTTATCACTAATAGTCTATCATTTGGATTTATCATGTTATCGAATTTTAACTCAAAAGTAAGTTTAAAATAAGAAAGTAGGTGAAAAATTGACAAAAAATTATACCAAATTACTTTACTTTTGTACAATTCTAAAAAATGGAATTTCAAGATTTCTAAATCTTCATGAAAAAAATAGTACGCTTCATTATACCTTTATTCATAGTTGTTATTATGCTAATAATTGGAATAGAACAAACCCTTCGCAAAATTCCGAACGATTACAAATACAAAGCTGATTATTTAAAAGAAAATGGAAGTGAAATAGAAACTTTGATTCTTGGGAGTTCGCATACTTTTACGGGATTGAATCCAAAATTATTTAAAAATAAAACTTTTAATGCTGCACATTCTGCCCAATCATTGGATTTAGATTACAAAATTTTTGAACAAAATCGAAAATATTTACCCAATTTAAAAACCATTATTATTCCCATTTCGTATTTTTCATTTACAAAACAATTGAATGATTTTAATCAAAAAAAGTTAAAATATTATTCAATTTATTGGAATATTGATATTAATAATAACGATTTAAATCTTAATTACGAAATTTTTTCAGAACCTATTGATATTGATTATAATCGAATAAAAGATTATTGGATTGAGGATAAAAATAATTTGACAATAGATATTAATGGATATATAAATAAGCGATACGAACCAAGTTGGAATGATAGTATTTATGCTAAAAAAACGTTTGAAAGACATCGTGCAAATTTGAATTCAACTCAAGTACAACATATTATAAAAACACATTATCATGATTTAGAACAAATTATAAAACAAGCAAAATCAAATGATATAAAAGTTGTTCTATTGGCTACTCCTACAACTAATTTGTATAAAAATTATGTTATAAAAACACCTCAATATTTCAATTTAAAAAATAATATTAATCGATTATCGAAATATAATAATGTCATTTTCATCAATTATTTTATTAATAATGAAAATTTCACTAAAAAAGATTTCAAAAATTCAGATCATTTAAATGCAAAAGGTGCAGATAAGTTAACCTTTAAGGTGGATTCTATTATGAATAAAACATTTACGTTGATTACAAAATAAATAGAATATCTATCATCAAAAAAGAGCTTGATAAATCAAGCTCTTTTTTTGGTTTTATAAATTGTGTGAAATTAGTTTTTGTAAGAAATCCATTTTACCATTTCTTTCACAGTTGGTTTTTTACCATAAATTAAAATCCCAATTCTATAGATTTTTCCAGCAATGTAAACCATAAATATGGTGCTGATTAATAGCAAAAATAAGGATAAAGCTAATTGCCAAATCGGAACATCAAACGGAATTCGAGTAATCATTGATATAGGTGAAGTCAATGGAATCATTGATAACCAAAAAGCAACTGGACCATCAGGATTTTCGAAAGTTGTCATACTTCCATAAAGTCCAATCATCATCGGAACTAAAGGAAAATATGTGAATTGTTGTGTATCAGTATCATTATCAACAGCAGAACCAATTGCCGCAAAAACAGAGCTGTAGAACAAATATCCTAAGATAAAATAAGCAATAAAAGCAAAAATGATTAACGGATAATTAAACGTCAACAACACTTCGCTAATTTCTGTTACTTTTTGCATCATATCCGGGTTAGTTTCCGCTAATTGTGCTTGATTCATCATTTGTTGTGACATATCCATTCTCGATGCTGCAATTGCAGGAAATAAAATCAATAAACCCATTGTCATTCCAATCCATATTGCAAATTGCGTCACAGCAACCATTGTCGTTCCTAAAATTTTACCCATCATCAATTCGAAAGGTTTTACAGAAGAAATGATAATTTCGACCACGCGATTATTCTTTTCTTCAACAACCGAACGCATAACTTTTACGCCATAAATCATCACAAACATGAAAATAATATAAGTTAAAAACATCGATAATCCGATTTTCAACTCCATTCCTTTATCTTCTTTTCCGTCTGTAACATTGAAAACATTCAAGTTAACGCGAGCCTTAGAAGCTTCTAAAGCAGCTTTATCAATACCAGATTTTGCTTGTTTTTCTTTTTCAATCTTATCACTAATTGTTCTCGAAAGTTTTTCTCGATCAGTAATTCCAAGATTTCCATTTGTAATTAATTCTGTATTTTTCTCGATATTATCATAATTTCCATCTGTATTTTTTGGAATATGAAGAATCGCATTCAAATACTCGCTTCCTTTCAACGTGTCCTTAATTGATTGCAATTCTTGAGGCGTGTAAATACTGAACATCATTTGTTTAGTCGATTTAAACGAGGTTACAAACTCTGTACTTTCATCTACAATTGCAATGTTTTTCACTTCGGAATTATTCGCAGAACTCAAAAAGAAAATCACCGCTCCTGCTCCAACAATCAACAAAGGCGAAAGAAAAGTCATAACAATAAACGCTTTGTTTTTTACTTGAGAAAAGAACTCGCGTTGTGCAACTAAAAATATATTTTTCATTTGAAAATTAGCTTAAAGATTAGGAATTGAACTTTGTTTAACGGCTTCCAAAAACACATCATTCATCGAAGGAATAATCTCTTTGAATTGATGAACTTGTCCAACTTGCATCAATTTATCTAAAATCACATTGGTTGGAGTTTCTTTATTATACAATAAATTAAATTCAGTTCGTTGATTAATGTTTCGTACATCCGAAATCTCAAATTCATTGGCTAAATTTTGAAGAGAATCAGCAGGAATTTCATTCAATTGAATCGAAAACTTTCCTGTCTTAAATTGATTTCTAACTTCTTCAATCGTTCCATCTAACACTTTATTCGATTGATTAATCAATGCCACATGATCACACATTTCTTCAACAGATTCCATACGATGTGTTGAGAAAATAATTGTTGTTCCTTTGTCTCTTAATTCAAGAATTTCATTCGCAATAATTTGTGCATTTACAGGATCAAAACCACTAAAAGGTTCATCGAAAATCAGTAAAGAAGGATTGTGAATAACTGTAATCACAAACTGAACTTTTTGTCCCATTCCTTTCGACAACTCGCTCAATTTCTTATTCCACCAAGACATCATATCAAGTTTCTCGAACCAATATTCGGTACGTTTTCTGGCTTCCGCAGAAGAAAGACCTTTCAGTTTTGCAAAATACAGTGCCTGTTCTCCAACTTTCATATTCTTGTACAAACCACGTTCTTCTGGCATATAACCAACTTGCCCGATTGATTTTTTCGTCAAAGGTTCTCCATTCAACAAAATTGTACCGCTATCTGGCGCTGTAATTTGATTGACAATACGAATAAAAGTCGTTTTTCCAGCACCATTTGGTCCCAAAAGTCCATAAATAGAACCTTGTGGAATATTGATACTAAAATTATTAAGCGCAACTTTATCTTTATATTTTCTTGTTAAGCCTTGAGCTTGCAATAAAAATTCCATTTTCTATATCATTTGATTTGTAAAATTAGTAAGAAGAAAGTAAATTTTGTTACAGATTTTAATGAGATTCATTCGGATCCCATACAATTTCTTTAAAATTAATCACTTTATCATTTATAATCTCCACACCTTCATTTTCTAACAATTGTTGCATCAAACTCGAAGGATTAAAATGATGTTTTCCAGTTAACAAACCATTTCTGTTTACAACACGGTGCGCAGGAACGTCTTCTCTATTATGTACATGATTCATTGCATAACCAACAACACGAGCCGAAAATTTTTCTCCTATATATTTTGCAATCAATCCATAAGTAGAAACACGTCCTTCGGGAATTTGACGAACGATTTCATAAATTTTCTCATAAGTATCAGAAATGATTTTTGTCATAATCTAAAGATTTATTGTAAATTTAAAGAAAGTAATAGAATATGAGCCAAAAAGTTCCAATTAAATCTCTTTTAAGCCGACCACGATTTAAGGTTTTTACACATTTATCAAAACAAGAATTTATTGATTTAATCAAAAAACATCTTGAAACTAATTCTACCGAATACGGAGGTTATGCCAATCAGGAAGTTGCAATGATTCGTGTCCGAAAAGACAAGGATAAATATTGGCATCCGCAATTGCAAATCCGAATTGAAGAAGATGACGATCATCCTGATTATTTGGTTGTTAGAGGAATTATTGGTCCGCCTTCTAATGTTTGGACATTTTTTGCATTTTTGTATGGTTTGAGTGGAGCTATTTTTATCACATTAGGCTCTTATGCGGTTTCCGAATATATTGTACAAGGAAATAGTGTATGGATTTGGAGTATACCTGTTGCGTTATTGATTGCTTTAGGGACTTATTTAGCGAGTTTATATGGTCATTATTTGGCAAAATATCAGTTAGGAAGATTGTATCATTTCGTAAATGAATTGCTTCGTGATGCAGAGTTTTATCAAAATAGCGACGAAATCAAAGAATAAAAAAAGCGACCTAAATAGGTCGCTTACAAGAAATATGTTGAGATAATATATTAATTAGATTACTTTCACATTAACGGCGTTGATGCCTTTTTTTCCTTGTTCTAAGTCAAAAGATACTTTATCGTTTTGAGCTACTTTGTCTGTTAAACCAGAAACGTGTACGAAGTACTCTTTTCCTGATTCGTCATCTTTAATAAATCCGTATCCTTTTTCTTCATTAAAGAATTTTACAGTTCCTTTATTCATAGTATTTTATTTTCGTTGATAAAGATATAAGATTTATTTACAAAACCAATATTAATTTTTAGTTTTTTTTATAACAATTTTTTTAGCCTATAATTTCATTATAATTTTGCTTCAAATCATAATATTTTGGCAGGAATTTATATTCATATCCCGTTTTGTAAACAAAAATGCAGCTATTGCGACTTTCATTTTTCGACAAATCTTCAACATAAATCAAATTTAATTCAAGCAATTAATAAAGAACTTGAGATCAGAAAAGATGAAATTTCAACACCTTTAGAAACGATTTATTTTGGAGGAGGAACACCTTCTATTCTATCCGAAATTGAATTAGAAAGTATTTTTGAAACGATTTATAAAAATTATTCGACCAAAAATTTAAAAGAAATTACACTAGAAGCGAATCCTGATGATTTGAATAAAGAAAAACTTAATTTCTTAAAATCAACTCCGATTAATCGTTTTTCGATTGGTGTTCAATCATTTTTTGAAGAAGATTTGAAATTAATGAATCGCGCACATAATGCACAAGAAGCTGAAACTTCGATAAAATTGGCGCAAGATTTTGGTTTCGAAAATATCACTATTGATTTGATTTATGGTTCTACGACCACAACCAACGAAATGTGGAAGCAAAATTTGCAAAAAGCAATTGAGCTAAATGTTCCACATATTTCTTCTTATGCGTTAACAGTCGAAGAAAAAACAATTTTAGATCATCAAATCAAAAAAGGAATCACTAAACCAGTTGATGAAGATCGTCAAAACGAACAATTTCAACTTTTAGTAGACACTTTAACTTCGAATAATTTTATTCAATACGAAATCTCCAATTTCGGAAAAGAAAACTATTTTTCTTTGCACAATTCTAATTATTGGAAAGGAATTCATTATTTAGGAATTGGACCTTCTGCACATTCTTATAACGGAAAAACTCGAGCTTGGAACATTGCAAATAATTCAAAATATATACAAACTATCAACGAAAATAAGCTACCTCAAGAAATTGAAGTTTTAAATGAAGTAGAACAATTTAATGAAATGATAATGATTGGATTGAGAACAATTTATGGAATAGATTTAAATCGAATTAATTCAGAATTTTCTCAACCTTTAGTGAATTCTTTTTATCAAGAACTCAATCAATTAATTAACGAAAATTTAGTCGAAAAGAAAGAAAATAGAATTATTTTGAAACCCGAAGCAAAATTTTTCGCAGACGGAATTGCTTCAAGATTATTTTACATCGATTAATTTGTTAAATTTGCGATATGAATGATAACAGACCAATTGGTGTTTTCGACTCTGGAGTTGGCGGTTTGACGTTTGCAAAAGAAATAAAACGTCTGCTACCAAACGAAAGTTTGATCTATTTTGGCGATACTCAAAATTTGCCTTACGGAGAAAAATCGAAAGAAGCGATTACACAATTTTCGGTAGACATTACTAATTTTTTAATAGACAATAATTGTAAAGCGATTTTAGTTGCATGTAATTCCGCAACAGCTAATTCGTTGAAAGAAATTAGAGAAGCCGCAGGAAAAGATGTTCCTGTTATCGATGTTATTTCGCCAGTTGCGGAGAAAGTTTCGTTCGAATTAAGAGAAAAAATAGGTGTTATTGCAACAAAAGCAACTGTAAATTCGGGCGCTTACAAAAAGGCTATTCGTCGTCGGAATAAACATATTACGGTTATTGAAATGGCAACTCCGCTCCTAGTTCCTGTTATCGAAGAAGGTTTTACAAATTCGACGATTTCTAAAGCAGTTTTAGAAACTTATTTGTTGAACAAAAAATTAGAAGGAATTGATTCGATTATTTTGGGATGTACACATTATACACATCTAGAAAAAGAAATCAATCAAGTGTTTGAAGGAAAAGTTGATATTGTAAATTCGCCTTTAATTGTCGTGAATCAAGTGATTTATCAATTAGCAAAAGAAGGAAAATTGGCTGCTAAAGATGCTGTTGCAAACTATACATTTTATATTTCTAACAATACGGATAATATTATAAAAGTTGCAAAAAAATTCTTTGGAAAAGATATTCAATTAATTGAGAAAAATTTAGAAACGAAATAGAACCGACCATTATTTGTCGGTTTTTTTATAAAATATTACGAACAAACAAAAACAAATCATTACATGGAAAAATCAGCAGAATTAATTGCATTAGAAGAAAAATACGGAGCGCATAACTATCATCCGCTTCCAGTTGTATTGGAAAAAGGTGAAGGTGTTTACGTTTGGGATGTTGATGGGAAAAAATATTTCGACTTTTTATCAGCTTATTCAGCTGTTAATCAAGGTCACTGTCATCCTCGAATCATCAAAGCGTTAAAAGATCAAGCCGAAAAATTAACGTTAACTTCTCGTGCTTTTTATAATGCGGAATTAGGAAAATACGAAAAATTTATCACAGAATTATTCGGTTTCGATAAAGTTTTACCAATGAATACGGGTGCTGAAGCAGTAGAAACAGCGCTAAAAATTGCTCGTAAATGGGGGTACGAAAAGAAAGGAATTCCAGCTGGTGAAGCGATTATTGTGGTATGTAAAGACAATTTCCATGGTCGTACAACTACTATTATTTCTTTCTCGAATGATGAAGATGCACGTAAAAATTTCAATCCTTACACAAGTGGTTTTGAAGCTGTAGAATACAATGATATTGAAGCTCTAAAACAAATTTTAGAAGAAAAAGCAGATAAAATTTGTGGATTCTTAGTAGAACCAATTCAAGGAGAAGCGGGTGTTAATGTACCTTCTGAAGGATATTTGAAAGCTTGTGAAGAATTATGTAAACAACATAATGTTTTATTTATCGCCGACGAAATTCAAACAGGAATTGCACGTACAGGAAAAATGTTAGCAATCGATCACGAAAATATTGATGCCGATGTTTTAATCTTAGGTAAAGCCGTTTCGGGTGGAGCTTATCCAGTTTCTGCAGTTTTAGCAAATGATGAAATCATGAATGTGATCAAACCAGGACAACACGGTTCTACTTATGGAGGAAATCCATTAGCTGCGGCTGTTGCAACAGAAGCTTTGCAAGTTGTTTTGGACGAAAAATTAGCTGAAAATTCTGAAAAATTAGGGCAAATTTTTAGAGCAGAAATCACAAAAATGGCAGAAGAATTTCCGTTATTCAAATCAGTTCGTGGAAAAGGTTTATTAAATGCAATTTTAATCAACGATACACCAGAATCTGAAACAGCATGGAATTTCTGTGTTGCAATGAAAGACAACGGATTATTAGCCAAACCTACGCACGGAAACATCATTCGTTTCGCTCCTCCTTTAGTGATGAACGAAGAACAGTTACACGAATGTTTAGCGATTATTCGTAAAACTGCACAAGAGTTTAAAAAATAATCAACAATAAAATGATATAGAAAAAACCTGATGAAATTTCA
>NZ_DKHL01000045.1:0-16819 GCF_002453775.1 Empedobacter sp. UBA6745
TATCAAAGTATTTACAACGATCTGCTTATTCGGGCATCTTCAAAAGGAGTTGTGAATTGATTTCAAATCTTGGTATATTTATCAAAGTATTTACAACTGAACTAATTCAATACTTTTAGTATCTTCTGTTGTGAATTGATTTCAAATCTTGGTATATTTATCAAAGTATTTACAACCATCTGCTTATTAAACCACTCCAACCAAAGGTTGTGAATTGATTTCAAATCTTGGTATATTTATCAAAGTATTTACAACTAAAAATCCACACGTAGAGATTGTTTCAGAGTTGTGAATTGATTTCAAATCTTGGTATATTTATCAAAGTATTTACAACAAAACGAATAACCATTACGTCAATAGGTTGGTTGTGAATTGATTTCAAATCTTGGTATATTTATCAAAGTATTTACAACAAATGATTTTTCGAAACGATTTAGTTTTTAGTTGTGAATTGATTTCAAATCTTGGTATATTTATCAAAGTATTTACAACTTACCATAAAGCAAAGGTGAGTAATATCTGGTTGTGAATTGATTTCAAATCTTGGTATATTTATCAAAGTATTTACAACTTTAGAATTTTTAAACGGAATAAAATAGCAGTTGTGAATTGATTTCAAATCTTGGTATATTTATCAAAGTATTTACAACAAAAAAACAAAAACGGATCGAGAATTTTTAGTTGTGAATTGATTTCAAATCTTGGTATATTTATCAAAGTATTTACAACAACGGAGACGGCGCAACGTTAACACCAGACGTTGTGAATTGATTTCAAATCTTGGTATATTTATCAAAGTATTTACAACAACTTAGTGTGTTCACTTAACGGTGTAACAGTTGTGAATTGATTTCAAATCTTGGTATATTTATCAAAGTATTTACAACTTCTGCTAATCTTTCATAAGCAGTTTGTTGGTTGTGAATTGATTTCAAATCTTGGTATATTTATCAAAGTATTTACAACCTACAGCCGTTACCTGGCAATTATCCCAAAGTTGTGAATTGATTTCAAATCTTGGTATATTTATCAAAGTATTTACAACCAGAGTTAGAACGCTTACCATCTGGAGTAAGTTGTGAATTGATTTCAAATCTTGGTATATTTATCAAAGTATTTACAACAAAGTAAAATGATTAATCATCCTAAGGCAAGTTGTGAATTGATTTCAAATCTTGGTATATTTATCAAAGTATTTACAACAAAGTAAAATAATTAATCATCCTAAGGCAAGTTGTGAATTGATTTCAAATCTTGGTATATTTATCAAAGTATTTACAACGCATTCAAGGGCTAGAAATTACAATTCAAAGTTGTGAATTGATTTCAAATCTTGGTATATTTATCAAAGTATTTACAACCGCATTCGCTCCCTACTTTGTTCGTTATTGGTTGTGAATTGATTTCAAATCTTGGTATATTTATCAAAGTATTTACAACATACGCTTCGTTCGGTCGCTCCTACTCGCAGTTGTGAATTGATTTCAAATCTTGGTATATTTATCAAAGTATTTACAACCTCTTCGCTTCGCTACGTTCTCGGCTCATGGTTGTGAATTGATTTCAAATCTTGGTATATTTATCAAAGTATTTACAACTTTGCATACAATTGGTTCGCCATTTATCACGTTGTGAATTGATTTCAAATCTTGGTATATTTATCAAAGTATTTACAACCTCATTTAACAAACCATTATCATAAAGGGTTTGAGAAGAAATTTAGAAATGAGAAAAAAAGTAAAATCCGATAGAAGTTGAGTTTTCTATCGGATTTTTTTATTCCTAAAATAATTCTAATTGTTGTGGACCTGTTGGTAAATCGGTTTCTTTTTTGGAGAAAAATATTTCCATTTGTCCAAATTGTTTATCTGTAATACAAATAATTCCTACTTTCCCAAATTCAGGTAATTTAGATTTGGTTCGTTTTATATGTACCTCAGCATTTTCTCTACTTGGACAATGTCTCAAATAAATAGAAAACTGAAACATAGTAAATCCATCGTCAATCAACTCTTTTCTAAAGCGAGTTGCCTGACTTCTTTGCTTTTTTGTTTCTGTTGGCAAATCAAACAAAACTAAAACCCACATAATACGATAAGCATTATAACGACTAAAACTCATGTCATTTCAGGAAAACGAATCACACGCTGCTCCCCTGTCATACACTTATACAAAGAACTTGTTGTAGAGCTTATCGCTACCAACAAAGGTCTTTTCAAACCATCTATTTTCACATCTTTTGTTGCTATTTGTAATAAATGTGCTTTAGCATCTTTACTCATTTCAGTCGGTCGAAAAGGCTTATTCATCCATTCTAATACCAATTCATCAACATAAGGTCGATATGGTTCCATTATATCATCAGCCAAGCAATACGGATTGTATTTATTACGATGAAAAATACCAATGGTAGGATTTAATCCAGAACTCACTAAAGCTCTTGCAACCATACTTCGAAGAATAGCATATCCAAAATTCAGAAAATTATTAGGAGCATCACCATCTCGTTCTCTCGTAAAATTGTCAAATAATTGTTTCCAATAATATTGCGCAGCAATTCCTTCCATATTCGTAGAGTCTCCCGATTTTACATTCGTTAAATAATTCTGCATTGGCTCCTCTACAAAACCAAACTTACTTAACAATGCTTTCTGTTGATAAATTTTAGCTTCAATCGTTTGTTTCCACAACTGTTTGCGCAATGGTTCCGAAACATTAATCTGATGTTTCAATCGCTCACTATGCTCTACATGTCCATTCATTGGCAACATCAATCCCAAAGGCATATGACTATCGTCGCAACTAATAATTGCCACATTATTTTGTTGTAATGTCACTATAAGTTGATGACTAATGGTTATTTGATAATGATCCAATACCAAAAAACCCAAATCTTCAATAGGTACAGAGCCTTTGATTTCTTTGGTTATCACATCTTCTATTTTTAATTGATTGTCTTTCAATTTCAAATAAGATGGATTGCCAATGTAAATGGTACGTTTTAGCATATTATTTAAATTTTAATGAGCCATCCATTTTCATTTCAAAATCAACTCCGTCAATTGCAAAATTCCATTCACCTTGTCTAATTCTTAAAAAGATACTTGGATTCTCAAAGTTAAAAGATGCCCCTTCCTTATTTTCTTTCTTTAAATCAGTGTCTATTCCTGCTGCCATATGATTTCTAAACTTCATACGACCATCACTTTCAAATTGATATACTTTATATAAACGTTTTGTTAAATCAGAATTATCTAATTCTTTTAGTTCTTCAATACTATCTTTATAAAACAATACTTTTTGCCCAGAACGTAAAACAGCATAAAGCGGTATTTCTTTTGATTTTTTTCCTTTTCCTATTGATTTTGTATTGTATTCTGGTTCTAAAAAATAAGAACGATCGTTCTTAAATTTTAATTGAGCAACATCAGAAATACTTAATATCTCCATTGCTTTTCCATCTTCGTTTTTATAAAATAAACAAAGTGCGTTTTCTCCACTTTTTGCTAATGTTGTTTTTTTATAATCGAATTTTGAAGTAAAAGCATGCGTATGCACTTTCAATGCTGTATTATATTTCATTAAACCTTTACAGCGTATTCTTCTTATTTTATTTACTTTGTTTCCTTGCTTATCAAACATCCAAACACCTTTTGTTAAAGCTTCTTTAAATCCGACAGCATCTTCCACTTGCATTTTTATCATTTCAAAAAGAGCTTTATCGACTATTACCTTTTCAACTTCTTCAAGCGTTTTAAATCCTGGAGAATCTGCATTTTGTTTATAAACTAAATCTTTTCGAATAACCAAAATTGGCTCTTCAGTAAGTTTCATTTTACCATTATCATCAAACAAAATTTTATTTTCTTCGTTTCTTAATGGTAATTTTATTGCTCCATACAAAGATTCATCATGTAATTGCCCCCTTATAGTATCTCCTTGAGCAATTCGTTTTTTATCAAGTGATTTATCTTCCCAAACGATTTTTCCTTTTTTGCGTACCACTTTATAAGTTGGAACAGTAGTTCTATTTTCAACTATATTGTTAATTAATATAACATTCTCGATTTCTTTAATATAACTTGGGGAGAAATCTTTCCAATCTTTAGGTTGTTCGTGATAAATTTTACCCGTATGATTGTCTTTTTCTTCGTTATAAAGTTTAAGAATTCTTTCGCGATCAAATGCTGATGGTATTAATGTCAAAATACTTGCATCACCAGCGTGATGACTATGAGTTGAACGATTTTTTTTATCACTTAATAATTTTACATTATATACTTCTTTAAAAACATTTACAACACTTGCTTTTTCTACTGACACTCTTTTAAATAAGGTTTTTAAATATGGCAGAGCATATTTTGTAATAATTTGAGTATCTCGCAACTGGCTATTTTTCCAACCTGACTTATATTCTTCCAAAATAAATGTATTGTATTTGTAACTCCAATAATCTAAATCCATTTTTATGAAATGATAACGCTGAATACAATTATCCTTTATTTCCTTAGTAGATGCATACGAAGCTTTATTTTTCCATTCTTTATATAAATCTTCCAAATGCTCTATCTTTTCTTTCATAAACTGGATATTATTCAAAATATCTACATGATTATAAAGTTGTGACGGATATTGTTTCTTTTTTATATTTCTATTAAATTCCGTATCAGTTAAAGTCAAATTTCGTAACTCATTATCAAAACTTATACTTGCAGGAATAGTATGCTCTAAATCGTATTTATTTCCATCTAAAACATCACAAAGTTTAATCAATTTACCTGTGTAAAGACAAGTTTTATTTTGTTCTTCCCATAATCTTATTTTACGAAGAAGCGTTTTATCACTTGGATTAAAAGTGGTGTTGCATTCTTTATTTATTTCAATAATAGTTTCACTGAACTTTAGATTTTCCTTTTCTCGCTCGTTATTCCATTTTTCAATAGCTTTTCTTCTATTGGCATCGTTAAGTTCTCTTGCTATCTCAATCACAATTCGAGTGTCCTCATCTATTTTACCTTCTTGCAAAAGGAAATTGATAAGCTGCTTCATTTTGTGCATTGTTTTTAGAGCCATTGGGTTTTTTAATCCTTTGGTAACAGGTTCTGGACTACCTAATAACTTTAAACTTCTTCCTTGAAATTCAGCATCTTTATTATTTTTAATAAAATTCTCTCTATCAATTTGTTTAATATAAACAGGTTTACCATTTAGCGTAAAATAATCATATTCTTCGGCTTGGGTATAATTTTCTTGTTCTGATGGATGCCATAAAAATTTCTTCTTATCCTCTGGTATGTCATATTTTTCAGCAATTACATTGAAAATTTGATCATGAATTCTCTCATTCTCCATGAATAAATTAGTCTTTGACAGGACTGATTTTCTCAAAAACTCTTTGTAATATTTGGCTACATAATCATAAGATGCTGTTTTTTCATCATCAGATAATAAAAGCCAAGTTTTCTCTCCAAATATTTCAATTAGTTTAGCATTAATATTTTTCTTTTCAGAATCGTCTAAATCTCTGTCATTTTCAATTGAATAACGATATTTACTGTTTAACTCATCTAAAACCAAACTATTGACAACTGTATTTAACAATCTTGTTTGTTCGTTACTTTTTTCAACTTCTCTAAATTCCTCAATGAAATAATCGATCATCTTATCAGAAATAGTTTCCATTCCCAAAACTTTATAAAGATTTGCCAAGAAAACGGCATAATGATAAGGAATACCTTTTCGCAAAAAAGGAAGTATTTTCTTAATTGCAGACAAACTCATTGTTGCATAACCTTGATTTAGTTTGATTTTAGAAAACTTCTCAGCTTTCTCATCATCAAGATTTAATTTGTTCAAAGCAAAATCTTTTAAATTTTCTTGGCTATCAAAAGTTTTAAGAACGTGCCAAATTTCATCATAATTAAAAGATGAATTCTGTTTTTTAGATGGCTGACTATCTCTTTCATTAATATTATCCCAATGCAAAAGCTCTTTCCAATTATCTCCAAAAATATCTTGAAACGACTTTAATAGCTTAGCAGAAATTACTTTTGTTTTTTCTTTAAACTTTGAATCTATTTTACCGCCGTCTTTTTTAAGTTGATTAAGAATAGTTTTTAGTTCAAAATCATTTGATGACTTAAAAAATAAAGGATAAATTTTTTCTTGAATATAAGTCTGTTTATCAACTCCAATAGGAGGAATAATTTTTAAATTATTGATAAAAGCCCATGTTCTATACTCCTCGTACAATGGATGGCTTACCTGTACACGTTTTTTGTTTTTTTCATAAATACAATAACCAACTAAGCCTTTTTGCGTACGAAGAGGTCGTTGCCATATAATGGCTTTCCATAGTTTTTGATAATCCTCATCATTAATATCATATAGCTGACATAAAAGCTTTAATTCTGCTTCATAATCCTTTCTAAGATTGTATCGTTGTCTAATTCTTTCACCTGTTTCTTTTTGATAATAATATAAAGCAGCTCCTAACGTTTTATGATTTTCGATAAATTCGGCAATATCATCTCTTCCTTTAGTACCATTTTTATCACTACCTTGCAACATCGTCTTTGCTTCTTCTTCATCTCTTCCTTTAAAACCACGTCTTTGTACAAGTTGATAGAAAATTCTTCCAAGTAAATATGGATTAGTTTTATAAACAGAATGAAAATTAGGATCAACAGCTAAAGCTCTAAAAGCAAATAAACTATCATGTTTATTTTTTCCTATCAAATGAAAATCAGGTTTCCCATCGCCGTCAAAATCAAATCGTAACC
Organism: Empedobacter sp. UBA6745; assembly: GCF_002453775.1. Classification (NCBI taxonomy): domain Bacteria; kingdom Pseudomonadati; phylum Bacteroidota; class Flavobacteriia; order Flavobacteriales; family Weeksellaceae; genus Empedobacter; species Empedobacter sp. UBA6745. Next base: position 6,783 of record NZ_DKHL01000045.1, read on the forward strand.
AATTTAAAAATAAATCATTTTGTGGATATTTACGTTTTGTTCCCTTTTTATAATTTTTCCATTTATTAAGCTCTTCATGTGAAAGTGGGCACATATTATTTTCAATTAAAAAATATAATAAATCCCATTTCCTATACTTTTCAGCTCGATAATTATTTCTTTTTCCTCTACTCTCTGTTCTTTTTTTAACTTTAGGAAATTCATTTCCTTTTTCAGAAGCAACTCCTTTTTCAAAAGTAAGAACCCCAAAATCTATGATTTGATTATTTATAACTTCTGTATCTCTAATGGACCAGCCAAGGCTATTCGTACCAGCGTCAATTCCTAATATTCTCATAGTAATTTATATTTCTTGGTTTTTGATATCTCAAAATTTTTTATTTTATTCTTAATTATATTGTAATTTAATAAAAATCCTTATATTTGACTTTGAAATCAATTCACAATAAGGCTTTAAGCCGAAGTAAAAACTTATATCCTGCGTACTCCGTGGGATTTTTATTTAACTCCTAATTACATCAAATATAAATAGTAAAGTATAAGATTAATTACGGAAAACCGTAAATTGATTTAAATTTTTTATCTTAATTATTTATAATGAAAGATATTTTTAGAAAATTTTCGCCTCGACTATCTTCGGTTTTTTTTTATTTTTCTTATTTTGTAAACACAAAAAAACCTCCTTAAAATTTCTTCTAAAGAGGTTAATATTTATACTATTTTGTGTTTTTGTATCTAAAATTGGAGTTGTGCAACGGTTACTGCTGTTGTGCGTTCGTTATTTTAGTCGTTCAATATTTGTTAAATATTTTTTACAAAGCCTTCTTTCTCTTGTATCAAAAAGAGCTCTTTTTACAGTATAAGTTCCACCAAGTCCGATACCTAATGCACCTAATATTTCTTTAGAGTATTCAGCAGATAAAGCTTGAGGATTATTTATTAGCATATATGTTGCAAAAGGGATTGAAGCAAGTCCAATTCCCATAAGTACAATTTCTCTAGTTAATTCAGAATAGATATCATTAAAACTATTAACAAACTGTCTTTCAGTGATTCCATTTCCAATTGAATCTTCAAGAAGATTAATTTGATTATTGAAAGCTTTAATTCTTTCTCTATTTCTATTTCTAAATTCAATTAATGTATCAAGGCTAATTTCTGAAATATTTGCAGGCACAAGTAAACTTATTATTCCTTTCATAAACTTATTTCTATTTATAGTACCTGGATTATGAACTCTTGAAAAATTTGAATAGTTGTCGAATTCAACGTTATCGGTTATAATAGACCCATTTCTTTCGTATGAAATTTCTTGCGCTAGATGAGTCATAAATAGAAAAGCTAACTCTTTCGGTAAAATCAATCCTTCATCATTTCTACGTCCAATATTTTCTCTTTCACAAAACTCTCCAAATTGATATGAAAATTTTTCTGAATAAATTTGATACGTCCAATTTTGTTCATTCCTCCAACTTCTTTCGATATTTATTTGATTCATTAACGGTCCTCTTTCATATGGATTTTTTAAGAACCTTATAGCTTCTTCAATTGATTTAATTGAAGCACGTTCTCCTTGAAGATATTTAGGTGAATACATTTCAACCAAATCGGTTTCATTTAATAATTTTCTATAATCTTCGGAAATTAAATGCTGTCTACCATATGGAACAATACTTTCAAATTTCTCTAAATAAAGAATTGAAAATTTCAACCATTCGGTATTTGGCGGTTCTAAATTTGGATAGTATATGAATTTTTTCATAGTTCTGTTTTATAATGACGCACGATATCATTTTCTACGAAATAAAATATAGAAAAGTTTCGTGCAAAATCCACTATATCTTAATATCGTAAATGTAACTTAAATATACAACAACTATTTAACAACAAATTACGGTTTCACATAAGTATAAAAAAACCTCCCTAAAAATTTAGCGAGGTTGTATGTATATTTATTCTTTTTGTCTTCAATCGTTTTTCAATACATCTCATGCCCTCCATGCAAGACGAAAGCTTAGTTATTAGGTGCAGTTATGATTTTTCAGTATAGAATTTATGTATACAATGTAAATTATCGTTCATAATGAAACATTTTTCTTTGAAGTCATCTCCATAAGGACATTTTTCGATTCTAAGTTTTTTAATAGTATAGAATTCTATATTATTGACCTCTTCGTCATCAATTTTTTCAGCTTCTTCTAACTTATTATAATTTAGTATATCAACGTTAATATCTTCAATATGACCTGTGTAAAACAAGGAAACCACTATGATTTTTTCCACATTTTCAAAAAACTTTTTTTCTCTTGTTTCTTTACCAACTAATTTTCTAATTGTTCTGCCATCGTTAACAACATCTGTAATTAATATAACTTGCTTAAATTTACTATCAGAATTTTCAAAATTTAATTTATTCTCGAAATCATTATGGTCTTCCCATCTATATGAGTATGGAAGATATGTATAGGGAATAGGATATTTAATGGATGCCTTACTTGAAATGATATTACCTTCGTATCCTAAACCAATAATTAAATCAGTATTTTCGATTAAATTCATTTTCTCTAAAATGTCTATAATTGAATTTTTAATAAAGTATAAATCTTCTTTATCCTCTAGAAGTTTTGCTGTGTCAATCCAATTATGAGCTCTTGAAGTTGCACTCCAATGAAAGTGTCCTTGATGGAATAATTTTTTTTCTTTAATTATATCATAAAGTTTATTTTCAATATCTATATTTTCATATTTGATAATTGTAGAACTTACATGATTTTCTACTAATGTGGTATCAATATCTTTATCTTCAATTTCTGGTAGTTGTTCTAAATGGTTTTCTAATATTGGTAACTCTAATTTTCTAAATTCAAATATTTCCTTTTCTAAACCTGTTAAATCTTGAACATCTATCTTTGTCCAATTACCAAAATTTGATTCTGTATTACCTTTAACTTTATGTAATGTATAAATATTATTCTTTAAATATAAGCTATTTTCAGATTTATTGATTTCGTAAATTTTGAAGGAAGCCTGAACGGAAGATATACTACTAAAAGGACCGCTGTCACTTACTGTAATGCTATTTCTGTGGGCAAGAATTTTGGAATTATGAGTATGTTCATTGCCATTTAAAATACATTTAATATTATATCTTTCGAATATTGTAATCAAAGCCTTCTTATTCTCCATTTCCCATTGACCAGAAGTTTTATCTTCATGCTCACCTTCCAAATTATGATGTAAACATAAGACTAATTCTTCATTAGGATAAGTTACTCTGATTGCTTTTAGTTCTTCCTCCAGCTTATCGATTGGCAAAAAACCATGACCTCCATTTTGATTTACAATATAGTTTGAATTTACTGCTAGTAAAATAATATCTTCAATCTTTAAAAAATCAATAATTAAATAGTCATTGTTGAAATCATCATTTTTAACATTTTTGTAAAACTCACTAAAATTTTTAAGTTTAATTTGATTTATAACTTCTGTAGAGACTTCAACTTCTGCTCCTCGTAACTCATTTTTTATTGAATCTCTATGTACATCGTGATCGCCAGGAATTAGTAATAAATTATTTGAATCTATATTTAATTCTGATAAAATATGCTTAATAAGTCTTTCTGCTTCTTTAAATTCTAGTCTTTCAGCGATATTTGTTATATCGCCGGTTATTATCAAATATTTATTTTTACTTTGTATTGAATTTATTTTGTCAATAAATTGATTTACATAACTTAAATTCTGATCATTAGGCTCATAAGTTAAGTATGTATCTGTGTTAGCAGGTCCAAATTTTTTACTTTGATCCGAAATATGTAAATCTGAAATATGTATAATTATATCATTCATTATTTTCTTTTTTATTCTTTAAATTAGTTGATATAAAATAACCTAAATCTTCATTGTTAGTACTATCAATTGCAAATACAGCAATTGTAGCATCTTTTCTTTTAATATCTTTCTTTTTTAAAGTTTCTGTTTTAATTAGCGAAACATTTCCTAGATATTTCCCTCCTAAAAACTCAATAATATTTTTCACAATTTTAACCTCTGTTCCTAAGCATACTAAATCAGAAACAACGATATAATTCCTGTTTTCTATTATATTTTTATTTAAAGAATTATAAATTCGATTTATAGGTCCAATTTTATCTAAAACCAAAATATCTAACTTTAGTAGATTAGATAATATAGATGTTATATATGAACTATTTAAACTCTGACAAACTAATATTGGAGCATTGTAATTACTATTGTTTTCTACATCGTAAAATGGAATAGGACCGTTTTCTCTCCATTCTTTCAATATTTTCAAAGCCAACTTATAAATACTATATATACAAAATGATTTTTGTTCAGAAATAAACATTTTAATATTTATGTATGATTCTAAATATACAAAAGATGAAGTATGAGGCTCTTGATGTTTTATACTGTAAATCTTCAATTTTTCTATAAAATCTTTATTGAAAATGGCTTCAATATTAAAATCATCAGGTATGAAATTGCAATTACCATCTTCAACAAGATAATATCTGAAATACCCATTTTTTTTTCTTGGTTTTAATGTGCCTTTATCATAAAATGTTAAATATGTACAAAGATTGTTTATATTACTTATGTTATTATAACCAAATGAATGAATTAATTCATCCGTAACATTTAATAAAACAATTTGAAACCCGTTACTTTTTAACTTTGTAAAATATTGACTTAAGTTGTCTTGCGAACCTTCTATATTATGAAGGTCAAATGCAATACTTTTAATAGTTTGATCTGATTTTAAAATATCATCACAAATTCTATCTAGTGTAATAGATTGCAATCTATCACAAAATACACCACTATTGTTTTCTTCTATAAAATTTGATGTTAAAACTTCTTCACTATGTAAATCATAATAAATGAAGTTTTCTGCATTTAGTTTTGATATTATCATAGTAATTAGTTTGGTATTTCAACTTCAATATGTACCCCTTTAAATCTAACATTATAAAATCTAATGGAAGAAAATTTAGTTTCTTCAGAGTAATATTTAATTGTTGCGTTTATAATTTTTTCAAATTGTTTTGAAATTAAGTTCTTTTTATCAATTATTGCTTGCTGGTAATCATTTAGTGAAATTTTCTCTAACTCAAACAATTTATGTGATTCTAGAATTTCATCTCTTAATTCATTTAGAGAAGTTATATATTTAAAAATTCTGTCAGAGATTATTATTTGACAATTATTGGTATGAAGTCTAAAATAACCATTACTATGTAAGACAACATTTAACATCAAATCAAATAGTCCCTTTCTTTCTTTAAGAGAAGAATAAAACAATATTTCAAAAATTTCTAACAGATTTTCAATAAAGTATTTATTTATAGAAGTAGGAAATTGCAGATTAGTGTTACTTTCAAATTCATTCTTTTTATAATAAAATGGTAAATTTTGTTTAGAATTCAATGAGTTCTTAAAGCCGATTCCATTGTCTGAAATAGAAAATTTAGTTTGATATTTATCCACAAACATCATCGCATATGTTGTAGATTGTGAATGAATTACTCCGTTCGTTATTAATTCTGAAAGTATATTAATATATTCATTATGATTATTTGTAGTATTGTTATTGTCATATAAAAGTTCACCGAAGTGTGTTTGAACATTATATGAAATTATAGAATTCACGTGATCTCGAAGTTGAATTTCGTTTTCAAAATCAAAATCTATATTAGAAAAATCTTTCTTTTTATACGATTTAATTATGTGTTCTTTACGAATTTCATTTCCTTGAAATGCTCCTAGATAATTTTCATTATAATAAAGAATTTTGTTCTCTCTTGAGATTTTAAAAAAACCTGCTCTAAATAAAAATCCTAAAACCTTTATAGTTGCATGATTATTATTTAAATATAGTTCTAATGATTTTTTGTGAAATTTACTTAATTGTTCTATTATACTTAATAATAAAGGAGTTGATATTGGATCAATCCGATATATTGCACTAAAAATTTCTGTATCACCTTTCTGAAATAATAAGAATTTAATATCTTCCGACTTATTGTTCTTATAATATTCAGCTAATTTTGGAAGAAATTCTGTGTAAAAAATTAATGGTGTAAAATTTCTTCCATCATCTAAAATTGGAATCATACTATTTAAAGTGTGTTTGTTAATAATTGCACCTAACATTGCTTTTTACGAAACTATTATAACATTTATTTCGTAAAAATCTTCTGTACCTCGTATAAATAACAAATATATAAATTAATCTAATTTATAACCATTATTGTATAAATAAATAAATGGTTCTATATAGAACCATTTGTTTATAATAATCTGATGTATTTACATATAATAAAAAACTCTGGAGTTAATTAAACCTTAATAAATTAACTCCAGAGTACTATTACTAACTTTAACCATGCCTACTGGTTAATCTTACTAATTTAGATACTTTATTTTAAACTAAACGTTTTTAATTACTTAATGTCTTTTACTTTTTTACAAACTCCTCATAAGTATCAGATTTTTTATTTTTCCAATTCGTAGGTTCTACTACATCATAAAGACTTAGGCAAAACAGACAAATAAATTTTAGTTATTATATTGTAACTCTATTTCATGTAGTATAGGTATATTGTCATATCCATATTTTGGAATCGACGGTTTTAACTTTCTGGATTTTTCAATTGCATTAAAATGAAATTCAGAAATATTAAAATTCTTCTTTTGATAAAATTTTAATGCATTTAAGTTGTCATTAGTAGTAATTAGCCATAACCTTTTTAAGAAATTCTGTTTATAATAATTAATCGCTTCATTAATCAATAAAGAACCTATGCCAATGTTTTCTTCAAAACTATCAAGGGATACAATTTCCATTTCATCCTCTTTGATATAAAATGTCAAGAGCCCTTTAATTTCATTTTCTTTCATATAAACAAAGGATTCTAAATTATCTACATAATGAATTTGAGATTTTGAAATCATAAAATCAGTGTTCCACTTTTCAATAAAAATATTTTTGACTTGATTTTTTAATTCGTTATTCGTTCTTACGACCATAATTTTGTAACTTATATAAACTAATAATAGTTTATTTCATACTTTTTTTATAAATAGCCTTTCTACCAGTTGTTTCTTCTGAACTGACCAAATCATCGTTTTTTAAATTTCTCATTACACCAGCGATAGCAACAGAAGTTATATCTTTTGGTACTAATTTCAACCGAATCAACTCCTCTTTTATTTCAGCAACAGTTTTACCTTTATTAAGAAAATTAGTATTTACTATGTGCTCCCTAATTTTTGATGTCAATTTTAAAGATTCTAATCTATCTTTAGGTAATTCATTTAGAGGTTTAAGAGGAATTTTAAAGTCTAATAATGTTTCTAATGGGTACTGAACGGCTTTTGCATATTCAATATATAAATCAATATCTTTTGCAATTCCTTTTTCAACTTTTAAAACTGAACTTTTCGAAATTTCAGTCATAAGAATAATGTCATCAATTGATAAAAAAAGTTTCAAACGATGAGATCTTAACTTAGCTCCTATTTGCTCTCTATATTTAGAACCACTACTATTCATTAATGTCTACAGGTTTTTAATTAGAAAATAATTTGCATTTAATTAAAAAAGTATTATATTTGTTATAGCGAATTGATAATTAGTCTATAAAGACAAATTACTTACGATGGGTTCTCGGCTCAAAACGACCAATTTTACCTCGAGACTGTCGTGGAATCGCTCCATGTCTAAAAAGTTTTGTACTTTCGTATATGGCATGGGCGGTTTTCACGTATGCTTTAGAGGTAACTTTTAAACTTTCGAGTTTTTAAGATGGGTTTGGTCGCCCTTGAGTCTAAAGTGTGAAGCCGCCTTGCTTTTTTTGCAAGTATATCTTCATACTCGAGAAACATCGTTCCATAAAACCAAAAACACATGAGAACGAAACAATTTCCATTCATCCGTAAAAAACCACCAGATAAAGTCTGTTGGCTTATTACTTCTTTTTAAAGAACAAACCTCCGTTTTTATAACATTTTTAAAACACGGATCGTAAAGCAAAGGGGTGTCCTTTCTTTACACGCTCTCTATCAGAGCCTCGGTAAGGAGACTTTGACAGCATTCGTTTTATATTTTTTATTCGCACAATAAAAGTAGAACGTTTAATATCATTTTCCAAATTTATTGGGGTTCTGCTACCTATTATTTAGATCTTAGACGTGAGATTTTAGTATTGAGAGGATTGTATTATCTATTTGAGGTTAAAAACGGGATTCTTCGACGGGCTCAGAATGACAGAATAATAGAGAAACAAACTGTTAAAAAGTGTTAAATTCCTGTATCGGTGTATATCGAAAATGACACTTTTCTGTATCGGTTGTGTATCCGCGCTGTATCCATTCTGTATCCATTGTATATGCGTTCCGTATGGTTTGTTCGGTGTTCGTGTATCGATGTTGAGTTGTAAAATGTACAAATTAGATGTGAGATTTTAGTATTGAGATTTGAGAATTGTAGGATCTAAAATGTAGTATGTATTTGAAAAAGGATTAAAAAAAATGTCATATGATTTGGAGGCGAGTGTCAAAAAGTTGATCGCCATGGTTAAAATGTTTTACTGTTTGCGTAGCAAATGATTTAAAACATTGAATGGCTGAAACTTATTTTGACCGTCGAAAATCAAAGACTTGATGTTTTGTAATCACATACTCTGTTGACACAGACTTTGCATTAAGGTAAAAGTTAGAAGAAAAAAAATAGAAAGATTCTGCACTTCGAGTGCCTCAGTGACCGTGTTATTAGTGAATTTAAATAAAAATAAAAACATAAAAAATATAAGAATATAGACTCACATCTCATCCCCCGAAGACACCCTAAGAAGAAAGTAAATGATCTTCATAAAGTAATTAGTGTTAATTTTTAGTTTTCATTTATTAATGTAATTTTTAAAACCAGTTGGAGGGGGAATTTTGGGTGTAACTTAAAAAGTAGTATGAAAACAGTATTTATTCATTTTTATTCATGAGTTATTATTGTTTTCATATGAATACCGATAATTAAAATAAACATTGAATGAATAAAAAATGAAAATTAGAAATAAGTAGTACCTGAGCCACACCGTGACTCCTCCTTTTAATTTCAAATGTTGTCAAAAGTGAATTTGAATATTAAAAAAAGAATGATAAAAATCCGACGATTTAGAATCGAAATGCAATTCAATTCTAAATTATTGGAATAAAAAAAGTTGGAGTGTTTGAGTGGAGCGAGTTGCCAACTTTATGNNGTTTCGTTTTTTTGGATGAGCAAAAAAATGAAAAGAAGAGATTCTTCGACAGGCTCAGAATGACAAAGTCCGTAATACTTAATAAAACCTATGTTTCTATTGTGGTTAAAGATAGAATTGATAACAAAACGTTAAGCGTATAACGTAAAATATAACAAAAAACCCCTTTCCCAAAAACAAAGTTGGCGCGATGTACTGGAAAAGGAGTGGCTTTTAAAACTAATGTTGAATTTTAAAAAACTTATGTAAAATTATGAAAAAGTAAACAGATTCACACTCTATCCCCCGAAGACACCCTAAGAAGAAAGTAAATGATCTTCATAAAGTGATTAGTGTTAATTTTTAGTTTTCATTTATTAATGTAATTTTTAAAACTGTTGGAGGGGGATATTTTTAGCAAGAATATAGGATAAAAGTGGACGAGCGCACGCGCGCATGAAAATAGAGATGAAATTCTAAATTGAATTTTCGATAATTAGAAGTTCTCTATTTATTGCTTTTTGCTTGATCAAAGGTAATCAAAAGTTATTCATATGATTTATTATTATTTTAAGGTATTCATGAATGCAAAGCATTACAAGTCTGTGCTTACAAGTCGGTCAATAATGGCTACTCGCTAAATGCTTTAGATCATTCGCATATAAAATGCGAACAGTAAATCATTTTTAACGCTCTTTACGCCGAATTGACACTCGACTTTTCAGCAAGGACGAGTTTAGAATTCGTTGTAGTAAGTGAATTTGAATATTAAAAAAA
>NZ_DKHL01000029.1:0-30445 GCF_002453775.1 Empedobacter sp. UBA6745
ATATGTTGGTTATGAAGAAGGAGGGATGCTGGTGAACAAGATTCGTCAACAGCCTTATTCGGTTGTGTTATTTGATGAGATTGAAAAAGCACATACTTCTGTTTTTGATGTTTTCTTACAAATTATGGACGAAGGTAAAGTGCATGATAAATTAGGAAAAGAAGGGGATTTTAGTAATTCATTGATTCTTTTTACTTCTAATATTGGAAGTGAAGAAATCGTGAAATATTTCGAAAGAAAAGAAATTCCAGCTTCTTCTAATTTGATGAAAATTATGACTGATTCAGGGCGTTTTAGACCAGAATTCTTGGCTCGTATTACAGAAATTATTCCATTCGCTCCGATTAATGAAGAAATGGCGGAGAAAATATTTTCTATTCAATTAAAATCATTAATCAATTCTTTAACTCGAATGAATATTGGTTTAGAAATTTCGAAAGAAGCCATCAAACATCTTGCTACAACAGGTTTTAGTAGTAAATACGGTGCTCGACAAATATCTGGGGTTATTAGAACGCAAATTGCGCGACCAATTTCTAAAATGATCGTTCGTGAAGAAGTAAAAGCTGGTCAAACGATTCAGATTGATATTAATAAAAAAACACAAGAGCTTAAATGGAAGACAATCGAGTCTAAGAAATAATACAAACTCTCTACCAACCATGATAAAATACGCCATAATATTAGCATTTTTTAGCATACCATGTTCACTTTCTGCACAAACTTTAGGTGCAACAGATACGTCTGAGAAAAGTGTTAATCGCTATAAAAGTGTGATACAAAACAATAAAGATATTGTTGACTTTATAGAGTATTCTCTTGTAGAAAGAGGACTTCCTCGTCATCTAAAGAATTTAGCATTTATCGAATCTAGCTTTGATTCAGGAACAGTTTCTTCCGCAGGAGCTTCTGGGATTTGGCAATTTATGACTGCTCATGCAAGCGAATACGGATTAACAGAACGCGATAGAAATGATATTTATAAAAGTACAAAAGCTGCAATGAGCTCGTTAAAGAATTTNNTGTACAATAAATACGGAAATTGGGTGACGGTTGTTGCTGCTTACAATTGTGGAGAAGGTAATATTCAGAAAGCAATGGATAGAGCAGGTTCTAAACGATACACAGATTTTTATCAATATTTACCAGCAGAAACAATCAATCATGTTCAGAAGTATTTGAATGCAAGTTATGCAAGCGGACATTTGGATGATGTTTTGAATGATTATAATGGTTTAAAAGCAAATACGCCTGAAGTTGTTTATCAAAAATTTGTTCCAAAAGAAATTGATACGAGTATTTCGACAACCCAAATCAATTCTGCTTATAATCTTGATGTGATTGCGAAATTCTTAAAAATAAAGCCGAATGATTTATTAATTTGGAATAAAAATTTAAACAAAGAATTAAGTGATACAGGCGAAGGAATTTTATCATTACCGAATGAATTAATGACCATTTTTTCGTTAAATCAAGATGAAATTTTAAGTCAATCGTTAAAAGTCATGAACTAATTTTTGTCGAATCAAAAAAATATATTAATTTAAGAGAATCAATCTATTACCTAAATGGAAAACTCTAACTACAAACTACCTTTTAGACCATTGAACCTGATGGCAAGCAACGGACAAGTGGAAACTTGTGACGTTTTCGAAAGCATTGCGCAAAATATCATGCTGCTTATAAAGACTAAAAAAGGTGAAAATAGATACGATGAAGAGTACGGAAATGACGTTTGGGATGTAGAATTCGATAACGGAATAAGTACAACGATTTGGGAAACTATTTTTATAAAAAGTTTGATAAGGCAAATTAATGATTATGAGCCGAGGCTACAAAATCCGAAAGTACAAGCTCATATTACTTATGTAGAACATAGTTACGAAACCAAAGGTTATACAGAAGTAAAGAAAAAAGTTAAAATTGGAATTAACTCCAGGTTAGAATCCACAGGCGAAAATTTCAATTTTACAACAGAACTTTATTTGAGTCCAATGTCTATTGATTAACAGAATAAATAATGAACCTAAACCAACAAATATATTCTAAAGAATCAATAAAAGCGAGGATGTTGCAAAATGCAACAAAACTATGGGGTGTAAAAAATATACAAGCTTTAGACCCTTTGGTTAAACTTTTAATTGATGCTTTTAGTACAGAAGTTTTCAAAGCGAATAACGAAATACAAAATGTTAATGGACGTATTTTAGAGAAATTGGCGCGTCTATTAACGCCAACAAAATATACGCATCCAAATCCTGCACATGCGATCGCTTTTTGTATTGCTGAGGAAGATAAAGAATTGTTATTAGAACATTCGGAGTTTTTTTTCAAAAAACATCTTAATTCTTTCCGTAAAGTTCAATCCGATCAACAAATCGAAATTCCATTTACACCAATTGATAATGTAGAAATTATCAATGCACAAACGGTTTTGATGGTTGCTGGAAACACAGTTTATGAGATTGATGAGCAATTGAATAAATTACCAGTTAGTAGAATTTCGAATTCAATAGAGAATTATAGAAAAATCAAAATAGGATTAGACTTTTCTAATTTTTCATCTGAAATTTTTCCAGAAAGTCTCAATTTTTATTGCTCAAATCCAACTTTCGAACATATAGATTTTGTGTATCGCTTGTTGCCGCATATTAAAATTACGTGTAACGAAAATGAACTAAATATTACTTCAGGAAAAAATTATCCTAAAATTGAAGAAATTCAAGGATATGAAGGATTGTTTCGAGATCAATCAATCTTATTCAAATTGAAGGAAGATATTAAAAATATTTATTCAGATAAATTTATTGAAGTTGATGGATTTAATCCTAAAGTTGCTGACAACTTTTCGAATTGGCCAGAAGAATTATATGATCAAATTCAATTAATTCAACAGTATAAGGATAGAAATTTAGTTTGGTTGACGGTAGAATTTCCGCCACAATATGATCAAGATATTTTAGAGAATTTTTCATTTGTTTTGAATGCATTTCCAATTTATAATCGAGGATGGAAAAAGACAGAATATAATTTGGACATAATGGGAAACAATATTCCTTTAGAAACAGCTGATAACGAATATTTTCTTTATGTAGATGAGGTAATAGATGAATTAGGGAAAAAATATACAGAAATTCCTTTTATGCCTACAAACGATTTGGAACGTGGTTTATATACAGTTCGTAGAGGAGGAATGGAGCGTTTTAACGCACGAAATGCAGTTGATTTATTATCAAATGTAATGGAATTATTGCGTGATGAAGTTGCTGCTTTTTCGGTTTACAATCGTGATAATGTAAAAGATGTTTTAGGCGAAATATCTATAAAAGTGAAAGGTTTGATGATAAAAACCGATCAAGTAAATAGACAGCTAAAAGACGATGTGAATTATGTGATTATAGAACCTGTAGAAAATTCGGGGCATACATATGCTACTTTTTGGATGACAAATTGTTCTATGGCGAATAGTTTGCGTCCTGGAACTGAATTAAGTTCACAAAAAAATCAACAGAAAATCTATTTATTAACCGAAACAATAGGAGGTTTAGAGGAACAAAAACGTTCGGATACAATTTTGGCTTATAAATATGCTTTGACAACTCGCGATAAAATTATATCGAAAGAAGATGTTAAGAATTATTGTAAAATGGAGTTGCGCGATGAAGTTAAAAAGATTAGCGTAAAACGTGGAACAATGATTAGTGATCGACCAAAAGAAGGCTTTATTAGAACAGTAGATGTTGAAATTATTCCAATTAATTATGCGTTTTATGGACAAAAATATTGGGACAATGTCGCAGATGTTTTGAAGAATAATATTAAGCTAAAAGCAATTGATGGAGTTGAATATCGTGTTAATATTAATGAAAATTAAGATGATATGATGGAAGTTGAAGAGCAGATATTATACAACATATCGGATAAAAATTACAACAAATTACAAACTGATTTTAAAGCAGAAGCTGTTGCGGTAAATCTTTTGAGGTATTACAAATCTAATGCTTCAGTATTTTTGAAACGAGTCGGAATTAATGAGCGTCCTTACCTTAAAGATATCAAAAGCATTACGTCTTCTTATTATGGATTTGATGAGGAAAGTATTTTAATTGAATCGTATCGCGAAAGTATATACGATTATTTGCCAGAAGGGCTTTTTCATCCGGCATCTTTAGGAATTAGTAATCGAAATATTGAAAAAGTTGTTCTTGAGATTAAAAAACAGAAAGAAGTAGAAGAAAATGCACGTAAGTTTTTTCAACCCTTCGAATTAGAATTTTTTAACACAGAAGTTCTTTCTTTAATAAAAGAAACTGAGTTTGATATTGCTGATAAATCTGGAGAAATTGTAAAAATTGTTTCGGAGTTGTGGCCTTTATTAAAACAGGTTGATAGTGAAACAGCAAAGATTTTTTATTATATCCTTCCATTTTTACATGAGGTGAGAGGAAATACAAAATGGATTAGTCATTTTTTGAGCGCATTTAATAATGTTCCTGTTTCAATTAGTTTTCAGCCAAATCAAATCGATGAACAAGACGACGAAGAAAAAAGTACTGTTTTAGGTACCGCAAAATTAGGAATAACATTAATTCCGAACGGAAAACATATGGATGGAGAACGAAACTGGGTAGTAAACATTGGTCCAGTTCCGTACAATAAAATCTATCGTTATGTTTCAGGACATCCTTTTCGTGAATTATTAGAATCTATTTATGATTATTTGATGCCTGTAACCGTTAAGATTTTTGAAAATTTTATTACAGAAAATAACGAGAACTCCTTCGTTTTAGGGGGAAATAAAAATACAAGCCGATTAGGCTATTCAACATTTATATAAAAAAGTGATGTTTATTTTTTTAACAACAACTAATATAGAAATGGAACCAGCTTCTATGAAAACAATTTTTTTTAGGTACTTATTAATGCCATTGATCGTTGCGATTTTGGTTTTTATAATGGGACTTATTAGAAAAGCAAAACCTGCAATCCAAATAAAACATATTATTGTATATGTCTTATTAAGTGGATTATGTTTGGCTTTGCCAGGTTTTTTTGGTTTTTCCGGAAATCTATTCAATCCATTTTGGTACTTAATTTCTCAAATAGTTTACTTGGGATTAGGAATTATTCATGTTAATCTTTTGCACAAATATTTTCGAAAACATATCGATAAAGTTTGGATGAGTATCCTTTTTGAAAGTGTAATGACTTTAACGTGTATTGCATTTGGAGGTTATCTTTTTACAATGATTTTTAAATACATGGGAGATGGATTAGGTAATCCGTATATGGCAGCGACAAGTATATTTACGTTTGTTTTGCCTTTAGCGTTTTACTATTGTTATATTCAATTTATCAGTATTCCTTTTGATATTTATAAAACATGGAGATATGATCCAGATCAAAAACCTTTCAATTTTGATGGAGTAGATTTCGATCGATTGATGGTGTTAAATGTAGAGTTAGGAAAAAATATTGATGATAGTAAAAGATTTTTGATAAAAGCAAAAACTCTTCCTACGGAAATCACTTTTGGAGATTGGTTTTTTAGAGTAGTGGATGATTATAATTTCAAAAATCCAAATACGATTATTGAATTAATAGATCAAAATAAAGAATCTTATTATTGGATATTTTATGTAAAGAAATCATTCTTTAGCAAGCGAAGATATGTTGATTTTGAGCGAGATATTACAACAAACAGAATTACAGAAAACGAAACAATTATTTGTAAACGTGTAATTCGTCATCAAGAAGAAGGAGTTAAAAAACTTAATAATACAAACCTATGATACAGACAATAAAACATTATCCTGTCAATTGGGTAGATGGAATGAAGATTTCTCAACAGCATTTGATTGATCAAGAGAATTTTGTGATTGATAGTCTTAGAGATTCTAATTCGATATTAATCAATAATTTTAATTATGGTTTATTACCAATTTCTGATCAACATGCAGATAAATCTGTTTATGAAATCTTGAATACCGCTACCAACGATGCGCAGTTAATTATAAAACGTTGTTCGGCAGTAACCAAAGCTGGTTATCGAATAGAATTGGTGGATTATAACGTCAACATCCGATCGTTAACGAAAAAAACAGATGGAGTAGAACAGGAAGAGCAAGATGGAGATTATTACATTATTGCATCTGTCAATCTGTTTGAGAAAATACCTTTTGGTGACATTGATCCAGAGGAAATTCCGCCAAGACATCCTCATACTTTGCCAAAATATAAGATAGAATTGGTAAATACAACTATTCTTAATAGTAGTTATTCTGGTGGAGATTATTTGGTTTTAGGAAAAGTAATGATTAAATCAAATATTGCACAAATTGATTCACATTTTATTCCGCCTTGTGTGTCTGTTCAAAGTCATCCAAAATTGGTTGAGCATTATAATTCGTTTGTAATCTCGTTGAGTAATATTCGTCAATTTGCTTTCCGAATTATTCAAAAATCGGCACATAAAAATCAAAATACGGCTTTAGCACAAAATGTAAAAACACTTTGTCAAACTGTAATTAGTACAATTGGTGAAAATTATTTCGAATTTAAGAATATTGTGATGAATCAACCACCAATATTTATGATGAATATTTTTTCAAAATTCGCGCTTCATTTATACAATAATACGCAAATGATGATTCCTGCTGAGTTAGAAGAAATGTTAAATTATAGTTTGGAATGGAGTGAAGTTGCTCCGCATACAATTCTGAATAATTTGACAACAGTTGCTGAAATTAATTATGATCATCATAATTCTGGTGAAGCTTTCATGCAAATCAATCATATGCTAAGAAGTTTGGAAATTGTTTTCGGGAAGTTGAGCGAATTAGATTATATCGGACAACGCAAAGAAAGTATCATTGTAAATGAACAAGAAGTAAAATCGCACATCGATCCTAAAAAAGGATGGAGTGTAATTGATTAAATAAAATCATCATTATGATTCGTAAAATATTTGATTTAAAACAAATCGTTAAAAATTTTATCGATCATTCTATTTTTAAGAAAAATACAGAAAATAAACATAAACAAAACATTAACTTAAAATCAAACACTATGGCAGTATATAATTATGGAGTTGGAGGTAACGAAGTAAAAGTAGATGCTAACGAAGCTATCCAAAATATACAAGAAAACAGAACTTTACTTGTAAGTCAATTAACATCAGACGAACCATTTGTACCAGAAGTAGTAAAAGGTTTAAAAACGATTGAAGATGTATTTCGTCATTTCGAGCCTTCTGTGTCTGTACAACATCAAACAGAAGATGGAACAATTATCGATGAAGAATTTAGATTTCAGAATTTAGGAGATTTTACACCTAAAACATTAACCCAAAAATCTGATTATTTAAAACAATTAAGTATCGAACAAGAGCAATACAATAAGATTTTGAGACAGTTGAAAAACAATAAAATCTTGAAAACTATTGTTGAAAATGAGCAAACGAAAGAAGCTTTAATTGATGTCTTAAAAGAAATTGCTCAAGAATTAGAGAAGAAATAATTTTCTATTAAAATTTTACTATCATGGAAAACAAACCACAACCAATACAAGGACAACAGCAAGAACAAAGTCAAGAACAGCAATTTGCTCAGAAGAAAGGAAATGCGCTTGATGTTTTAAATAAAGTAGGAGGATTTAATTTTGTAGAAACTGTCGTTGACGGAGTTGCAAATATGAATCCGACAAGAAAAGCGCGTAAAGAGATTTTCTTAAATGATCAAAATAAAGAAGAAGAGCGTAAAGATTTATTGAAAAAAATTAATCTTTGGGTTGAATTATTAGAAGATAATAAATCAATCGATCAAATGGCAGATTCTTCTAAAAATAAAGCACTATCAGCAGAAAACAATCTAAAATCAAACTTAAAAAATACATTAGATACTGTTCGCGATTTAGAAACTTCTTACCGTACAATAGCTCAGTTTTATAAAAATACAGAGTTAGATAAAGTTAATAATGTGAGTGTTGTAAATGCAAGTTTAGAGCAATTGCAAGATTTGGATAATCCCTTATTTATTGATGCAATTTCGGAAGAATTTAAACAAAATTATGATCGTTTAGATTTACGCGATAATTACTCAATTTTAGCTTTACCAGGTTATCTAGGATCGAATAAAGTTGTAGAAAAATGGGCAAAAGTTTGTAACGAAAACAAAGTAATGTTGGTTACTGATTTTGCGAATTTAGATAAACCAGATGATGTAGTTGATTTATTTGATTCTGCAAATTTAACAGGAGGAGAGTTGCACAGAAGTAATGTAATTATGACGTGTAATTGGCTTGTAGGACGCGGTAGAGCAGAGGAAGTAGGTGAAGAAGAAAATGTAGATTTGCCACCTTCAACGTCTTTGGTAGGTAAAATTTATAAAACATTGATGTCTCAAGTTGCAGCAGGAAAAAAACATGGAAATATCAACGAAGTTGATGCCGTTAAATTCGATTTGAAGAAAAGTGAAATTTCTCAATTAGAAAAAATGGGATTGGTTCCGATGGTAAACGAATATGGGAAAATCATGGCTTTTTCTGCAAAAACGTTGTTCAACGGAGACAATATTGGTTTACAAACTTATTCTGTCGTTCGTGTTTTTGATTATGTGACGAAAGTATTGTTAGATTTCTTAAATCGACGTGCTTTTGAAAACTGGAATCCTCGTAATGAAGATGATTTGAGAAGACAAATCGTACAGTTCTTAGATGAAATTAAAGGACCAGATAAATTAATCGAAAAGTTCAAAATTGTACGTTTTGAGCAAGATAAAGTAAATAAAGATCGTGTTTGGTTAGATATTCGTATGACACCATATTTTCCAACAAAAAGTTTTGTGATCAAATTAGATGGTCACAAAGGTGATGATGGAAATGAGTGGGAAGCAGAATATCAACAAGAATAATTTTTTACAAGGATTTTTTATAAGGAATTTGCTTTCGAGTAAGTTCCTTTTTTTAACTTAATCAGAATGAAAAATATCAATTATACTATTATTCTTACAATTTTAATTATTCCGATTTTCTTCTATAGCTGTAAAAAAAGTTATGAAAGACCAGACGAATATGAAGTTGATTTATTTAAGAATGAACGAGTATCGAATGATACTGTTCAGATGTTAACGAAAGAAAAATCTTTTGAGCAAGCTGAAATAGTTATTTTTACAAATGAGATTAAACTTTTGGATAGTATGGTAAAACAAGGAAAAACACCTATTTATGTTTATCAACTTACAAACGGAAAAATTGAAAAAGGAATAAAAGATAGTGTGAATTTCCCAATGAATATTCTTTCTACAAGAGCAATTAATAAATCGGAGAAATCAACTAAAATTTATTTAGAGGATTTAAAATCATTCAAATTATTAGTCTCTGATTTTGATATTAAGTATCAAATAATTTTTCGTTCTCCACTTTCAGAGGATTGAGAAATAAATTCTTTTATAAAAAAAACACTAACTTTAGATATTGTCAATTTCTACTATTTATTAGTATTTAATTCAAAAAAAAGAATCATATGGATACATCAAAATTATTTGATTTAACAGGAAAAACTGCTATTGTAACAGGAGGTGGTAATGGTATAGGAAAAGCTTGTTGTGAAATGCTTGCCGCATATGGAGCTAATGTAGTGGTGTCGGATTATAAGATAGAACCTGCAAATAAAGTTGTGGAAGAAATTACATCAAAAGGAGGAAAGGCAATTGCACTGGATTGTGATGTGACAAAAGATGAGGCATTAGTAAATTTGGTTGAAAAGACGCTAGAAGCTTATGGACAAATTAATATTTTAGTAAATAATGTAGGTGGCGGTGGAGCTGGAAGAGAAAGTCCATATGAAATTTCTGTTAATGAGTTTGAACGAGTTTTTCAGATGAATGTTTTTAGTATGTGGCGTTTATGTCAGTTAGTTTCTCCGCATATGAAATCTTCTGGCTACGGAAGTATTATCAATATGTCGTCTATGGCATCTATTAATAAAAGTCCTGCTATTAGTGCTTATGCTTCATCTAAAGCGGCTATTAATCATATGACACGTAATTTGGCTTTTGATTTTGGACCAGAAATTAGAATCAATGCTGTTGGACCAGGTGCTATTCGTACACAGGCTTTACAAACTGTTTTGACTCCTGAAATAGAGAAAACCATGTTAAAACATACACCTTTAGAACGCCTTGGAGAACCAGAAGATATTGCAGGTGCTGTATTGTATTTTGCGGCTCCAGTTTCGGTTTGGGTTAGCGGACAAGTACTGTTTGTAAATGGTGGGGGAGTACAAACATTAGATTAATTTATATTTGTGATGTAATGAAAAAGGAAACATTTTGTACAGAGTTTAAAATGTTTCCTTTTTTAATTATTTAAATACTGGAAGACCATTTAGAACCGAACGTAACGTTTCCTTCCTGAAGCACAATATCTGAATGTAGAAATTTGGCTGCATCTGCTGATTTTTTTACTTTAACGCTACTTCGTTCCATCATTTCTTTTTCGTATTGTTGTAAAACTTCTTCACGCAAATTAATCTGTTTATTTTGAATATTGTTATAAGCTGAAGTAATTTTTTGCGCCAATAACAAAGCATCTAACAAAGCTTGATTTGCACCTTGCCCTTTAAAAGGACTCATAGGATGAGCCGCATCGCCTATTAAAGTAACTGGACCAGCATTTTCTAATAAGTTTGACATTAATAAATCTCGATCATAAACTGGGTATCCAGTGATTTGTTGGGATTCTGTAGCTGTAATAATTTCAGGAATAGGAGAGTGCCAATGCGTTCTTTTAGCGACTTCTATCTTTAACGCCTCTGAACCTTTTTTACTCAAAGCTATCGCTTCATTTTCTAACATTGGAAAACTAAATTGCCACATAACCGAATTTTTGTCATAAGGCATCATATACATCCGTTCTGTTCCATTTGCTGTTTGAAATACCGTTGCACCATCCAACAAATGATTTTCTAAATTTGCTAAAGCATCCAGTTTACAAATGCCTAAAATAACAATACAACCCAAATAACGTAATGGACTATTTTCCTCATTTATAACCAATCGACGAACTGTACTTCGTATGCCATCTGCACCAATAAGTAAATCAGCTTTAAAGTTTTTTTGAATTCCATCAACATCAAACGTTAATTCTATTTTATCATTAACTTTAAAATCGATTAATTGATGATTCCATAAGACTTGATTATCACCACCTAATTGATTCAAAAAAGCTAAGCGTAAAGATTGCCTCGCAATATGAATATTGGTATGTTTATTCTTGTTTTTAGCTTCAATTGCTTCTTTATCTTGCAATTTTCTTATTCCCCATTCGCCAATCACATTTCCTTCTATAGTATGTGCTAAATGCAATGTAGAAACTATTCCTTCCTCTAAAGTTTGGATTCCAAATTTTTTTAATTCTTTACTTGCTTGTTGTAACGTTAGCCCATAACCTTGCGAACGATCGTTGAAAGCTCGATCACGTTCAAAAAGTGTAAAAGGAATTTGACGATGTAAACACGCTAATGCCAATGCAATTCCACCAATTCCAGCTCCGACAATTGCGACATGAGGATATTTTTTTTCGTTAAATGAAGGGCGTTCATTTGTAGTGATCAAACCAGTTCCTGAGCAAATAGTACAGATCTGCATCGAACTTTTTGGTTTATTCGGAGTAATAAAATTTTCATTCTTTTTAGATTGAGCAACAGCTGATTCATAACGCGATAGTTTCCTTTTCGAAACTCCTTGACTTTTTTTTCCAAGTCCATTACAATTCTTGCAGCTTATCCAATTTTCTCGAGTACTCAATTTAAAAGTTTTTGCAAAAATAAGATTTAAGTAGCTATTTAGAAAAATCTAATCGTAAAAGATAGAATTAATAGATGAATAATGAATTTTTCTGTAATAATAGTTTTCATTATTCAACTTTTTTATAGTGATGATTCTAAACTTTTTCAGAGATTCTAAAATGGGTTTAATACGTCCGGACTATCATATATTACAAAAGTGGAGTGTATGTATGATCCGTTTGACTTATAATTTTGGCCAAAAATAAAATCAATTGAAAAATATATTAAATCATATTGTTTTAGAACCAAAATTACATGTAAAGTGGCTTAATACACTTTCGTTTATGGAAAATGCAGGAGCACGAAAAATTTCGGCATGTGAACACAAAACTTTTGTGAATCTTATTCAATTGAAACATGCAGCAGAGGAACATCGTCATGCTTATTATTTGAAAAAGCAAATTATAAAATTGATTCCGGATGCTTGTGTCAATTATGAGCCTATTTATCTTTTAGTACCAAAAGCAACAATGTATTATTTACATCAATTAGATATTCAGGTTTGTCGTTTGTTGAAGAAAGAATTTAATCTTGATGGAGAAGACTTAAAATACGCAGCCTATTTGTTTGTGACTTACGCTATTGAAGTTAGGGCAGATGAATTGTATCCAATATATCAAGATGTTTTGACAGCACATCAACAAAAAGTGATGGTGAAATCAATTATTGTCGAAGAAGAAGGTCATCTTGAAGAAATGATTTCACAATTAAAAGAATTTCATAATGAATGGGAAATTTATGCAAATCAAGTGATACAACTAGAAGAAACGTTGTTTGCACATTGGATTTCTGCAATTGAAAATGAACTGAATAATGTCGAAATTTTTTAATTTATTGCGACTATCTCTATTTGAAAGAGAACAAAAAGGAATTAAAAGAACATTAAAAGTTCGCTCTTCTGGAATTGATTTTTATAGTAATGATTATTTAGGATTAGCTAAAAATGAAATTTTACATCAGCAAATTTTAAATGAGTTTATAGCACAACCAACCTTACTTTATGGTTCTACTGGAGCACGTTTGATTAGTGGGAATTCCGATTATTTAAGTGAAACGGAAGAGCTGATTGCGAAAGAACATAAAGTAGAAGCTGCAATACTTTTTTCATCTGGATATAATGCTAATTTAGCACTCTTTTCCGCACTTTTAACTCGACATGATACTGTTATAGTTGATGAAAATATACATCGTTCAGTGCATGATGGGATTAAATTATCCAACGCAAAAAAATTAAAATTTAAACATAACGATTTAGATCATTTAGAGAAATTATTACAAAGAGTAAAAGAGCGTTGTTTTATCGCGGTAGAAAGTTTGTATTCGATGGATGGTGATTGTGCTCCATTAATTGAACTGGTTGAATTAGCCCATAAATACAATGCTGCATTAGTGGTAGATGAAGCTCATGCTTTTGGTGTTTTTGATTACGGATTGGTTCATCAATTGGGATTACAACACAAAGTATTTGTAACGGTTGTAACCTATGGAAAAGCAATGGGAATGAGCGGTGCTTCTATTTTAGCTAATCAGTTAGTGATTGATTATCTCATTAATTATGCTTCACCTTTTATTTACACCACAGCTATTACTGATTTTCATGTGACAGGTTTACGAAAAGGTTATCAGTTTATCAAAGAAAATAAATCGCTTCAAGAAAGTTTACAACATAATATATCACATTTTAGAAATAGTAATTTAACTAGTTCTTCGAATAAAAATAGTCCAATTCAAATTCTAAAGTTTGAGTCTACAAACCAATTGACCAAAATCAAAAATCAATTAGAAGAGGTTGAAATAAACACTTTTGCGGTATTTCCACCTACAGTAGCAGAAGAGCGCTTACGAATCTGTTTGCATGCTTTTAATACACAAGAAGAAATTAATCAATTAATAGAAAAGATAAAGGAAAATGTCTAAACAATTATTTGTTACAGGAATAGGGACAGGAGTTGGAAAAACAATTGTTTCAGCAATATTAACTGAAGCTTTACAAGCTGATTATTGGAAACCAATACAATCAGGAGATTTAGATTCATCAGATAGTTTGTTGGTTGAATCGTTAACTTCTCCAAAACTGAAGATTCATCAAGAACGTTATGCTTTACAAAAAGCCGCTTCACCACATCAATCTGCAAAAGAAGAAGCAATTGATATCAATTTAAATGATTTTGAAATTCCCAAAACAACCAATTCTCTTATTATTGAAGGAGCGGGCGGATTATTTGTTCCTATTAATGAAGAAGATTTTATGATTGATCTTGTTCAGCAATTTAATCTTCCAACAGTTGTGGTTGCAACGAATTATTTGGGTTGTATTAATCATACATTATTAACGATTGAAATACTGAAATTAAGAAATATCACTATCGAATATTTTGTGTTTAATGGTGAATTTGATGAAGACACTTCTCGTGTTATAAAAAATCATTTGCCTTCGGATATTTCTATCATCATTACACCAAAACTCAATTCAATAAACTCAAGCGAAGTGAGAAATATTGCAGAAACAATTAAGCATCAATTTAATATTTAAAATACAATGAAAATATCAAACAAAACACGTCATGATTGGACGAAAGAAGAAATCGAAAAAATTTATCATCAACCTTTATTGGATTTAGTATATCATGCATCCAAAACACATCGAGAATGGCACAATGCAAGAGAAGTACAAGTATGTACCTTGTTATCTGTAAAAACAGGTGGTTGTCCCGAAGATTGTTCATATTGCGGACAAGCAGCACGCTACCATACCGATATTAAAGTAGAAGCATTGTTACCAACAGCAACGGTATTAGCACATGCAAAGAAAGCAAAAGAAGCGGGCTCATCACGTTTTTGTATGGCAGCTGCTTGGCGAGAAGTACGAAATAATCGAGACTTTGATCGAATAATCGAAATGGTGAAAGGTGTAAATGAGTTGGGATTAGAAGTGTGTTGTACATTAGGAATGTTGACAGAAGAGCAAGCGATTCGTTTACAAGAAGCAGGTTTACACGCATATAATCATAATTTAGATACTTCCGAAGCTTATTACGATGAGATTATTTCTACACGTAAATTTGATAATCGAATCAATACGATACAAAATGTACGAAAAGCTGGGATTACAGTTTGTTCGGGCGGAATTATTGGTTTAGGAGAAACACATCAAGATCGAATTTCTATGCTATTAACTTTGTCAACAATGCCAAAACACCCAGAATCTGTACCTGTAAATGCTTTAGCAAGAGTAAAAGGAACGCCTTTAGAAAATAATCCGAAAGTAGATATTTGGGATATGGTTCGTATGATTGCAACAGCTCGTATTGTGATGCCTTCTTCGGTTGTTCGTTTAAGTGCTGGTCGAATAGAAATGACAGAAGTTGAACAAGCTTGGTGTTTTATGGCTGGTGCGAATTCTATTTTTACAGGAGAACGTGAAACCTTACTGGTAACACCTAATCCTGGGGTATCAGAGGATATGCAAATGTTTGAAAATTTAGGTTTACTACCAATGGTTAAACAAGAAACAAATCAGACATGTACACATTAAAAGAGCGCGATCAGTTGGTGAATTGGCATCCTTATACGCAGATGAAAAAAGCCAATAATATTATTCCAATTGTAAGAGGAGAAGGAAGTTATATTTACGATGAAAATAACAAGCAATATATTGATGCGGTTTCATCGTGGTGGGTATCGTTGCATGGGCATGCGCATCCGTATATCGCACAGAAAATGCACGAACAGCTAACAACTTTGGAACATGTTATTTTTGCAGGATTTACGCATCGACCTGCAATTGAATTGTCTGAACGTTTATTGGCTCTTTTACCAACCAACCAAAAAAAAGCATTTTACAGTGATAATGGATCAACAGCGATTGAGGTTGCATTAAAAATGTGTTTACAATATCATTTCAATAAAAAAGAAGATAGACCTGTGATTTTAGCGTTCAAAAATGCCTATCATGGCGATACTTTTGGCGCGATGTCGGTAAGTGGAAGAGGAATTTGGACAGAACCTTTTAACGAAAAGCTTTTTGATGTCATTTTTATTGATACACCGAATGCAGAAAATATAGAAGCTATTAAATCGCAAATAAAAGAAGTTGCAACTAAAGTAGCGTGTTTTATTTACGAACCTTTGATACAAGGAGCTTCGGGGATGTTGATGCATCAGGCTGAATATTTAGATCAATTGATGAGTTATTGTAGAGCACATAATATTTTAATGATTCAAGACGAGATTTTTGTTGGATTTGGTCGTACAGGTAAATTATTTGCAGCAAATCATTTGACAGAAGTTCCAGATATTATGTGTTTTTCGAAAGGCTTAACAGGTGGTACTTTACCTTTGGGCGTTACAACTTGTACAGACGAAATTTACCAAGCCTTTTATGCAGATGATTTGAATAAAACATTATTCCACGGACATTCTTTTACGGCAAGTCCATTGGCATGTACTGCTGCGTTAGCAAGTCTTGATTTGTTGTTACAAACCTCTACACAACAGCAAATTGAAAATATAGTGCATCAACATCAATTTTTTGTTGCATCTATTCAAAATCATCCTAAAGTAAAAGCGATAAGACAATGCGGAACTATTTTGGCGTTGGAATGGAATACAGACGAAGAAACGTCTTATTTTAGTGATATACACGAAAAGCTGTATCCTTACTTTTTAGAGAAAGGTATATTGTTGCGTCCATTAGGAAATATAATTTATTTGGTTCCTCCTTATTGTATTTCGACTGATGATCTAAATTATATTTATGATACGATTCGTCAAGCTTTAATTGAGTTGGTTTAGAATTTTTATACAAAAAAGGTAATGTTTAAGTAAACAACTACTTGTACAAAAATTTTATCTTTAAAAACTTAAAGAAGTTTACTTTATTAAGCTGTCTTATGTAACCTCATTTTTACTGAGGTTACTTTATTATAATCAGAATCAAAAATTGTATTTTTTTTTTTAAAGAGATGATTATCTGAAATACTATGCTTTCCTAATAAAAAAACCAGCAAACTTGATGTCGCTGGTTAATTTTTTAATTTGATATGAATTTTAATTTAAAAAGTGAACTTATTTTTCAACTACAATTTTTCCATCTTTTATGACTGTTTTTACTTTTTGAAGATCTGCAATTTGTTTTAGCGGATTACCATCAACAAGAATAACATCTGCAATTTTACCTGGTTCCAGAGTTCCTAAATTTTTTGCTCCCAAAGCTTTTCCGCCTTCTTTTGTTGCAGATAAAAGAATTGTTTTATTGTCAATTCCTTGACCAGTCATTACTCCTGTAACCATAGGTACTACTTCTGTTGGAGGAATTCCTGGAACATCAGAAGTGAATAATGGAACTGCTCCTGCTTTCAACATTACTTGGACGTTATTTTGCATAATATCATAATCATTTCTGTCTTTTGGAGTTGCAAAACCAAGTTTCATATAACGTTGCATAAAGCCAAGTGTAATTGCAATTGGAATTTTCTTTTCTCCAATTACTTTCAAATATTTTCCATCAACATCTTTTGTTTTTGCTGGAGGATGAATAAATACATCTACGCCAGCAGCTACCATATTAGGAACATCTTTTGCATCAGCATTATGAACAAACACTTTTAAATTATTTTTGTGTGCTTCATCAACAATAGCAGTTAAGACTTCTTTGTTGAATTTGGTTTGATTTGTTACACCATCATAAACAACAACATCAGCTTTTTGTTTTACTAATTTTTGAACAGATTTACGTGCTTCTTCAGGATTTTCAATTGGTAATCTTACATGTTCGTTACACCATTTTAAATCTTCTCCTTCTAGTCCAGCACATGCGTAATAATCACCAGATTTAAGTAAAACAGGACCAGCAGCAAAAACACGAGGTCCGCTAATTTCTCCTTTTGCAACTTTTTCTCTAACATTATAAATATATGGTTCAAAATCTATTGGAGAAAGTATAGATGTTATTCCTTGTTCTAAATGACCTTTTAAACGTTTAGTTAATTCATTTTCAATAAATTTATTTGCTTGAGCATCATTTGTTGCAGGCATTTTTGGAGGCATGTCATACATATTCCAGAATAAATGTAAATGTGAATTAATAAGTCCAGGCATAACAAACTTACCTCCTGCATCAATAGTTTTTGTAGCTTTTACATCAGTTATTTCACCTTTTTGTACTGCTACTATTTTTCCACCTTTGATAGTTACGCTTGCATTAGAAATAGGATCAATTCCTGTTGCATCAAAAACAGTTGCGTTTTTAATTAATAAATCTACTTTTGTTTTTTCTTTTTTACAAGCAATTAAAAGGGCTGCTGCAATAGCAATTAAAAAGCATTGTTTAAATAGTCTAATCATAATTTTATTGTTTAAGTTGTTTTTAGTCGCATTGACCATCTATAGAACATGATTGCCCATTTTGTATATCTAAGTTTGTTTTAGTTTGATTTAATTTCCATTCTTCAAATGCCTTTTCAATAGTGTTTGAAAATACATCCGAGGGTTGTGCTCCGGAAATACCGTACTTCCTATCAAGTACAAAAAAAGGAACTCCTGTTACACCTAATTGAATTGCTTCGTTAATATCATTTTTTACTTGATATGCATATATATCATCAGTAAAAGCTGCCGAAATTTCGTTTTCCTCTAAGCCGATTTCTTTAGCCAATTGTATTAAAGTATCTGTATCTGATACATTTTTCCCTTCTGTAAAAAATGCTTTGAAAAGTCTTTCTTCCATTTGAGATCCTTTTGCTTTACTTTTAGCAAATTGTATAAGACGATGTGCTTTAAAGGAATTGGTCATGATTGTTTTATCAAAATGATAGTCTAGACCTATTTGCTTAGCAGTAGTAGATACAGAGGCTAACATTTGATTTCCTTGCTCTTCGCTGACATTACGTTTTTTAGATAAATATCCTGCGTATGTATCGTTAACAACTTCGGGAATACTAGCATCCAATTGATAACTTTTCCAAATAATTTCAATTTGGTCTTTATATTCTAAATTCTCTAAAGCTTTTTCTAAATTATGTTTTCCAATATAACAAAAAGGACACATTACATCGCTCCAAATTTCTATTTTCATATTTGATTAGTTTTTTGTTGAAACAGATCATTATCAGAAATCCTATCTTTTAAGTTGTCTTAATGAGTATGATGCTATTTAGCGAAATAACAGTTTTTCTCTTAAGCTGTCTTTTAATAACATAGGTAATCTATTTTGAAATGAGTTTTGTTAATACAGAATTTGTAAAAAAATATTCTATTACTTAATTTCTGTAATAAACTCTTCTTTAGGTTGACGAACTTTTTTTAATGGAAATAACCAATCCTCTTCTATTTGTCTTTTGCCTAGAGCTAAAAGAACAACTGATCTTAATCCTTTTTCCTTTAATTTCAAAAATTCATCTATTCCTTCTTTACTAAATCCTTCCATTGGCGTAGCATCTACTCCTAGTTCTGCTGCTGCGGCAATTGCCATTCCAAAAGATATATGTGCTTGTTTAGCAGTGTGATGGTACTGTTCTTCTTCAGAAAATGTACTGAATAACTGTTTTAGACCTTCTACTGTGTCTGCTGTTTTTTCATTAGAAATACCTCGTTCTGAATTTGTATAATTATATACTTCATCAACTTTTTTATCTGGAATTGTTGCCCAAGATGTAAAAACAATCAAATGTGATGATTCTACAATTTGAGGTTGATTAAATGCTATTGGTTGAATTTGTTTTTTTACTTCAGGATTACTAATTACAAACAAATGTACTGGTTGTAATCCTGCAGATGTTGGAGCTAAACGCGCTGCTTCAATAATTTTATTTACTGTATCATCATCTAATTTTTCTCCTGTCATACGTTTTGTAGCGTATCTCCAGTTTAGCGCTTCTAATAATTTCATTTAAATATTAAGGGTATTAAATTGGTTTGATTATTTTAATTTATCTAATTTTCTATAAGCATTGAATAAATAGTAAATGGTAGCTAGTTCAAATATCATTCTAAATGCATTTGATACATTCCATATTTTTCCATAAAAACTTCCTTTTTCTGGATTCGCATAAAATCCTGAACCAAACATTTTTGATAATACAAAACCGACTATTAATGATGTAAGTATGGTAACTATTAGAGCTAAAATACTTGCCATTCTGTATTCGCGTTTTACACTATTAATTTTATTTAAAAATGTTAAAATCCAAATTGAGATTCCTGCAATTAATGTCATCGGTATAAAATATAGAGTTGGACTAGAATTGACAAAAAACATATTTAAGTGCTTCAGATGATTAGGATCTTCAATAATCCAATTAGGGCCAAAAACTATAGCTTCATATAGATTGCCAAAAAACCAATAGGCAATACCAAATATGGCAAATAGAGTCCAATTTTTTTGTTTCTTCAAGTTCATAAGGCTATCAAATACTATCTTAGTAAGATTTCTCGTATTTCTACACTTCCTCCAGCGACTAGAATAGGATTGGTTGCTGCAATTTTTTTGGCAGCTTCTAAATCTTCTACTTCTATAATTAGAAATCCAGTTAAGAAATGTTCAACTTCTTTAAAAGGTCCTTCTTTTACAGAACCATCAGCAAAAATTGTAGTTGCCATTGGAGGAATGGGAGGCATAGTTCCTCCTAAGTTTTTGACAATTCCCTTTTCTTTAACGTCTTCTAACCATTTAGCTCTATCAGCTACTTCTCTTGGGTCTGTAAAAGCTCCAGGATCCATATTTGTATTGACTCTCAGTAATAAAACAAAGTTTTTCATTTTTTTAAATTTTAAATAGTTCTTTTAAAAATTCTTCGATTGGAGCTGTAGGTCTTTCAAGTAGTTCTTCTAAGAATTTGTTTTCTATTTCGTATTGATGTGTTTTAATATCAAATAGAGTTCCTGTGTTTAGGTATATAGCGAAATCTGGAAAACCTATTTGTTTTAAATTTTTTTCGAAATCATTTTCAGAAATATCATTATAATTTATTGTTTTTCCACTCAGATTAGACAATACATTTGCAATATCTTGATAGCTATATTCTTTATTTCCTACAATATCATAGGTTTTATTTTCATGACCTTTTTGTAGTAACAGATTAGCAGTTCCTTCTCCCATTTCTCTACGAAGAACATAAGGAACTTTTCCATTCCCTCCAGGTAAATTTATATTTTGATTTAACGCGTTTTCCCCTAATATTTGATTTAATGCATCCGCATACATTGTATTTCTCAAAATTGTATAGGTTAAACCACTTTTTTTAATATAATCTTCTGTTTGAAAATGACTTATCATTAAGTCTTTTACTCCTGAAGTTTGAATGTCCTTTATTGCTAGACCAGTATAAACAATATGTTTTACTCCTTGGTCCTTTGCTGCATCGATTACATTTTTATGTTGTTCGAAACGGTTTGAATCCATTGTAGAAATCAAAAGTAATTTTTCAATTCCATCAAAAGATTCTTTTAAAGATTCTCTGTCGCTAAAGTTTGCTAATCTGGCTTGAAACCCTTTTGATGTTAGTTTGTTGACTCCTTCTTGATTACTTGATGTAACGACAAAAGTATCTTGTGTACTTTTTTTCAAAAGTTGATTAACTACACTAGATCCTAAATTGCCAGTCGCTCCTGTTATTAATATCATTTTGATTATTATTTCTATAATTTATATCCTTAAAAAATGAATTCGAATTTTTTGAACGATTTGTTCTATGATAGATAAATTCTACATCACTTTGAGATGTATTAACTACTGCTTCAGTACTTTATCGTTCTTAAAAATATTGTTTAATGATTTAGTGTAAAGAAATAAAATCCTTTAGAAATAGTTATTATTACTTTCATGGTAGATACCTGTTTCCATCGAGGGAAGTAATAATGAAATGATGTTTTGTATTTTATTGATTTATAGCGCTTTGATATTCTGTGGTTTTTTGTAGTTTACTTATAAATGCATTAAAAATATTTAAAAGGTAATAAACTACAGGAGATGATTTAGTATAATCAAATTTGTTTATTATTAGAAATCTTTAGAAAAAAGTGATTACACATAAGATTTACAATAGCTTATAAAAGCTGTAATTTTAGTAGAAGATAATAACAAATGTGTTATTGTGTATTTAAAAACAAAAAAGTCCTTATTTACATAAGGACTTTTTGATTTATAAGAAATAATTATATGTTGAATTATTTTCTTTTTACATTGACAGCCATAAGACCTTTTTTTCCTTTTTCAATATCAAAAGTAACTTGATCATTTTCAATTACTTTGTCAATTAATCCAGAAACATGTACAAAAACATCTTCACCTCCGTTTGCGTTAGAGATAAAACCAAAACCTTTTGATTCGTTGAAGAATTTTACTGTTCCTTCTTGCATAGTTGTATATTTAATTAATTTATTTTTTTGATATTTGAATTGCTCTGAATCCTTTTTCAGACATTTCTTTTTTGAACTGCACTTGATCTCCTACTTTAAGTAATTCTTTTGATTCTTTGAAGTGGAAGAAGATTTTATCGTTAGAAGTTGGTACTTTAATAAAACCAAAACCTTTTGAATCGTTGTAGATATCAACCATACCTTCTATAAAAACATCTCTGTTATCAGATTCTAATCTTTTATTATTCAGCAAATCGGCTTCTTTGTCTTGTAAATGAGGTGGTACATCTGTAAAATTACCAAGTACATCAACATAGACAATCATATCTTCTAATGATTTTCCTTTGTTGTTATTCTCTTTTCTGTTCTCTCTTTTGTTTAATTTCTCTAATTTTTTTAAAGCTTTCTTTTTGCTATTTTCTTTTTTAGATGTAGAATCTGCCATAAATGTTTGTATAGATTTTTTATTATTAATACTCATAAAACCTAAGAAAACATGAATTAATTATCCAACAACATTTATATTATAATGTAGTAAAACTTACAAGTATACGTTTTAGAAAACAGAAGTTAAAATTATATTGACTAGGTCAATTAGTGAATTAAAAAAAGTAAAATAAAGAATACAATTGTAAACTATTAAGACAAAATATCTTCTTAAGTACGTTGCAAAGGTAATAAGTTTTAATGAATTAAATGGTATTAATTTCTAGAGAATTCTATATGACAAAAAAGTTCTAACCTAATTGTGATTAGAACTTAGATATTATCATAATTGATATCGTTAAAATTGGTAAATAAATGTGTTTATATTCATACCTGCGCCAACAGAAGCAAATAATACCACATCGCCTTCATTTATTTGGTGATTTTCCAAATCATTATCCATAATCATTTTCAAAAGAATTGGAATTGTTGCCACACTACTATTGCCAAGTTTATGAATATTCATTGGCATAATATTTTTTGGAACATCTTGATCATATAAACTATAAAAGCGTTTTACAATTGCTTCGTCCATTTTTTCATTGGCTTGATGAATCACTATTTTACTGATATCGTCAATATTATATGAGCTATCATCAACACATTTTTTCATTGCTAAAGGTACTTTGGATAAAGCAAACTCATAGATTTTTCGACCATACATTTTGATATATTTGGTATTCGGACATTTTTCTGAATTATATGATTTTCCAAAAAACAGATAATCTTTTTCTTCGTTTGCATAAGAGGCAGATAAATGAGCTTGTATTCCTTTATTGTTTGTAGAAGCTTCTAAAATAGCAGCACCAGCTCCATCTGCATATATCATTGTATCTCGGTCCTGTTCATCTACTACTCTCGAAAGAGTTTCAGCACCAATTACCAAACATCTTTTTGCTAATCCAGCTTTTATAAATGCATTGGCTTGTATAACACCTTCTACCCAACCTGGACAACCAAAAATAACATCGTAAGCAACACAATAAGGATTCTGAATTTTCAATAAATTTTTTACTCTTGCAGCAAGACTTGGCACCATATCAGACTGAATAGTATCGTGTTTTACATCTCCAAAATTATGAGCGAATATAATATAATCAATAGTTTCTGCGTCGATATTTGCATTTGTGATGGCTGAAGCAGCTGCCATATAGCCTAAGTCTGATGTTACTTGATCTTTTCTGGCATATCGACGTTCTTCTATTCCTGTTATTTGCTTTAATTTATATGAAATAGTAGCATTATTTTGATCTAAAATTTCTCCTTGTTCATTAAAAAATTGATGTTCTTCAAAAAAAAGATTTGATATTTTTTCAGTTGGAATATATTTTCCTATTCCTATAAAGTGATTTGTCATATATATATAGATAACAGAGTTAGAATCTGCTATCGGATACAATCTCGGAATAACTTTAAGAATTATTGCTATAAAGTTATATTTTTAACTTAAACTTTATGTTTATACCAAAATTATATTTTATAAAATATTAAATTAATAAATTTTATGATCATTATTTTCAATATTATCTTGGAAGCTATATGCATAATAAGTCATATATGTTATTAATTTGGTTTTATAAAAATATAAGGTTAGATAATTCTAACCTTATATTTTTATAAGTATAGTTTGCTTTTGTTTTTAATTTTTACAATCTGTTTTGATAAAAAATTAAATCATCTAAAGCATAAAAAAGGTTAGTATTTTAGATATCTCCTAATTTGAATACAACAAGTTGAGTTGAATTTTGTACTAAAGTCATTCCATTTGAACAGTTTCCAGAAGATCCTCTTCCTAGCTGAATAACCCATGATGTTGTATTTGCAAGAGTTGTAACATAGGAAATTGTACCACCGTGATTAGTACCAAGACCACTAGCATCGGCTTTATGAGACGCAGTGCTATGAATTCTTTGAGTTCCTACTTCTTTAGGGAAATCAACTAAATAGGAACTAACTGTGCAGCTTCCTCCTACAAAAGCTTCATATATAAAGGTTATTTGGTAAATTCCAGGGGGAAATGTAATTGTTTCACTACTAGCATCAAAAGTTAAACCTTTAATTGCATTTTTTGTTAGCGACATCGGTACAGTTTTTTTAGCTCCTGCAGCAGTGTTATCCAAAAAATTACTTTGAGCCGTTAATAATGTAAAAATAGCAGGAGAAGGAATAGATAAATCGTTTGCTATTTTATCTGTTACTTGTACATTGTTATTACTATCAACAATTAAAATTTTTGAACCAATGTTAGACGCATTGCCAGTTGTTAAACCTGCTAATTTTAATGTATTTGTTCCGTCTGTGGTAATTGTGGTCGCTTCTGTTAATGTCCCGCCTAGTTTTATATCTCCAGCTGCTGTTTTACTCAGTCCATTTGTGACACCAACAGGAGTGAGAGTAGTCGTCTTTACATTATTATTTCCATCTATCATCAACATCTTAGATCCTGTAACAGCCATATCCCCACTTTGTAAACCTTCTATCCGTACAGGATCGATGTTACTGCTGCCTTTAATGTGAAGTTTATTATTTGGAGAAGAAGTACCTATTCCAATATTTCCCGAAGCACTAATCCGCATTCTTTCAATTAAATTACCTCCATTAGAGTTTCCGATATAAAAATCTTCTTCTAAACCTTTTGTATCTGATATTCCTGTACGAATAGATCCTAATGCCCAATTGGCACCTCCTGCAGTTGGACCATTGTTAGTAAAACCAAGTAATGATAAGTTTCCAATAGCTAATTCAGATATATTTCTTAGAGCCATAATTCCATATTGATTGCTTCCCGAATTTGCATCAATCAAATTGTATCTGCTCAATTTAGGATCTGTAGAAACAACATGAAGCTTCGTTTCGGGTGTTGTTGTTCCTATACCTATTTTGTGATTAGCTGCATCTACAGAAAAAGTAGGTCCATCTACAGAAAAACCATTGGCAACCGAAGAAGTGTACGCTAATGTATGATTTCCTTGAGTAACGATTCTATTTCCAGTAAGACTTCCGTCAGAATTATATATATTTTTTGATAAATAAGGAGACCATTCAGTTCCATTGAAATAGTAATATCCTGAACTTGTTATATTGGTAACCTGTGATAAACTAGGTGTTACTCCTGTTGGGATATCTGCTGTTGTAACATAGACTATAGCTCCTTCTTGATTAGTATTATAAGTCCCTGAATTTTTTGCTGCTAATTGCTGCTTTGTAACTCTTGGAGGCAAAATACCGTCTTTAGATGTTGTAGCTAAATTAGCCACAACATCTAAAGTTGATTGAGGATTATCTGTATTAATTCCCACTTGCGAATAACTAGTTTGTGTTGTCAGAAATCCAGTAAAGATGAAATAAAGTAGTTTATTTTTCATATTCTTTTATATATAGTTTTAAAAAAAAAATCATATTTCATTACATTTTCAAAAGATGTGATGTTTGTTTAAGTTGTTTTAAATTAAAGTTTTATACTTTTTAATTAAAGAAAAGATGCAATTTTAGAAGTAATTAAAAATATATCTAATTCATAAAAAAATATGTTCTAATAACTTCCTTTCTCCTGAGAATAAAATACTTTTCACTCAACATTATTCTAAGAAAATGTTTAATAACCATCTATTCTTATCAAAACTTATAGAAAACAGCAAATAATTTAAATTTTGTTATTTAAATCTTAAAATTATTCCGAAAATACAATCACTCTATTTAAAAATTGCTCATCTATACCCCTCATTTACTACCTTTTTTTACTTATTTGTATAAATAAGATAAATAACCTTTCAATTATTCTTCTCTACATCAATTTAATACTACAATTCAAATGATAGAATTAGCTAAATACTTCTTGTAGAATTTTAAATCAAATGGAATTTTATAAATAATAGTTAATACAAATCAACAATTGAACCTTGACCATTCATGAATGAAACATTTGTATTAGTCCGATATTCCCCAGATTTTGTATAGAAAGAAATTAAATTTGATATTACTAGTATTATAATTAAAGCTAGCGATTCTGAGTTATTTCGAACAAAAAGAATAAGAAAACTATAAAGAAGTATCAATGCTATTATTAACAGATCTATTACTTAGATTATTTTGATCTTTAACTAAATTTTGTCCCAAACCAATTAAAAGAAAATTAATAGTACGTAAGAGGACTTAACTCCTGTTTTTTCAAGAATAGATAAAAAGCAAGTAAGATTATGCTTAGTATATTAAATTTACTTGTGTAACAATTATTCCTAGATATTTTAAAAAAAGGAGTATAGTTTAAGATTTTATTTATAATAAGCGCTTTAGGTAGTGATAGGTAAGCTGTTTATAGAAGATAATTTTTTTGGAAAGTTATAAATTAGTTAATTCATAATAATTTTAAAAATTTTCTAAATCAGAAAAGCTCAAATCCTGAATTTTAGGTAGCTTATTTACTTTCATAATGATTTTCTTTTTATTTAAAACTTTATCTGAACCTAATTCTTGATTAAATTCTATTTTGGTGTTGGTTAACAAGTTAATATTGGTTTCAGATGTAGTATTTTTTCCGTCCCATTTAACTCTTGATATTTTAGTTAATTCAAAATTGTTTTGTTTATAACGAAATTCATAACGGCTTTTTCGATTCTCGATATCTGTAAGCATTACCAAATTACCATCTTCGATGTAAAAATCAGGGATAGGATTACCATTGTGTTCGCCTTTTTTATCAACTGGATATTGGTTTTCAATTAACTTTGTAGAAGATACTGCCAGTTGAATTTGTTTATTCGGTTTCGAAAGAAATATTTGTAATCGTAATGGACCTGTCTCGTCAATTAAATCCATTTCTAAAACAACTTTATCAATCTGTTTATCATTATTCAGGTCACCTTCTTCTTTTTGTACAAGAAATGTAAAATTATCTTTTGTTGTCTTTTGCGAATATAAATTTATAGCCACTAAAAGAAAAAACATGATATGATATAAGAATTTATTTTTCATAATTATTCTTTAAAATCATTCGATTAGTTTAATAAGTTGATTTTTAACTAGTTCGTCAAAATGATGCTTTAGAAAAAAGAAAAGATTATTTAAAAAGGAAATTTTTCACTTTCCCCATTATATACATTATTATATTTTATTAAAATTTCTGAATTGTTATACTTAACATCTCCAGTTTTCGAATTTACTCAAACCCCATTTAAAAAAAATTGCTTCTTTAGGATTTATAGATGAATTAAAAACATAGTAATCATTAATAACAAAAAACAACCAATTTTCTGGAATTTGATTATTTTTTTTCATATATTTTTTTTGAATATTCCATGCTTCTTCTAATTTGATAGGTGATTTTTTTTCAAATTCTTCAAATTCTTTTGTTTCAAAATAAATAATAGAATTTTCTTTAGCATACTTATCTTCATTACTTTTACAACTGATAAAGGAAATTATTGAGCTAAATATTGACATTAATATAATTTTTTTCATTTTTATGGAAAGTTTTTACTTTCATGTTTAATTATTGTTTGTTTTGCAAATTGACCACTATGCTGCCTAGAAGAACTTTTGAAAGATCTTAAATCCTCTAATAACCCACTAGGCATTTGAGTTGTATCAGGAATCCAATTTTTAACACCCAAAATTGCAGTTACACCATATGGAAAGGCTTGCTGAATTGCCGTTTTTACAGTTGTTGTACATTGTTCTCCTGTCCAAGGGTAACCGCTATATACTTTAAGATGTTTATAGCGCTTCTCCCACCATCCAATCATTTTATTAGCTTCGCCTTTACAGGAAATATTAATAAAAAGTCAATGAAATTTCATTGACTTTTTAAATAAGATTTTTTTATTATTTTACCACTGAAATTTCACCTGTTTCTATGTTTATTTTAGCTAAAAAATATAGTTTATTATTATCTTTATCTATTTTGTTTGAAAAACCTATGAAATAGAATCCATTATATATATATATATGTTCTATATATTTATCAATTTCATATGGACTTTTATCAAAACTGAAATTTTGTTTAAAAGTATTCTTATAAATTCCAGATGCTTTATTTCTAGATATTTTTGCTTGTTTCTCTATTCTAATAAATTCTTCACTATCAAAATTATATTTTTTCTCACAACTAAAAAATGAAAATATCCCCATAATTATTATATATTTTTTCATATTATCCTTTAAAATCATCCGATTCTTTTTTAATAATTTGATGTTTAGCACGTTCGTCAAAATGTTGTTTAGAAGAACTTTTAAAAGATATCAAATCTTCTAATAAACCACTAGGCATTTGTGTTGTATCAGGAATCCAATTTTTAACACCCAAAATTGCAGTTACACCAAATGGAAAGGCTTGCTGAATTGCTGTTTTTACAGTTGTTGTACATTGTTCTCCTTTCCAAGGATAAACGCTATATACTTTAAGATGTTTATAGCGCTTCTCCCACCAATTCAACATTTTATTTGCTTCGCTCTCCTTAACATAAAACTCAATTTTATGAACTTCTCCATATATATTAGTTCCATCATTATACCAATGAAGTCCAATAAAATCTAAAACTTGATTAAGCGTTACATCTTTTGCATTTATTTTTAATCTACTAGCTACCATTTCTCCCCACCAAGGTCTTCCTGGTGCAAATTTTTCATTAATATCATATATAGGTTTTCCTTTTGAATCTACTTCTTTTAAATTTATATCATCATCTTTATCGCCATCTCTATTAAAATCATAATCATATTCTTCTTCATTAATAATTGATAATAATCTGGTCCATAATCAAAATATTTATCACCTATTGCCATTGCAGAATGTCCTGCTAAACCTAATGCACTAATTGGATTATTTAACAAAGTGTAAAACGAATGCGGTAACTCTATAATCACAGTAATTAAAACTTCTTTTTCAAAAACTTTAAGATAATCTAATTGCGAATAGGGTAATTTTATTTGTACTTCATCATTATATCCACATTGAAAATAAAGTTCTATTTCATTACCTATATCATCTTCTATAAAGTCTATCAAACCACTACTTAAAGTTAATGGAAAACTAACCTTGTTGTCTATAATAGGTTTAGATTTAATAATATTTCCAGCTTTACCGTCTTCTTTTATTTCTATTATATCAATAGCATCAGGAGGATTAGGCCATCCATCATCATCATATAACTGTAAATCAACTTTTGCATCTGTCGCTTTTACATTTTCCATTTTGATGTTAAAATATACAATATCTCCAACATAAGCTTCTGTTATCCTATTATTTCCTTCTTTATCAGAACTCCACCAACCTTCTTTAAAATAGTTTAAATCATTATTTTTATCTTTTGATGGATTTCCGAAAATAGTTCCATTTTTAGCTGTAAAATGGCTAAAATTACCTGCATAAGCTTCAAATTCATCTGTAAAAACAGTCCAACTTTTTTCTATTTCAGTAATATGTTCACCTTCTGTAATTCTAATAATAGACATACTTAATGCATTTTAGAGTTTTCTCCACTATTATTATTAAATGTTGTCTGTGAATGAATATCATTATTTTCTTGCGAAATTATTTGTCTTTTTTTAGAATTTTCTTTCACCTCTTTAGCTTTAGACTCTCTACTTCCTTTCACAAATTCCATTAAACTTCCCACAACATTGGTCATGAAGTTACCACCAACAGAAATATTCTTTATTCCTCCTACAATTTGGCTTTCAGTCATTCCTATATTTTCTGTTTTATTCATAGTTACAGAATTAGATTGATTAAAGCCTACGCTTGTATTCATATTCTCTTGA
>NZ_DKHL01000048.1:0-17382 GCF_002453775.1 Empedobacter sp. UBA6745
TTTTTAATTCAACATTAGTTTTAAAAGCCACTCCTTTTCCAGTACATCGCGCCAACTTTGTTTTGGGGAAAGGAGGTTTTATTTTTTTACGTGATACGTATTACGCTTAACGTTTTACGTGTTTTTTATCAATTCTATCTTTAACCACAATAGAAACATAGGTTTTTGTTATGTTTTACGTTTTACAGATTTTGTCATTCTGAGCTTGTCGAAGAATCTTTATGTCACTTTTTTAGATATTCTATAGTTCAGTAAACAGAAACATAGCGATCTACTTACTCTGTTTAATAGATTTATCTTCTCTTTTGCTCTTTATTTTCTCCACTCAGTTCTATGTATCTATGTGGTGAACAACATTTTTCAATACTCAAATTCACTTTTTAACAACATTTGAGATTAAGAGGAGGAGTCACGGTGTGGCTCAGGTATTCCTTTTCTTTGATGTCACTTTTTTACTTGCTACTTAAGACATAATACATTTCGCATCTCAATACTCATATTCAAATCTAACATCTACTTTGTACTTAATACTTTGTACATAATACAATTCTCTCACTACTCAAAACTCATTACTTACAACTTAAAACAGGTAGTAACCCCAATAAATTTGGAAAATGACAATAATCGCTTTACATTTAGTGTGCGAAAAAAAAAGTATAACTGTTACTGTCAAAGTCTCCTTATCGAGGCTCTGATAGAGAGCGTGTAAAGAAAGGACACCCTTTGCTTTACGTTCCGTCAAATGTTATAAAAACGGAAGATTGTTCTTTAAAAAGAAGTAGTAACACCAACAGACTTTGTCTGGCGGTTTTTTACGGATGAATGGAAATTGTTTCGTTCTCATTTTGTGTTGGGTTTTATGGAACGATGCGTCTAAAGTAAGAAGATATACTTGTCAAATAGACAAGGAGCGGTCTCACACTTTAGAGTCAAGGGCGACCAAACCCAACTTTAAAATCCGAGGATAATAAAGTTTCCACCTAAAGCTAACGTGAGAACCGCTCACATGCCTTATACAAAAGTAATACTTTTTTAGACATAGAGCGATTTCACGGTGTACTCGATGGGAAAATTGGTCGTTTTGACTCGAGATAACATCGTTTAATTAAGACAAAAGTCTAATTATCAAATCGCTATAACAAATATAATATAATTATTTTAATATCCAACAAGTTGGATGAATAAATTTTCAGAAATGAATAAATTATTTGAATTTGAAACTACTCAATTCGATTTTGACTTGATAAATCACGTGAAAAATCTTAGGAAGGAACATGGATTTACTAAAGATGAACTCAGTATGAAAATGGGTGTTGCTAAATCTTTTGTTGGGAATGTAGAATCTGCTACACAACGACACAAATACTCAACTCGTCACATCACACTTTTAGCAAAAGCATTTGGGTATAAAAATATTGGAGAGTTATTAAATTTTCCAACTCCACTCCACGATAGAATCAAAGTAACCATACAACAAACTTATAATGAATCAGGTACTAAAGTCATAAAAAGTGAGGTGGTGAAAATTGAAGCTATTTAAATATTGAATTGTAAAATTCACATTTAAATATACCCCCAAAAAAGTGTCTAACTATTGGGGGCAATGTAGTATTGGTAATTTTTATTTTATATACTTGTAATACCAATTCTAGAAATATGGCTTGCATACTTATTGCCTAACATATCCATAATTTCTTTTTTCAGTGTAAATAGTGTTTCTCCAAAATTTGCATTATCTGACTTAAAACCAAATACATAATTTAAATTCAACCATATTTGAGCTATATCTTCATTATAATCAAATGAGCATCCTCCCAAGTGGTAACTAGATTCTGACCTACCTTTTAAATTAAGTTCTTTTTCAATATCATCAATACCTAATGTTATTATACCTAAAATATATTTATTTATCCGTGGTTTCTTATTAGAAAAATCACAGGATGCACTTAATTCTACTGCAATTAATTTTGTTGAATTTAATATTTCATCGCCTCTTAACGTCTTAGAATCTATATTTCCTGATTTATTTTTAATACTATCTTTAATAGGAATTAAAGAATTTATCCAACTTTTAATATCATCGATACCTAAAGACGATAAAAAATCTTTATTAGATTTATCCACTTCAAAAACACATCCTCTTACATCTTTATTTATAGAGGTATCATATTCTATATGATATAATGAATTTAATTTACTAATTACTTTATTATCTGAAAATACAACATCTTTAAATTTTGTTGATTTTTTCAGCGATTCAACAATAGATTCGTAGTCAATTATTGATTCTCTATTTAAAAATTCATATGATATTATTGGTAATAATCCTTCATAAATTGCTTTTTTGGGATTTTCCTTAGAATGTTCATATCCTAAAGTAGACATTGCTATTTTTGAAAGAATCAAGTCAAGATTTTTCATGAAAATTTCAGATTTCCCAAAAACTGTATCTTTTGGTAAAATATCATATAATCTATTTAAAGTATTTTCACCAGCTTTTCTTCCAGCCTCTTCTATGTCAAATAAAAATTTAATGCGCTCTTCGGAACTTAGTAATCTTGAAACTTCATTAATTAAGCCTTCTAAATTACTTTCTGTAAATCTTGTTTTATCAAATGTAGATATTAAAATTGGATTAGCAATTTTAATATCACGATCACGGACATATTTTACAAAAGCTTCAACGAGTATTTCATTCTTTGTCCAAAATATGAGTGCATACGGACCATTTTCCAAAGAGATATATTGATTAATAGCATTTACCAAATCATTAAAAACCTGAGAATGATTTTTTAAAATATCATCAATATCATCAGTAGAAAGAAGCTCTTTAGCTAATGTTAAATTTATATCAAAAAAAGCAATCCTGACATATTCATACGGATCCCCAACATACCCCATATCATAGAGTATAGTTTTACAACCTACTCCTATATTTAAAAAAGCCTTACCAAGTCTATATAATTCGTCCTCTTGATCATCGACAATTATAATTTTATTTTTTTGTGTTAACATATTAATCTTGTATTATTTTGGAAATACCAAAGCTATACAAGCACCATCATAAGCACTTGGTATTTCTAAATCCATTGAATCTGGAAAAATTATTTTACCTCCCACCATATTCATTACAACATCTGCAAAATATAGTCCAAGTCCCATACCTCCTGATTTTTTAGTTTTAAAAGGCTGTATCATAAATTCAGGTTCGACAGAAAATCCTAAACCATTATCTGCTATTATAATAGCAGGCCCATCAAAAGTATGTAAATCTGTTCCTATATATATTGCAGGCTGATATTCCGCTTTAGAATTATCGTTCAAATCTTTTTTTGCTTTCGTCCAGTAAAGAGAATTATCTATAAGATTTGATATAGAAGCTATTATAAGATTTGTCGGTATTTTAAAAGATATATCTTCATTTTCACCTGTTAATAAAGGACTAGAAAAAATTGTATTATGGTAATTGAATCTATTAATATTTCTTCTCTTTGTTATTTCAATAATTTTTTTTGCTGTAGTATTATCACTTTTATTTTGCTTTAATATAGGAGATAAACTTTCTAAAATCTGAACTAGATTACTAATCTTATCTTTTAACGTATGAATATTAATATTTTCACCTTCATTAGTTAATTCTGAATTTATTAATCTTACTTCTCTATCTACTTCATGAAAAGCTATACCCAAGTTCAGCCCTGTTAGACCAGAATTAACCATTATATCTCTCATAACAGTATAATCCTTATCTATTTTAGTAAGCAATGGTAAAAACTCAGACTCTAAATTTTTATCCTTTAATTTATCCGATAATTGAATAATACTTTCTTTAAAACCTATTTTCTTTATTGGTTTAGTTCCTTCTATATATTCTTCTATTAAATCTCTATCATTACTAGTCGTGCTTTCGAAAAAATTAAAAATATGCTTAGATAAAAGTCTAAACTTAATATAGTTATCATTTTCAATAAACCCTTCTCTATTAGTTTTCTCTACTAATCCTTCATTACTTGAATCTAAATCTAATTCGATAGCTCCTATTGTTACTTTCTTACCAAAATGATCACCTGCTCTTTGGATTTTATCTAAATCTAAACCAAGCCAATCGTCAAATGGTTCACCATAATTATAAACCCTAATATTATCACGGAAAATTCGAACACCACAATGGTCTTTAATAAATTCTTTAATCGCTAAAATTTGACCTCCAAAATTTTTCTTTAATATCCCTCCATTTTGATTAAACACATAAAATTTACCTTTTATATCTCCAATCCCCTCTAAATCCTCATTTTTTAGAAAATGGTTAAATTTTTTTTCTTGATTGAATTCAGAAAATATGTTACCAATATGAAACTCATTCACCT
The DNA here is from genome assembly GCF_002453775.1 of Empedobacter sp. UBA6745. Lineage (NCBI taxonomy): Bacteria > Pseudomonadati > Bacteroidota > Flavobacteriia > Flavobacteriales > Weeksellaceae > Empedobacter > Empedobacter sp. UBA6745. The sequence goes on from NZ_DKHL01000048.1 coordinate 4,368, forward strand.
CACTTTCAACAAGATTAGAAGATATTTTTAATTGGTGGGGTGGGTTAAATTCATATCTAAATCTAAATTTTGCAAAATCATTAGGAATATCTGATGATTTTTCTATTTTGAATTCAAATTTATATAAAGATTCTTTTAAAATTTCAACTGAACTTTTAACCTCTTCAATCCAAGATTTCTGAATCCCATTTGCAACAATCTTAATATCAAAAGGATTTTTGATATTATTCTTAGATTCCTGATCAAGAAAAGGATTTTTGATATTATTTATCTTACGAACTAAATCTTTTAATGTTTTCTTTGTCCAGACTTTTGTAGTTAAATCTGATAATATAATCCTAGTACCCCTGCCCTTTTTAAATAAGCTTTCTGAAACATGTTCTACTTCAACTTCTAAATCCTGTATATATTCATTTGATGATATCAATTTGGGCCAATCAATATGTAGTTTACTCGAAAACATTTCTCCAATAGCTTGTGTCTCTAAAGTTATTGATTTAGCTAGTTTGTGCACCGCTAATCTTCCAACTCCTTTATTTCCAAAAGAAACTCTTTCATATCTAGGACTAACTTTACGATTCTTCCCTCTTTTAAAATCGGTTCCAATAGTTAACCAAACATCAGAGATAACCTTTGAAGTCATACCATTCCCATCATCTTCAATAATAATTTGTTGATTTGGTGTATTTAAGTCAATAAATTTAACAGTTACTTCATCAGCATCAGCATCATAGGAATTTTTAACCAATTCAAAAATGGCTAAACTATCACTTCCTATTAATTCATTTCCTAACAGTGATAAAATATGACTTTTAGCTTTTATCTTTTGGATATTGTTTTCAGACATTTATTTTCATTTTTTTAGCAATTTCATAAGCCATTAAAGGAGGTACGGCATTCCCTATTTGTTTAAACGCAGAAGTTCTTGAACCTTCGAAGAAAAAGTCATCCGCAAACGATTGAATTCTTGCAGCTTCTCGAACAGAGATAGAGCGTACTTGATTAATATCTGGATGAATATAATAATGCCCATCTTTCGCAATATGAGCAACAATCGTATGTGATAATCCATCCCCATTAACTACTTTAAATCTATCTAAAAATGATTTTTCATTTTTATGAGATTTAAGATATTCAGGTAATTCATTATACTTTAATCTTGTATTTTCATTCCATTTCTCAATTGCCAAACGATAAATTTCTAAATCTTTGGCATTATGAGGTCTAGAGATATGTTGTGTAACAAAATCTAAACCATTTCTGATATTAGAATTCTTTAGGTATTTATTAGTTCTTGATGTATATTCTATAACATCATATTTCTCACCAGGACTTAATGATTTTAAATCTTTAAACAAATCATTCGTTGTGTTCTTATGAATAATCTTTTCAAAATCTGGATATTGAAAATCTATATCTTTTTTCCAACCTATAATAATTACTCTCTTACGAGATTGTAACACGCCAAAATCGCCAGAGTTTAATATTTTATAGTCAAGTTCATAACCTAATTTTCTAAAATATTTTTTAAGATTTTTAAGATGATATCCTCCCGCAGCACTAATTAATCCAGGTACATTTTCAAAAACAAAAAATTTAGGATTAAACTCTTTTAAAAATCTTCCGTATTGAATATATAATTTATTCCTTGGGTCATTTTCTATATCCTCTTGATGTCGTCCTAACATTGAATAAGCTTGACATGGAGGACCTCCTATTATAAAATCAATTTCTTCACCTTTAGCAAATGTTTTTATTTTTTTAAAGATATCATTAATATTATTATCTCCGATTTCAATATTAAGCGTATTATTAATTAATTCGTTAGGTAAATATGAATATAGTGTTTCTCTTGTAATTTCTTTCTTTAAATACTTTATATAATGTTTATAATAATTATTTTCTTTCAGGAAATGATAAGCAGTTCTCGTTCTTATTGTAAAACAAGCATCTTCATTCATTTCAATATGTGCAATAGGATTATAGCCAGCTTGCACAAAGCCTTCGGATAAACCAGATGCACCTGCAAAAAGATCTATAAAATTATAGTTACTCATATTATTTTCTTCTCAATTTCTGACACAAATTTAATCTAACTATTAGATTTAACGTATGATTTATATAACTAGATTTTAAACTAATTATTATTATTTTAAAATGAGTTTATAATTATCTAATTACAAATGTAAAATATGTTTCTAAAAGTCAAATACGTGAATCCGTATTTTTTTGTTAAATAGTTGTTGTATGTTTGGATTACATTTTTCAAAATGTAGATATATATGTTTTGATAAAAACGATGTTAGCGGAACTCAGAACAAAAAATAAAAATTTAATTTATGGCAAGAGCAGTATTATTACACGAAAATGATAATGAAAGAGAATACCAATTATCTAATGGTAGAGTTATTAAAATAAGAATTGATGATGATTCTGAAATAGTATATTTAGAAAATGGTGAAGTAATTGGTAATTATGAAGATTTTGTATTTATTGAAGATGAATTTGATTCATCTAAATATTTATTAGCAAGAATGTATGTTCCAATTACTGGTCAAGGATTAGGAAGAGCTACAATTGAATTTTTTTCAGATTATTATGATGCAACAATTTGGGCAAGAAGCAATGATGGAATTGTTCGCGAAGATGGAAGCCATCTTACCGAAGATGCTCCTGGATTTGTTACTAAAATGATTGAAGAAGGTCTAATCATAGACAATGAATTAGATAATTCTTATGACGATTACGAATGAATAACTTCTGCTAATGGTTGCTGGATTTGCGACAATGAAAAATATAGCAACTAAGTTCGTGTATTTTTTATTTAGCAAATCTGATGATGTACGGAGTTCGGAGCAATAGCGGAGAATTGCGTCACACATGTGTAACTGTTGCTCAACTTCGATTTTGGCTATATGAACACAAAATAGTATAAATAACAACCTCTTTAAAAGCTATTTTAGAGAGGTTTTTTATTTTTACACAATAAGGTATACTTCTTATTTTGTCGTCTATTTTTTTAGAAGGATAAAATAGTCTATTTCTTCGAGTTTTGTTCGAATTTCCTTGGAAAATAGTTCGAGAAAAAGGGTGTTTTTTCGAACAATAGTCGAAGAAGACAGATAAAAAAGACTATTAATAATTTTACAAAAAGATCAAATAGTAAAATATAAATAAACCAAATTTCTTTCACTAGCTAATTATCTATTAGCTTACCTTCATATTTCTTATCAACACAACATCATATATTGACTCTAAAATATATTATTTTTGAAATAATGATACAAATACGGTTTTACGTAAATAATTATCCGATAATATTACTTTATTCGCAGTTATTGTATTTGTATATTTACAACAAAGAATTGATAAGCAAATATGGCTAAAAAAGTCCAAACAAAAAGTACCGAAGAAATCCTTTGGGATTCAGCAAATAAATTACGTGGTTCGGTAGAGCCATCCGAATATAAACACATTGTATTAAGTTTAATCTTCTTAAAATTTGCGAGTGATAAATTCATCAAGCGTAGAGAAGAATTGAAAGCTGAAGGCAAAGAAGCTTTCTTAGAAATTCCTGAATTTTATCAAGCAGATAACATCTTCTATTTGCCAGAAGAATCGCGTTGGACGTACATCATCGAAAATGCCAAACAAGAATACATTACCCTAAAAGTAGATACGGCTTTAAAAACTATTGAGCGAACAAACAAATCGTTAGAAGGCGCTTTGCCTGATAACTATTTCTCACGTTTAGGATTGGATCAATCCAAATTCTCTGCTTTATTAGATACCATTAACAATATTGATACGCTGAAAGACGAAGCGCAGGATATTGTGGGGCGTGTGTACGAATACTTTTTAAGCAAGTTTGCCATTGCCGAAGGAAAAGGAAAAGGAGAATTCTATACGCCGAAGTCGATTGTAAACTTAATTGCCGAAATGATAGAACCTTACAAAGGGAAAATCTATGACCCGTCTTGTGGTTCGGGTGGTATGTTTGTGCAATCGTTGAAGTTTATTGAAAAGCATCAAGGAAATAAAAAAGACATCTCCATTTACGGTCAAGAGTTAACCAATACCACGTTCAAGCTGGCGAAGATGAACTTGGCGATTCGTGGGATTTCTGCCAATTTAGGAAACAAAGCAGCCGATACGTTTGGAGACGATCAGCACAAGGAGTTGAAAGCCGATTACATCATGGCAAATCCTCCGTTTAACTTAAAAGATTGGCGTGCTGAGAATGAACTAACAGACGATCCGCGTTGGGCAGGTTACGAAGTACCTCCAAAATCGAATGCCAACTATGCGTGGATTTTGAATATGATCTCCAAACTATCGCAAAACGGAGTAGCTGGATTTATCTTGGCAAACGGGGCGCTTTCGGGTGGTGGTGAAGAATACAAAATCCGTAAACAAATTATTGAAAATGATTTGGTAGAAGCGATTTTAATCTTACCAGGAAGTATGTTCTATTCTACGGATATTAGTGTATCTATGTGGATTGTAAATAGAAATAAAAAGGCAAGAACCGTTGAATTAAATGATATTACTAAACATTATAGAAATAGAAGTAACGAAGTTCTTTTCTTTGATTTAAGACGAGAAGGAGTTCCTTTTGAGAAGAAATATATTGAGTTTGATGAAGAAACGATAACGAAAATCGCTCAAACTTATCATGCTTGGCAACAAGTTGATTTTGAAGAGAACTATTCTAATATTGAAGAGTTTTGTAAAAGCGTTTCTTTAGATGAAATACGCAAAAAAGATTATTCTTTAGTTCCAAGTAAATTCATTGACTTTAAAAATGTTGAAGAGAATTTCAATTTCGATGAAAAGATGATTGAAATAAAAACGGAATTGTCTTCATTATTTGAGCAAGAAACCGCCTTGAAGCAAGATGTCGTGAACGTATTTAAATCTTTAGGATATGAATTATAAGCGTCTTGGCGATTACATCATTGAAAAAGTTGAATTCAATGAAGGAAATAAATACGATTTACTACAAGGGGTTAGTAACAACAAATATTTTCAAAAGGCAAAAACAAATACTATTGGTGTTGATTTGTCTAAATATCGTGTAGCCCATCATAATCAATTCGTTTTTAACAGAGCAACCACAAGAAATGGTGATAAAATATCTATTGCTTTACGAAAAGGGGAAACCTGTATAGTATCTCCTTCCTATAGAATTTTTGAAGTAGCTGATGAAAATGTATTAAATCCAGATTATTTATTAATGTGGTTTAAAAGACCTGAATTTGATCGTTATGCACGTTTCAAATCTCATGGTAGTGCGCATGAATTCTTTGATATGGACGAAATGAATGATGTAGAACTACCCATTCCATCCATCGAAAAGCAACGTGAAATTGTAGCTCAATACGAAGCCGTAGCCAACAAAATAAAAATCAACGAAGCCATTTGCGAGAAATTAGAAGCGACAGCACAAGCTTTGTACAAACAATGGTTTGTAGATTTTGAATTTCCGAACGAAGAAGGACAACCTCATAAATCTTCAGGCGGTGGTATGGTGTTTAATGAGGAGTTGGAAAAAGAAATCCCTGAGGGTTGGGAGGTTGGAAAGTTGAAAGATGTTTGTAAAGTTTTAAATGGATTTGCGTTCGATAGTGATTTTTATTCTTTTGAAAATGGTATAAAAGTCCTAAGAGGTGAAAATGTTACTGAAAGAGCTTTAAGATGGGATACATTAAAATATTATGATGGAGAAATGAGTCCGAGAATAGAAAAATGTTTCTTAAAAACTAATGATATTGTAATTGGAATGGATGGTTCTAAAGTCGGTAAAAATTGGTCTTTAGTTGGAGAACATGAATTGCCTATGATTTTAGCACAACGAGTAGCTTGCTTGAGGAGTGACACACAGATTCAAAATTTTATATATCAATCATTAATTAATTTGAACTTTGAATATTATTGCTCACAAGTTCATACGGGAACTTCCATACCACACATAAGTAGCAAGCAAATTGAAAATTTTGAATTAATTATACCAATCAAAGGTCTAATAAGTTTATTTGAAAACACAATATCAAAACTAAGGGATATAATAAATATTCACGTTAGTGAAAACCAAAAACTCACTCAACTCCAAAGTTTGTTGTTGTCACGTTTGGCGAGATTGGAGGGGAAAATTAATTAACTAATAATCAAAATTAACTACTAGAAAACTTAGAATATGAATAAAATTGACCAATTACTAAATGAAGTAAAATGGTTTAATAAACACAAAGAGTTAAAAACTTCTGCCAATGGTGAAGATTTTAATATGTTTAGAATTTGTGGAGTAGATCATTACGAAAATACACACTCAGCTATTTTAGCTGAGATACTTTCCCCTAATGGAACACATAATTTTGGCGCAAAATTTCTAGAAGCTTTTATTAAAACACTAAAAAGAAGTGACTTAATTGAAGATAGTTTTGATTTTAGAATGCAAAATGTAAGTGTAATTACAGAAAATGCTTCTGTATTTGGACGTTTAGATATATTAATTCGAAATTCTCAAAGTCAAGCCTTATTATTAGAAAATAAAATTTATGCAGGCGATCAACAAAATCAGTTATTGCGTTACCAAAATTTTGGAAAGCGAGAATTTGGCGACCAATTCAAACTACTTTATTTAACTCTGCAAGGAAACGAATCAAGCAATGCTGATAAAGAGGTTGTTGACTATATACAAGTTTCTTATAGCGAAATTATTTTAGCTTGGTTAGAGCGTTGTATTGAAATTTCGGCTCGTTCGCCTATCGTTAGAGAGACACTCATCCAATATACTAATCATATCAAATCATTAACAAACAACACAACTGCTAATACCATGTCACAAGAATTAATCGATAAACTATCTACTTTAGAAAATTTAGAAGCTGCATACACCATTGCAGATAATTTAAGCAAAGTACGAAACAATATTATTAATACTGTTCTTTTACCTCAGATGCACGAAATAGCAGATGAGCTTAATCTTATATTTAATAGTACCGAAGGAGATTATGTAAATACATCTTGGGCTGGATTTTGGTTTACAATACCTCAATACAAAAACTATAATTTATTTATGGAATTTGGGAAAAAAGGTCTAAATAACTTAATCATAGGATTTGTACCCAAAAGTGACAATAGCGAAACATCTTCATTTATTAAAATAAAAGATGTTGTTGGGGGTGGAAATAACCGTTGTGCATTTCAAAAATTCCCAATTCATCCAAATTGGCATTCCTACGCTATGAAAGCCATCCTAACAGGTGAAATGAAAATTATCATCAAAGATAAAATCCAAAACTTATTAGAAATTACAAAAGAAGTAGAAAATATATAAACTTACAATGCTCCAAAGTTTGTTGTTAAGCCGATTGGCGAGATTGGAGGGGTGAAAAACATTAACATACAAAAAGAATTAACTACTAAGAGATTAGATTATGAGTAAGAAATTAAAAAAATGGGGAGAAAATTTAAACATAAAAAAAATAGTTATTCATCAACTTTTGAAGAATGCTGGTAATAGAGCTGTTAATGCTAAGTCAGCAGAACAAACACTTAATGTAGGAGAAAAAGAGAAAACATTTTTAAGGAATTTAGATAAATCATATCACAAAAAATCAAGTCCTATTTATGGGATTTTTGCAGATGAATACTCAACATTCAAAAATCTTTTAGTTGACTATGTAAATGAGAAAGTTACATTTTACAATTTTTCTGTAAATGTTATGAACCATTACAAGAAAATATTAGAAGGAACAACTTCTGCTACTGGGGGCTATATGATTCTCTGTGAATATACAAACTTAACCACAAAGAATGATTTATTATTGGTATTAATGATAAATAATAAAGAGGGGTTTGTGGTAGATGAAAGTGATTTAACTCTCAATGACATTAAAAACCTAGACCTAAGCAAAGTAGATGTCGCGTGTTTGATAAATATGACCGAATGGGCTAATATTGAAAATAATAATCCTACAGATAGAAAAACGTATTTATCTTTTGTAAAAGGGCTAAAACAAGTAAGTTATTACTTTATGCAGTTTATTGATGTAGATAATAAGAATACTAGTACAGAATCGACAAATAGGCTAATAAAAGCAATTGATGATTATGCTAATTCTGAAAGTTGGGATAGAGATTTTAAAATACAGCAACGTAATAAAGTTTATACATACTGTCATAAATGTATTGATGAAAAAAAAGAAATTTTACTTTCTACAATTTCTACTATCTTAGATCCTGAAAACCCTGATAAATTTCAAGATTTTGCTATAGGAGAACAATATAAAGTAAGTGCAATTATTAGTGGGGATAAATCAAAGATGAAATTTCTTAAAACTATATCTTATGCTGATAATGATTTCAAAATAGAATTTGATACAAAATTGTTAACGGATAATAAAATTCATTTTGATAAAAAAACCAATAAATTAACCATTAAGAATATCCCAGAAGAGTTACAACAAAAAATATTAGCTCTCAATAACAATGCTAACTAAGATTGTAGAAATAATAAAAAATAATTCATCTTCAATAAAAATTGAGGATAATGTTTTCTTTTGTGATTACCTAATAGATGATATAGATTTTTTAGAAAATCTACATCATATAGCCTTAATAGAAAACTCGATTATAGATAATTATCAATTAAGTGACAATATTGTTTTAGAATTTTCAATTTCGAGCTTACTATCAAAAGGTTTTTATATTTCTAAACAAACATATCTGCAATGGAATTATTATGAGCTTCCTCAAAAAAATGTTTATATATATGAGTTTAACGATTACTTAGACAATGTCCAACAATTTAAAGATAAACATTCTTTAATCATTGACTTAATAAATGAAATTCAAAATGTTGCAAAGTATTCATATAAAGAAGAAGAAATTTTAAATACTATTATAGTTAGAGAAGACAAATCTTTATTTTTGCATCTATTATATTCCGTTGAAGATATAGACTCTATAGACGATAGTAAATTATCTCTGATTAGTAATTTTATTGATATTCTTAAAAGTGATATAACAACAGATAAAAGGAATATCTACCTAAATCAGCTTATTGAGTTTCTGTCTGATAAAGAAGAACTGAAAAGATTTTCTTTTTTGTTGCAAAATTTTACAGACTATATTAAAAATTCATCTGTTACATACAATTATTATCAGAGAAACTTTTCGTATAATAAATTAAAAGTCGAATTAGATTCTAAAGCTTTAGAATTTTATCAAAAGTTACAAGGGGTTATTAATGACTCTCAAACTAAATTAATTGCAATACCTACTGCTTTGGTTTTTGCGTTATCCACATTGGATTATATTGAAATTAATTCTTTGAAAAATTATTTGATAGTTGTGGGATTGATTATATTTTGTCTGTTTATTCAAATATTTATTAATAATCAAAAATCAGCTATTAATTTTATAGAAGAGAATATTACCTATTATAAAAATACACATGCTAATAATAAAAACGAATTAGAGAAATCTTTTTCTAAAGTTGACAAAGAAAGAGCAAAACAAATAACAAGGCTTAAGCTAATTGAAATATTATTATGGTTTGTCCCTATATTAACTTTTTTTGTTATTGTTTTTATTAATATCCGTAATGTTGTCTTTTTTGAATTTTTACAGATGTGTTTAAATAAACTAAAGTTATTTTAAAGTAACTAATTAAATTCTTATCTATCAAAAAAAATCACTAGAATTTCTTGTTAGTTCACGCTATAAAAAATCAAAAAAAATTAACTTGAAAGAGTTATTATGAAATACACCGAATCACAATTAGAACAAGCATTTATTAACCTTCTGGAAACAGAAGGCTACAACTATATTAATGGAAAGGAATTGGTAAGAACTTCTAATCAAGAAGTTCTATTAAAAGAAGATTTACGTGCTTTTTTACAAAATCGTTATCCTGATTTAGAAAAAACTGAATTGGAAAGTTTGATAAACGATATCGCTTTTCAATCGACTTCTAATTTGTATGAATCCAACAAATACATCTGTAAATTATTGGCAGATGGCTTGATTTTTAAACGCGATAATCCGACTAAAAAGGATTTACATATTCGATACATTGATATACATGATGTAAAAGCGAATGATTTCAAAATAGTCAATCAATTAGAAATTCAAGGTTCGGAACTTCGCATTCCTGATTTGATTTTGTACATCAATGGAATTCCTGTTGTGATTTTTGAGTTTAAAACAGCTATTGAAGAAGATATTACGATTCATGATGCATATATGCAATTAACGATTCGTTACCGCAGAGATATTCCAGAATTGATGAAATATAATGCGTTTTGTGTGATTTCGGACGGTGTAAATAACAAAGCTGGAACACTGTTCTCTCCTTATGAATTTTATTACGGTTGGAACAAAATTACGGGTGATGAGAAAAAAGCCTTGTCGGGAATTGAAACTACAACTTCGATTGTGCATGGAATGTTGAATCAAAATCGATTGATTGATATTCTGCATCATTTTATTCTATTTCCTGATAACTCAAAACACGAACTAAAAATCTTAACGCGTTATCCACAATATTACGCTGCGAATAAGCTGTATCAAAATATAGTAGTGCACCGCAAACCAGAAGGTGATGGAAAAGGTGGAACGTATTTTGGTGCAACAGGTTGTGGTAAAAGTTATACTATGTTGTATTTGTCGCGTTTATTGATGCGATCTACTGATTTTGCAAGTCCTACGATTATCATTATCTCCGACAGAACCGATTTGGATAATCAATTGTCTACAGATTTTACCAATGCAAAGAAATTTATTGGCGATGAAAATATTATTAATATTGAATCAAGAACGGATTTAAGAGATCGTTTGCGCGGAATTGAAAGCGGTGGAGTTTATTTAACAACCGTTCAAAAGTTTGCCGAAGATGCAGAAATTCTATCCAATCGTACCAACATTATTTGTATTTCGGATGAAGCCCATCGTTCGCAAGTCAATTTAGATTTAAAAGTTAAAATTGACGAAGATAAAGGTGTTACAAAATCTTATGGTTTTGCTAAATATTTACACAATTCTTTACCAAATGCAACTTATGTTGGGTTTACAGGGACACCGATTGACAAGACTTTAGAAGTTTTTGGAGATGTGGTCGATCAATATACCATGTTCGAGTCAGTTAACGATGAAATTACGGTTCGTTTGGTCTATGAAGGTCGGGCTGCAAAAGTGAATTTAGATTACAATAAAGTTCAAGAAATTGAATCTTATTATGAAAATGTAGTAGCTGAAGGCGCATCGGAATATCACGTAGAAGCTAGTCAAAAAGCTATTGCCAATATGGAAGTCGTTTTAGGCGATACCGATCGTATAAAAGCCATTGCAAAGGATTTTATCGAACATTATGAAAATCGTTTAGAAGAAAATGCAACTGTTGCTGGAAAAGTAATGTTTGTATGTGCTTCTCGAGGAATTGCTTATAAATTGTACCAAGAAATATTGAATCTACGCCCTGAATGGGGAGAAATAATACAGTCTGAAGGTTTAAATGAAAAAGAGCAAAAAGAAATTAAACCAATTGAGCGTATCAAAATGATTATGACACGTAACAAAGACGATGAAAAAGAGTTATGGGATTTATTAGGGAATAAAGAAGATCGCAAAGAATTAGATCGACAATTCAAACAAATCAAATCCAATTTCAAGATTGCAATTGTAGTGGATATGTGGTTAACAGGATTTGATGTTCCATTCTTAGATACCATCTACATTGACAAACCTTTGCAAACCCATAATTTAATTCAAACGATTTCTCGTGTCAATCGAAAATACCAAGGAAAAGACAGAGGTTTAGTTGTTGATTATATTGGCATTAAAAAGAACTTAAATAAAGCGTTGGGCATGTTCAATAATCAAACAGCTGATGATGATTTTGAAGATTTGAGCCAAGCCGAAACTATTGTTCGCGATCAAGTCGATTTGTTGCGTCAGTTTTTCCATCAATTTGATACGACTTTGTATTACCATGGCAATCCTGTAGAGCGATTAAACTGTTTGAATAAAGCATCTGAATTGGTTTTGCAAACCGAAGATTCTGAAAAGTTTTTTGTAAATATCACAAAAAAACTAAAATCAGCATATAATTTGGTTAGCGGATCTGAATTATTTACACCAAAAGAAGTGGATGAAATTCATTTCTATTTTGCGGTAAAATCAATTGTGATAAAATTGACCAAAGGTGAAGCTCCTGATACTGCTCAAATGAATGCTAAAGTGGCGAAATTAGTTGAAGAAGCTATTATTTCGGAAGGCGTTGAAGAAATCTTTAAACTAGACGATAATAAAGCCAATGCGATTGATTTATTCAACGATAAATTCATTGAGAAAATCTCGAATTTGGAACTTCCGAACACCAAAATTAAAATATTAGAACGTTTGTTAAAACAAACCATTACCGATTTTAAAAAGGTAAATAAAGTCAAAGGTCAAGATTTTTCAGAGCGTTTACAAGCAATCATCAACCGTTATAATGAACGTAGCGAAGGTGATATTTTGGATTATGAAGGGATCCAGTTTGATACAGCCGAACAAATGTTGGATTTAATCATCAAACTTCGCGTTGAAATGGATTCGTTCCAAGATTTAGGTATTGATTATGAAGAAAAAGCCTTTTACGACATCTTGGATATGATCTGTAAACAATATGGTTTTGAATTCGATAATGACAAAATGCTGGAATTAGCTCGTGAAATAAAAATAATTGTAGAGAATACAGCAAAATATCCTGACTGGAGCGATAGAGATGATATCAAAGCGCAATTGAAAATGGATATTATTATCAAATTACATGAATACGGCTACCCTCCTATTACACAGGAAGATGTTTACAAAAATGTGTTAGAACAAGCAGAGAATTTTAAGAAGAATAGAAATTAACAAATAATTAGATGGCAAGTTTATCTAAACAAATATCAAAAGATCAAGTTATTTACGCACTTGAATACATAATTGAAAATAATATTTCTTTAACAGAATCTACCACATA
>NZ_DKHL01000019.1:0-94239 GCF_002453775.1 Empedobacter sp. UBA6745
ATAATTATATGTTCATTTTTACCTTGACGCAAAAACGAACCAAAAAAATCAAGACTGAGATTTTCGACGTTCAATTCCCATCTCACGCACTAAAAAGATTAAATGATTCGCATACGCTCACTAATCCTTTTTACGCTTGTTTCAATGAATTGCAGCTCGTCTGCAAACCGTATGTCAACTCTAAAATTCGTTATTAAAAGTGGATTTGAGTATTGAAAAGGATAAAAAATGGCATTAAAACTCTCACGTTAAGAAAATGGTTAAATGGAGCGTTAAAAAGATTTTAGCCCGTAGGGTTTGTAAAATCTTTAGTGGAGTGAAGACATTTTTAGTAGAGAGGTTTACAGCCAAGTCTTTTTTCGTTAGTTTTTTTGACGAAAAAAAGTGACATTAAAGAAAAGGAATACCTAAGCCATGCTATGGCTTCTCCTTTTAATTTCAAATGTTTTTTGGATGAGCAAAAAATGAAAATAAAGAACAAATTTGAAATAAAAAAACAAAAAACCCCTTTTCCCAAAACAAAGTTGGCGCGATGTACTGGAAAGGATGGCTTTTAAAACTAATGTTGAATTTAAAAACTATGTAAAATTATGAGAAAATTTTACTTCAAATTCAGTAGGCAATCTTATGTTATGCTACTGGGACTATTTTGTGCTATACCTTTATATGCACAAATAAAAACCATGACTGACATGGTAAAAGAAATTCGAATCTTAGTGATGGATATACTACTAGTAGGAAGGAGAAATAGTGAACAAAATTATTAAGCAATAAAGACTCACATTTAATTCCCCGAAGACAACTTATAAGAGAGTGAATGATCTTCATAAAAGTAGTGTTAATTTTTATTTCATTTATTAATGTAATTTTTAAAACTGTCTAAGGGGAATTGTGGGTTTATGCCTGGTTTCATAATGACAAAATCCGTTGTCAAAATCGAATTAGAATTTTAATTAGAAAACCACGTAAAACGTTAAGTGTACAAGGTAAAACTTGATAAAAAACATTGTGGTTAGATAAATTAAGTGTTAAAAAGAGTTAAAATCCTGTATCGTTGTATATCGAAAAAGACACTTTTCTGTATCGGTTGTGTATCCGCGCTGTATCCATTCTATATCCATTGTATATGCGTTCCGTATGGTTTGTTCGGTGTTCGTGTATCGGTGTTTAGTTTGTAAAAAGTACTATGTATTAAGTAAAAAGTACAGATTAGATGTTAGATATGAGAATTGAGATTTTATAATTGTAAGATGTCTTATGTATTTGAGGATGAGGCTCTGTGACGAACTAAGAATAACAACGAATTCGAATATTGAAAAAGGATTATAAAAATGTCATATGATTTGGAGGCGAGTGTCAAAAAGTTGAAGTCATGGTTAAAATGTTTTACTGTTTGCGTAGCAAATGATTTAAAACATTCAATGGCTGAAACTTATTTTGGCCGTCGAAAATCAAAGACAAGAGTTTTTTGATTACTTTTTTGCTCTCTTCCCTGAAAGGTATATGAATTCAATATTCATAAAATAATAAAGACCATGAATAAAAAAGTGATAGAAAGGATTTCACATTCATTTTTGTCTTGACACAAAAACGAACCAAAAAAGTCAAGTCTGTGCTTACAAGTCGGTCAATAATGGCTATTCGCTAAATGCTTTAAATCATTCGCATATAAAATGCGAACAGTAAATCATTTTTAACGCTCCTTACGCCGAATTGACACTCGACTTTTCAGCAATGACGGTTTTGGAATTCGTTCTTGAAAGAGATAACGAATTTGAATATTGAAAAAGGATGAATAAACTGGTATTAAAACTCTCACGTTAAGAAAATGGTTAAATGGAGCGTTAAAAAGGTTTTAGCCCGTAGGGTTTGTAAAATCTTTAGTGGAATGAGAACATTTTTAGTAGAGAGGTTTACAGCCAAGTCTTTTTTCGTTAGTTTTTTTGACTGTTCCCCGAAGGGCATATGAATACCAATAATTAAAATAGATGTTCAATGAATAAAAAAAGTGACATTAAAGAAAAGGAATACCTAAGCCATACTATGGCTTCTCTTTTTAATTTCAAATGTTTTTTGGATGAGCAAAAAAATGAAAATAAAGAAAAAACAAAAACAAAAACCCCTTTCCTAAAAACAAAGTTGGCGCGATGTACAGGGTAAGGAGTGACTTTTAAAACTAATGTTGAATTAAAAAACTATGAAAAAACGTATAACGTAATACGCATCACGTAAAACATAATTAAAACCACCTTTATTATGCTAGAAAAAGAATATGAATTATTGAAAAAAGGCGATCCAAAAGCTTTGGAGCAAATCTATTCACGACATAAAAGACTACTTTTTTGGATTGGTAAACAAATAATTACGGATGAATTTGTTGTAGAATGTTTGGTACAAGATGCTTTTCTTAGATTATGGGAATATCGAGATAACATAGAAAGACCTGAACATATCTTTTATTTCACGCGACTTGTATTGAAACACAGTTGTTATTCTCATTATAAGAGTTCTAAAAATATATTTTTTAGGTCGGTGCATTCATTAGATAGTTACGAGAATTATGATAGTTATTTGACTGGATACGATCCGTTAGAGGTTGCAGAAAACATAAAGGATAAAGTAATACATGACCAACATTATGAAGAAATTAGAAAAATATTACCCTTATTAAGTGGTGAAAGAAAACATTTGATTGAACTCTGCTTGAAATATGGATTCAGATACAAAGCGATTGCCAATGCAATGGGAAAAAGAGTTTCAGAAACGAGTAAGGAGATTAAAAGTGCAATAGAGGATCTTAAGAACCTTATAAATAGTCATGATGTATTAGTGTCTAAAAAGAAAATAGTTTCTAAGGAAAAGGAACAAAATCAAATGACCGAAAAACAATCGTTGATTTTAAAACTTCGATTCGAGAAGAAACAATCGTTTACAACCATTGCTCAGACATTAGAACTTTCTCAGAAAGAAGTGCACAATGAATTTGTAGTTGCTTATAAATTGTCTCAACAAAATAAGTTTACCCCCCTAAATAACTAAATATGGAAAATTCTACAGTTTTTTTAACACGTAAAATACAGCTAATTACTGATTTACCGACTCAAGAAGAACGAAAAGAAGTTTTGAGTACGCTTTATAAATGGCAAAATAGATGTTTTATAGCGGCTAATTTGATTGTTTCTCATTTGTATGTGCAAGAAATGGTGAAAGATTTTTTTTATTTCTCTGACGGAATCAAATATAAATTAGTAGACGAAAACAAAGATGAAGATGGTATACTCAAATGTTCACGGTCGACTACCATTTATCGTGTACTCTCAAAACGTTTTAAGGACGAAGTTCCAATGTATATATTGTCTAGTTTGATGAATACGTTATACCTATCCTTCAAGAAGGATTGTGTCAGGTATTGGAAAGGTGAACTTTCATTAAAAATTTTTAAACGAGATATAGCAATTCCTTTTAATATAGCGAGGATAAGTAAATTCTCGTATGATACAGATAAAAAATACATTTATTTTAAACTTTATAAAATACCTTTTAAAACGTATCTTGGAAGAGATTATATTGATAATTATAAGCTATTGGAGCAAATAGTAAGTAAAGAAATTAGAATTTGTAGATCGCATATTAAATTAGAAAAAAATAAAATATTTTGGGTATTCACTGTAGAAATTGAAAAAGAAAAAAATCAATTACAACCCGATATTATTGCAGAAGTTTCCTTGTCGTTGGAATATCCGTTGGTTGTAAAAATAGGGAGATCTCAACTTACCATTGGTAGCAAAGAAGAATTTTTGTACAGAAGATTAGCGATACAAGCTTCTCGTAAAAGAATACTAGAAGGAGTGCCTTATTGCAAAGGAGGGAAAGGAAAAGCAAGAAAATTAAAAATAGCAAAAAAATTACAAAATACAGAGAGTAAATATGTTCATCATCGGCTACATGTTTACAGTAGAATGTTAATTGATTTTTGCGTTGAAAAAAAAGCAGGAACGATAGTTATTCTAGATCAAGAAGAAAAAATAGAAATAGCCAAAGAAGAAAGATTTGTCTTAAGAAACTGGAGCTATTATGAGCTCATAAATAAAATAAAATATAAAGCTGATAAAGCAGGTATTGAGCTTGTAACAGCTTAAACCATAATTTCGGAGGGTGATTTGTACACCCATAGGGTGAGGTAATTGTTAACGCTCATCAAATGTGAATAACATATACAAAACGGGGGGATTTTTTAGATTTTATTGAAACTTGCTAGATACTCCCAACATAAAGGCAGGATAAAGGCAACATAATGGCAGTAGAATGTATGTAATTATTTTTCTAACTTAGAATTGTGATGGTAATACAGTTGCTTTATACAAAAGCATAAACGTATTAAGTTACAATAATTATTAAAATAAAAAAGGAGCTATTAATTAGCTCCTTTTTTATTTTGATGTTTTTTGGCGTGCAATTCTTTCAATGTTGCTTTTTGTTCTGGCGTAAAAACAGCATTGATTTCATTAAATTCTTTTTCACGAACTTCTTTCATTTTTCGTTTCAATTCAATTTTTTCGTCTTTGTAGCTGTCTTCAATTTGTTTGATTTTGATGACTTGAGCATCTGTCAAGTTCAAATCTTTTTTTAATTGTTGTAATTTCTGCTCTCTTGATCCTTCATTTCTGTCTTGCGCTGAAGCAGTTGTTAAAGTGAAAGCAATTAATCCTAATCCTACATATTTATAAAATGCTGTTCTCATAATTATCAACTTTTTTTGTTTTATTTATTCTTAAGACTTCAAAAAAATAAAAAGGTTTAAAATGATAAATGTTAAAATTTTTCGGTAATGATGAAATCTTTTAAAAGATGTAACATTTGAGACGAATTATCGACCAATATTTTTTGAAATTATTTTTGAAATCGATTAAACCTTTTCCAAAAAGGATTGTCAAACAAGTTGTAAAATTATAAAACTACAAAACGAAAAATTAAACAAATGAGGTTAAGAAGTTTATTTGCTTTGATTTTTATTTGTGTTTGTGCAGGATTGAATGCGCAAGAGCTTTTAAAAATTAAAGGGAAAGTCTTATCAAGTGAAAACAAGCCTGTAGAATATACTACAATATCGCTTGAAAGCTCGGAAGATGGAGTTGTGGCAGAAGCGGCAACGGATGCAAAAGGAGAATTTACAGTAGAAGCAAAGGCAGGACAATATGTTATTGTGATTGAGCCATTGGGATACGATGTAATAGAAAAACAAGTTAATTTAGAGTCTGCATTAGATCTAGGTACTTTTACTGTAAAAACAACGCAAACTGTATCATTGGGAGCAGCAGTTGTAACAGCGGAAAAACCAATTTATAAGGTAGAATTGGACAAGAAAGTATATGATATGGCGAATGATCCAATGTCGCAAGGTCAAACATTGTCTGATGCTTTAGCAAATGTACCATCGGTTTCTGTAGATGCACAAGGAAACGTTTCATTAAGAGGGAATGATAATGTAAAGTTTTTGATTGATGGAAAACCTTCGGGAATGTTAGGTGTTTCTGATGTAGCAGAAGCTTTAAAAAATATTCCGGCCGAAAATGTTGAGCGTATCGAATTGGTGACAAATCCTTCTGCACGTTACGAGGCTTCTGGTTCTGCAGGGATTATCAATATTGTTTTAAAGAAAGGTTCTAATACAGGTTTTAATGGTTCTGTAACGTTAAATGGAGGAATTCCTAAAATGGTTGGAGGAAACGTAAACTTGAACTACAAAACAAAAAAATATAACATCTATACTACTTTAGGTACACGTTATATGGATAGAGAAGGAGAAGGGAATGCTTTGACAACAAACTATCCGAATGGAATTATTTCTGATTATAGAAAAACAGATACGAACAACAATAGAATTCGTAGAAACTATAATGCACGTTTAGGAGGTGAATATTATTTAGATGATAAAAATACATTAGGAGCTTCTGCAGGATATCGTTACAATAATGGAAATAATATTAATGATGTTAGATACTATTATTATGATGCATTATGGAATCAAACAGATAAAACTGCTCGTATCGAAAATGAAAAAGAGTTAGAAAAAAGTTTTGATGCGGATTTTAACTACAAACACGCTTTTGATACAAAAGGACATGAGTTTACTTTTACAGGACGTTACTCGTACCAAAAAGAAGACGAAAATGGAATTATTCGTAATTTAAATGCAAGTGATGTATTGACAGGAAATGAAAGAACATATAGTTTAGAAACTCAAAATTCTGCAGTTTTTACAGCAGATTATGTTCGTCCAATTGGAGAAAAAGGGAAATTTGAACTAGGTGCACGTGTTGATTTAAGCGATACAAAAACAAATAGTGGAAATAATACAATTAATACGTACGGAACAGAAACTCCAAATAAAGCTTTCTTGGCTGATATTGACAATCAACAAAATGTTTACGCTGGATATGTGCAATATGGAAATGCAATTGGAGAAAAATTCCAATACTTTGCAGGTTTACGTGTAGAAAGTTCTGATATGGAAATTGCAAATCATTCAGAAGGAAATACAATCTCAAAAAAATATACAGATTTATTCCCAACATTAACATTGAATTATAAATTGACAGATAAAAATGAGATGCAATTAAGCTATTCTCGTCGTGTTCGTCGTCCAATGGGATTCATGTTGATGCCATATTTTTCTAGTGTAAATGCATTAGATGTTCGTCGTGGTAATCCAGATCTTAATCCAACATATACTAATTCATTTGAATTATCGTATATCGCAACAGTTGGTAAATTGATGGTGACACCAAGTTTATTCTACCAAAGAACAACTGATGTGATTAATGATTTCCAAACATATAATTATATAGAGTCAGGAAATCCTTTAAAACCATATAATCAAGCATTCGAAACAATGCCAGTTAATGCAGGAAATGAAGATCGTTATGGTTTAGATTTAACTGCTACTTATCGTCCTTTCAAATGGTGGAATTTAATGTTTAATGTCAACTTATTTGGATACAATAGAACAGGTTCTTACTCAGCAACAATTTCAGATTATTTAAATCCAGATACAGGAGTTACAGAGTCGAAAGAATTTACACAAAGTTTCAAAGGAGATGGATTTAGTTCTCGTGGACGTTTATCATCAAACTTTATTTTACCAGCTGATTTAAAATTACAAATCGCAGGTAATTATATGGGAGGAATGAAAACTGCTCAACAAAAAACAGAAGATAACTTATCAATGGATTTATCTTTATCAAAAGATTTATTGAAAAAGAGAGCTTCATTAACATTAAATATTCGTGATGTATTCAATTCTCGTAAAAGAGAGCAAACAACTTTCTACGAAGAATCAGAAAACTATCAAAGTATGCGTTGGATGAAACGCTCTATTAACCTTTCATTTACGTATCGTTTCAAAAATACAAACGAGAAAGAGCAACGTGGTAAACAACAACGTTCAAATGGAGAAGAAATGGGAGGTGGAGAAGAAATGCAAATGCAATCAGCTTCTTAGTAGTTTGAAAATAATCGATAAAAAAAGGATCGCAATTGCGATCCTTTTTTGTTTTATTAATTGTTCGAAAAATGATTATTTGTTTTTTAACAAATCACGAATTTCAGCCAATAATTCTTCTTGTGTTGGTCCTGCAGGTACTGGTTCTTCAGCAGGAGCTTCTTTTTTCAATTTGTTAATTCCTTTAATCATTACGAATAAAGCAAATGCAACAACTATAAAAGAAATAGCAGCAGCTAAAAAGCTACCATATTTAATTGCAGTCCCTGGTATTACTAATGCAGCTAAATTTTCAGCGTTAATAGCTTTCAAGGCTGGATTTAAAATGGCTGGCGTAATGATATCTTCAACTAAAGAAGTAACAATTTTACCAAAGGCACCACCGATAACTACACCGACAGCTAAATCTACTACGTTACCTTTTACTGCAAACTCTTTAAATTCTTTAAAAAATCCCATAAGTTTAAAATTTATTTCTAAGTTTATAATAATTCTAAGGTTGATTGGTATCTAATCTATTTTTAGAAGAGATAAATAAGTATAAACCGATTAACATAAAAGGAATACTTAAGATTTGACCATTGTTTAATCCTATATTCAACATTTGAGCAACAGCTTCTTCACCTTGATTTTCTTTATAGAACTCAACAACAAATCGTATTAAAAATAATAAAAATAAGAATACGCCTAACAAGGCTCCTAAATATTTTCTCTTGTCTGTTTTGTTGTACATATAAAGCATGATAATTCCTAAGATAACATACCCTATTGCTTCATAAATTTGAGCTGGATGACGAGGGATTACTTCTCCATATCCCAAACTTTGTTGATGAAATTTTACTGCCCAAGGTAATTCTGATGCCTTTCCTACAATTTCTGAGTTGTAAAAGTTTCCAATTCGAACCGCAGCTCCACCAAAAGGAACAACAACAGCAATACGGTCTAATAACCATAATACATTGCGATGCAAATATTTTCTACTAAATAAATAGGAAGTTAAAATTACACCCAATGCTGCTCCGTGACTTGCAAGTCCACTAAATCCTACAAATTCGTAATCTTGTAATAGACCAAAGAAAGCACTTTGTCCTGGTGAATGTTGTACAGGNNAGAAAACTTCGATTGGTCGTTCGATAAACGCTGCTGGATCATAAAAAATATATTCTCCAAGTCTTGCACCTACAATTGCTCCAATAAATGTGTAAAGGAATAAAGGATCAAGTAATTCTTTTTTCTGATTTTCTTTCTTGAAAATGTTCGACATCAAATACCAACCTACGACAAAGGCAACTATCCAACATAAACTGTAAATATGTACTTTGAATCCTGCTATTTCAAATAAATAAGGTTTTGGATCCCAATCGATAAACGAAATTAAGTTAATCATTAATTTTTCTTTTTAGGTACAGGGTCGTATCCATGTCCTCCCCAAGGATGACAGCGACCAATTCTTTTTGTTCCGAGCCACAAACCTTTCAGTAAACCATGTTCTTTTAACGCCTCTATCATGTAAGAAGAGCAAGTTGGTTGAAATCTACAATTACTTCCCATCCAAGGAGAAATTGCTAATTGATAAAATCTTACCAACAGAATAAATGGTGTAACCAAAATTTTGTTCATCTTGCAAAGTTAATCAATAACCGAAATAAAAAAGAATCAATCTAAAAAGTTTATGCTTTTGCAGATTGATTCTCTATACGATACGTGCTTAACGCAGATTATTTTTTAGTATAACTCGCTGGATCTAATGCTTTGTAAGACCAGTTTTGTAAAAATTCTAACACAACTTTCGGATCGTGTCCTTTCACTTCTTTGCTTTCAAGATAAGCCGAATTTTGTGTGTGAATTAAATTTCCTTTCTCATCTAAAATCACAAAAACAGGAAACCCAAAACGCTCTGGATGTTTCAATGCAGCTAACGTTTCTTCGTTTTTATTTTTTGGAGAATAATTTACATGAACTACTTCATAATTATTCGCGATATAGTCTTTTACTTCTTGATTTTCTTTCGTCAATTTATCAAACATCACACACCAAGCGCACCAGTTACCACCAATTTGCAATAAAACGTGTTTCTTTTCAGTAGAAGCTTTTTGCACCGCATTCGCAATATCTACTTTCGGATTTGCTTCTTCGCTATAAATTTTTGGTTTTTCTGTTTGTTGACCAAATGCAAAACTTAATGATAAAATCATTAAGCTAAAAAACATAGTTAATTTTTTCATTTCAAATTCTAAATATTAAGTCGAATTTACAATAAAAAATTATGCCGAAAACGTTTTTCTACGAATTAATAATCGTGTAGTATAAATTTAGTTTTTCTTGAACTGAATTTATTTCATTATTTTTTTCGTTTTGATTAAATTGATTAATCATATTGATAGAGAATTTAGATTCAAATTCTAAACGATCCAATTCAATTTCATAAAAATTAATTTGATGATGAATTTGCGTGAAATAATAATTCACCAATTCAACATACATCAATCTAAGTTCTTGATTAACTCTGATAAATTCGACAAATTCTTGCAATTCGACCAAAAACTCAATCATTTGTTTATTGATTTCTGATTGTTTATCTTTTAGTTCAATCTTTTTCAAATAATCAGTTGATAAAGCAATTTTATCACCCAAAAGTTGGTGCTTTCTTGTTAAAATTAAAGCACATTCTAACGCTTTCTTCATCATTTTAATTTTTATTCTAACACAAAGAAAATAAATCTAAATGCCAAAATATGTCGTCCAAAAAATCATTCATTTTGACAAAACATTCCCTAACTTTGAAATCTAAACAAGATTTTATGAATGCGCCTTTAGCTGAAAGAATGCGTCCAAAAACGCTTGAAGAATACATTAATCAAAAGCATTTGGTGGGCGAAAACGGACCAATAAAAATGATGTTGCAACATGATATGATTGCTTCGATGATTTTTTGGGGACCGCCAGGAACAGGAAAAACGACACTTGCACAATTAATTTCCGAATTGACTGATCGACCATTTTATACGTTGAGCGCCATAAATTCTGGTGTGAAAGAAGTGCGTGAAGTAATTGAAAAAGCAAAGAATCAAAATTTGTTTTCGGGAACGAAAAATCCGATTTTATTTATAGATGAAATTCATCGTTTCAATAAATCACAGCAAGACAGTTTGTTGGGAGCGGTAGAAACTGGTTTGGTGACTTTGATTGGAGCAACAACCGAAAATCCAAGTTTCGAAGTTGTTCCAGCTTTGCTTTCGCGTGCGCAAGTTTATGTGTTGAAACATCTCGAAAAAGAAGATTTAGTTGATTTAATCGAACGAGCTATAGAAAAAGATAAGGTTTTATCTAAATTAAATATTGAATTAGTTGAAACAAATGCATTATTAAGATATTCGGGTGGTGATGCAAGAAAACTGTTGAATGGTTTGGAGTTGGTGATTAATAGTTTTTCTCCAACAGATAAAATCATCATCAACGATGAAATTGTACATGAACGTATTCAGCAAAATTTAGCGCGTTATGATAAAACGGGTGAACAGCATTACGATATTATTTCCGCTTTTATCAAATCGATTCGTGGTTCAGATCCGAATGGAGCGGTTTATTGGTTGGCTCGAATGATTGAAGGTGGTGAAGATTTGAAATTTATTGCGCGACGAATGTTGATTTCGGCTTCTGAAGATGTGGGAAATGCAAATCCAACTGCAATGATTTTGGCGAATAATACATTTCAAGCTGTTTCGGTGATTGGTTATCCAGAATCTCGTATTTTATTGAGCCAATGTGCGGTTTATTTGGCGAATTCTCCAAAAAGTAATGCGACTTATTTAGCGATTGGTAAAGCGCAACAAATCGTTAAACAAACGGGCGATTTACCTGTTCCGTTGCATTTACGAAACGCACCAACTAAGTTGATGAAAGATTTGGATTATGGAAAAGAATATAAATATTCGCACGATTTTCCAGGAAATTTTGCTGAGCAAGAATTTTTACCAAATGAAATTTCGGGGACGACTTTTTATGAGCCAGGAAATAATAAGCGAGAGCAAGTGGATAAACAATCGCTCAATCAAAAGTGGAAGGGAAAGTATGGGTACTAAAATTAAAAATCCCAGTTAATCATTTGTTAACTGAGATTTTAAGGTTTGGTTGATTTTTTTGGTTTAGATTGGTTTATATGATAATAGGTTGGTAATTGTATATATACAAGGTTTGTGCCAAAACTTAATAAAAAGTAAAAAATTGATTAAAAAAAAGAAAAAATTAAACTTTTTCGATCTAAAAAAGAGATTTATATTTATAAAATAAAGAAAATGAAACAAATACAAATTATAAACGGACCTAATTTAAATTTACTTGGCGTTCGCGAACCAGAAATTTATGGAACACAAACTTTCGAAGATTTTTTTGAACATGAATTGAGAAAGCAATTTCCAGAAGTTTCGTTGCATTATTTTCAATCAAATCACGAAGGAGATATTATTGATAAGTTGCACGAAATAGGTTTTAAATATGACGGAATTATCTTAAATGCTGGTGCGTATACGCATTATTCGTATGCGATTGCAGATGCGATAAAAGCGATTACGACTAAAGTGATAGAAGTTCATATTTCGGATATTTATGCACGCGAAGATTTTAGAAAAAATAGTGTAACAGGTGAAAGTTGTTTAAAAATTATTTCAGGAAAAGGTTTACCAGGTTATGTTGAAGCTGTGAATGATTTTGTGAAATAATTAATAGTCATTATCTTAACAAGATTAAAATCTATTACCTATGAAGAAAATTATTTTAGGATTAATCTTTGGATTAACCATTGTTAGCTGTAATTCGAAAGCTGATAAACATAATGCAGAACAAAAAGCTCAAGCAATGACGGCTTGTGAACAAGCGGCAATAACACTAGGGATATCTGCGGCTAAAAAAGAACTGATTACAAAATATTGTGACTGTTCGACAGATAAAATGATGGATGAATTTACGTATACAGAAATGATGCAAATGAATAATCCAACACCTGAATTACAAGAACGATTAATGAAATTAATAGAACCTTGTATCAATGATTTGAAAACAAAATCTGCTGAATTAGGAGAGTAATAAACAAAAAAGTCGGAACATAGTTCCGACTTTTTTAATATTCTTTTTTGTATTGTTCTTTCTTAAACTCGTCTACAAGATGTTCGTTCAAACTATCAATGTAGCCTAAGATTTCTAATTTACCAATTTTACTCGAAGCCGAACTTGTAAATATTTTTGGTAATTCTTCCCAAGTTTTTAATAACTCGTTTTTGTAATGATTCAAGTTTTTTTGCATTTGTGTACTCGTTAGTTTATCTAATTTTGTAAATACAATCGCAAACGGAATTTGTTTGTTTCCTAACCATTCCATAAACTGTAAATCTATTTTTTGAGGCGTGTGTCGAGAATCAATCAATAAAAAAACATTTACTAAGTTTTTACGAAACTCAATGTAATCATAAATCATTTTATTGAAACCACCACGGACACCTTTTGGTGCTTTAGCAAAACCATAACCTGGTAAATCGGCTAAATACCAAGTATCATCCATTTCGAATGTATTAATCAATTGAGTTTTACCTGGTGTTGCAGAAGTTTTAGCTAATGCTTTTTTATCTGCTAACATATTGATTAATGACGATTTTCCAACATTAGAACGCCCAATAAATGCGTATTCTGGTTTGAAAGGATCTGGACAATCTGTATATTTTTGCGAACTTTTTACGAATTCAGCTTTTTTAATCATAATTATGCTTTAGTGGCTGGATCTAATTGTTTTTCGATTAGCCATTTGTATAAAATTTCGTTGAATAATTCAGGGTGTTCCATCATTGGAGCGTGCCCGCATTTATCAATCCAAAATAAAGAAGCGTCTGGTAATTCTTCTTCAAATTCTATTGCAACTTCTGGTGGAGTTACATTATCTTGTTTTCCCCAAATCAAACAAACAGGCATTTTGATGTCTTTTAAATCATCTTTCATGTTAGATTTGATTGCGTCTCTTGCGATATATAAAGTTTTGATAGCTTTATTTCTGTCATTTACAGTGTCAAAAACATCATCTACAATTTCTTTTGTCGCGATAGCAGGATCGTAAAAAACTTCGCGCGTTTTACGTTCTACATATTCGTAATTACCACGTTTTGGGTAAGTTTCTCCAAAAGATTTTTCGTACAAACCAGAACTTCCTGTTAAACAAAGTGCTTTTACATATTCCGGATGTCTGTGACAAACCATCAAACCAATATGTCCTCCTAAAGAATTTCCAACTAAAATAGCTGGTTCTTTAACGACTTCTTCAATAAAATTTGCAACATGTTTTGCAATATTTTTGATATTAGTATTGATGACAGATAAAGAATATAATGGCAATTCTGGTGCGAAAACCTTATATCCTCTTTGTGCATAATAATTTGTAAGTGAGCTGAAATTGCTAAGTTCACCCATTAATCCATGAAGCAAAACAATTGGTTGTCCCTCTCCTTCTTCTATGTAAGAGAACTTATCTTTTTTCTTTAAGCTAAAAAACATTTACTCGATATTAAGTCGACAAATTTAATTAATTATATTTTTTATTTCGTGGTTTATATGAAAAACTTTAACAATCCATATTAATCACTTATCAAAACAAGGTCTATATAAACATTATTTCTCATTTTATACATGGGGTTTGCGTTAGAAAAAACATAACTATCTGATACTAAATTTTAAATTGTTGATAACTATTTCAATAAAAGTGGTAAAAAATGGTAATTTGTGGTAATATTTTCTTTATTTTTGGAAAAAATCTATCATGAATTCATTAATTGGAACATATGAGTGTAAGGTAGATACAAAGGGTAGGCTCCCAATACCAGCGGGTTTGAAGAAACAACTTGCTGAATGTTTGGAAGATGGCTTTGTGTTGAAAAGATCTGTGTTTCAAAATTGTTTAGAACTGCATCCAATGAAAGAATGGGAAAAAGTGATGAATGATTTGAATAAATTGAATCGATTTGTGAAGAAAAACAATGATTTTATTAGAATTTTTACGGCTGGATTAAAAATTGTCGAAGTTGATGCAAATGGAAGGCTACAGATTTCAAAAGATTTAGTGAAATTTGCAGAAATTAATAAAGAAGTCGTTCTAAATTCTTCTGTAAACATGATCGAGATTTGGGATAAAGACAAATATGAAGAGTCGATTAATGTAGATGATTTAGATTTTGCTTCTTTGGCGGAAGATGTAATGGGAAATTTAGGAGAAGATGAGTGAATATCATAATCCAGTATTATTAAAAGATAGTGTTGATGCGTTAATTATTAACGAATCAGGTATATATGTAGATTGTACGTTCGGGGGTGGAGGACACTCACGTGAAATATTAAGTCGTTTGGATCAAAATGGAAAATTATTTTCATTTGATCAAGATGTGGATGCTGTTCGTAATAAAATTGATGATGATCGATTTGAGTTAGTTGAGCAAAATTTTAGATTCTTGAAAAATAATTTAAGATTTCGTGGAATAAAACAAGTTGATGGTGTTTTGGGTGATTTGGGAGTTTCTTCTCATCAGTTTGATACACCAGAACGTGGTTTTTCAACTCGCTTTGATGGAGAATTGGATATGCGAATGAACCAGAATGCAAAATTATCTGCCAAAACAATTATTAACGAATACGAAGAAGAAGATCTTGCTCGTGTTTTTTATGATTTTGGAGAGTTGCAAGGTTCGTATCGCTTGGCGAGAGAAGTTGTAAAAGCAAGAGCTGATAAACAAATCAATACAATTGATGAGTTGAAGCAAATTTTTTCATTCATTCCAAAAATGAAAGAAAATAAATTTTTCGCTCAAATGTTTCAAGCGTTACGCATCGAGGCAAATGATGAAATGGCAGCATTGAAAGAGATGTTGACGCAATGTGGAGAAGTGATAAAGCCAGGTGGTCGCTTGGTTATTATTTCGTATCATTCGTTAGAAGATCGCTTGACAAAACGCTACATGAAAAACGGAATTTTTGAAGGAGAACCAGAACGTGACGTTTTTGGAAATTGGTCGGCGCCTTTCAAACCTTTACAATCAAAGGTGATTGTGCCAACGCAAGAAGAAATTAATGAAAATCCAAGAGCTCGTAGTGCGAAAATGCGTATTGCGGTTCGTAATGAGGATTAAGAAATAGGAATGGCAAAAAAGAAAAAAATATTACCAGAGAAAAAAACTTTTACAGGTTTGTTGAGAGGTGAGTTTTTAATTAAAACTGGCTCAGAACAAAACTGGAAGTTTATGTTGTATCTGGTAGGTTTGGCTTTTTTGAGTATTTCGAGTTCGCATTTAGTTGATCGAAAAGTGGTTCGAATCGCTGAATTGCAAGATAAAGTAGAAGATTTAAAATCTCAATATACAGATAAGCATCGCGATTTGATGCGTATGCAATTAGAAACGGAAATTTTGGAGCGTACGGCAGTGTATGGTTTGAAAATTCCAGATAAACAACCTTATTATATAGTAGACAAAGTTTATGACGAAGTCAGCGAAAAATAAAAACAATATTGTCATCAAAGGATGGGTATTTGCCGGCGCGCTTGCGATTTGGGCCATCTTTATTATTGTTTTTATGTTTCGAATTAATATTGTAGAAGGGGTTGAATTAGAGCGTTTTGCTGAAAAGAATAATTTTAGATTAGATACTGTTACGGCGGAGCGTGGTAATTTATATGCTTCTAATGGCGCATTAATGGCTACAACTGTTACAAAACACAATGTTTATGTGGATTTGACGGTGATCAAAGATGAATTATTCAAAACAGAAATGCACAATCTTGCCGATTCTTTAGGTAAGATGTTTACAAAATCTCCCTCTTATTTTTACGACAAATTTTCTACAGAACGTAAAAAGAAAAATCGTTACATGATGTTGGTGAAAGATTTGGATTATGAGCAATATCAACGCATCAAAAAATTTCCAATTTTCAACAAAGGTCAAAACAAAGGTGGATTTATTCATGAAACTGAATCAAAACGAGAATTAATTGTTCAAGATATTGGTGTTCGTACAATTGGTTACGATGATCAACGCGGAAAAGTAGGATTAGAAGGAGCTTATTCTGACTTATTAAGCGGTATTGAAGGTCGTCGTTGGGAGCAATTTATGGGACGTGGTAAATGGAAACCAATGAAAAGTTGGGAGCAAGAGCCTCAAGCAGGTTCATCTGTTTACACAACAATAGATGCCGATTTGCAAATGGTTGCTTACGATGCTTTGTACAAACAACTTTCTGAATTTGAAGCGCAACACGGAAGTGTGGTTGTGATGGAAGTTCAGACAGGGAAAGTTCGTGCAATTGTAAATTTATCTCGCAAAAAAGACGGAACATATATCGACGATTATAACTATGCGGTTGGTGAAGCTGCAGAGCCAGGATCTACTTTCAAAACAGTTTCGTTGCTTGCAGCAATGGATGATGGTTTTATCAATAAAAACTCAACTGTAGAAACAGGAGGTGGAAGTTATAAATTCTATGGTCGTACGATTACAGATACACACGGTTATGGAACATTGACTGTAGATGGCGTGATGAAAAAATCGTCTAACATTGGTACAGCAAAAATTATTAATAAATACTACGGAGAAAATCCAAAAGCTTTCTTCAAAAAAATGGATAAATGGCATATGACTTCGCCTCTTGGAGTAGATATTCTTGGAGAAGGAAGTCCAATTATGCACCGTCCAGATAGTAAATCTTGGAGTAATATTACGTTACCTGTAATGGGTTATGGATATGGTTTACAGTTAACTCCAATTCAAATTGTGACTTTTTACAACGCAGTGGCAAATAATGGTAAAATGTTGAAACCATTATTTATGGATAAAATCACGCGTAAAGGTGAACCTGATAAAGTTTTTGAACCTGTCGTTTTAGTAGATCAACTAACGTCTTTGGAAAATGTAAAACAGATGCAAGAAATGCTTCGTGGAGCAGTAGAACAAGGAACGGGACGTATTATTAGTAATAGTAATTACGATATTGCTGGTAAAACTGGTACTGCTCGTGTTGATTATTGGAAGCGAGATGGTAAAGGAATGCAATATCGTGCTTCATTCGCAGGGTATTTTCCAGCAGAAAAACCAAAGTATTCTTGTATCGTAGTTGTGCACAAACCAAATACAGCCAAAGGGTTTTATGGAGGTAGTGTAACTGCTCCGGTTTTTAAGAAAATTGCCGATTGGGTATATTCAAAAACTCCCATACCTTTGCCACGTGATTTAGTAAAAAAGAACGCGGTGAAAGAGTTTAAAAAAGGAGATGATATTAATGTTAGTAATTCTAAAAATATAGTGCCAAATGTGACTGGTCATACAGGATCTAAAGCAATTCCGGTATTAGAAAATTTAGGATTAGATGTGCAATATTCAGGGTTTGGAAAAGTAACAAATCAATCCATTCCTGCGGGAACAAGATTTAAGAAGGGTGAGACAATTTATTTAATGTTGGAAGGATGAGAAATTTAGTTGATTTATTATATAAAGTTTCCATCTCAGAAACGATTGGTTCAACAAAAGTTGAAGTCAATAATATTCAATTTGATTCAAGAAAAGTATCAAAAAATGATGTTTTTGTCGCTGTAAATGGAGTTACAGTTGACGGTCATCAGTATATAGAAAAAGCGATTGGTTTAGGTACTAAAGCAATTGTTTGCGAAGTTTTGCCAGAAAATTTAGTTGAAGGAGTAACGTATGTGAAAGTTGAAAATTCAACGATTGCATTAGGAATTTTAGCTTCTAATTTTTATGAAAATCCAACAAAAGATTTAAAACTTGTTGGAGTTACAGGTACGAATGGAAAAACAACAACGACAACTTTGTTGTACGAATTGTTTACAAAATTAGGTTATGCTTGTGCATTAATTTCGACGATTAAAATTGTAATTGATGGTGAAGTGATTCCGTCTACGCATACAACGCCAGATATTTTGACATTGAACAAAATGTTTCGCGAAGCGGTAGATAGAGGATGCGAATTTGCTTTTATGGAAGTTTCTTCGCACGGAATTCATCAAAATAGAATTGCTGGTTTGCATTTCGAAGTAGCTGGATTTACGAATATCACACACGATCATTTAGATTATCACAAAACGTTTGCAAATTATCTTGAAGCAAAAAAGAAATTCTTCGACGATTTGCCAAAAACGTCTACGGCAATTTCGAATGCAGATGATAAAAACGGAAAAGTAATGCTTCAGAATACAGTTGCTACGAAAAAATTGTATGCGCTAAAAACTGATGCAGAATTTAAAGGAAAAATTATTGAACACCAATTTGATGGAATGCAATTAGAATTCAATGGAAAAGAATTCTGGACATCATTAATTGGTCAATTCAATGCATATAATTTATTATTAGTTTTTGGTGTAGCGTCAATTTTAGGACAAGATGAGTTAGAAGTTCTAAAAGCATTGAGCACACTAGGAAATGTTGATGGTCGTTTTCAAACATTCAAAACGGAGTCAGGAATTATCGTAATCGTGGATTATGCACATACACCTGATGCGTTAGAAAATGTTTTGGATACAATAGAAGGAATTCGTACCAAAAACGAAAAACTAATAACAGTTGTAGGTTGTGGTGGAGATCGAGATAAAACAAAACGTCCTGAAATGGCCGATATCGCGAGCGAAAAATCTAATCTTGCCATTTTTACATCAGATAATCCAAGAACCGAAGATGCAGAAGAAATTCTTCGTGAGATGGAAGTTGGTGTAAAAGCGCAATTTTATAATCGCACCTTGAAGATTACTGATCGAAAAGAAGCTATAAAAACAGCACTTAAAATGGCCGAACCAAAAGATATTATTTTGATTGCGGGAAAAGGTCACGAGACGTATCAAGAAATTAACGGAGTAAGAACACATTTTTCTGATGTAGAAGTTGCATCAGAATTGAGTAAAATATTGAACAAATAAAGAATGTTATACTATTTATTTGATTATTTAGAAGGTATCCATTTTCCAGGAGCGCGTATGTTTCAATACACGTCTTTCCGCGCGGGAATGGCAATTTTATTGGCAATGTTCATCAGTTTGTTTTACGGAAAACGAATCATCAGTTATTTACGTAAAGAACAAATGGGAGAAATTGTTCGTGATTTAGGTTTAAAAGGACAAATCGAAAAAGCAGGAACGCCAACAATGGGTGGTTTAATCATCATTTTGGCAACGTTAATTCCTACTTTACTTTTTGCGAGATTAGATAATATTTACATTATCATTTTGTTGGTTTCAACAATTTGGTTGGGTGTGATTGGTTTTTTAGACGATTACATCAAAGTTTTTAGAAAAAACAAAGAAGGTTTACAAGGTAAATTTAAAATTTTAGGACAAGTTGGTCTTGGAGTTGTAGTTGGATTAATGCTTTATTTCAGTCCAACAGTTACCGTAAAACATCAAGAAAATAGAGTAAAAACGCCTGTAGGAACAGAACAAACAGAATACAGCCGACAAATAAAATTTGGTCCAGAAGAAAAAACGTTGGAAACAACAATGCCTTTCGTGAAAGGAAATGAATTTAACTATTCTGATATTTTATTTTGGATGGATGCGCAAGATCGACCAACATGGGCGGTTGCAGCGATTTTTATTTTTGCAGTAATTTTTATCATTACAGCAGTTTCGAATGGAGCAAATTTAACAGATGGAATCGACGGTTTAGCAGCAGGTAGTTCGGCTGTGATTATGGCAGCAATCTCGATGTTTGTTTTCGTTTCCGGAAATTTAATGTTCGCCGATTATTTGAACATTATGTTTATTCCGCGTTCAGAAGAAGTCTTGATTTTCTGTGGAGCTTTCCTTGGAGGTTTGATAGGATTTATTTGGTATAATACCTATCCAGCTCAAGTGTTCATGGGTGATACAGGAAGTTTAACAATCGGAGGAATTATTGCTGTTTTGGCAATTATCGTTCGTAAAGAATTATTACTACCAATTTTATGCGGAATATTTTTCGCAGA
Organism: Empedobacter sp. UBA6745; assembly: GCF_002453775.1. Taxonomy (NCBI): domain Bacteria; kingdom Pseudomonadati; phylum Bacteroidota; class Flavobacteriia; order Flavobacteriales; family Weeksellaceae; genus Empedobacter; species Empedobacter sp. UBA6745. Next base: position 20,490 of record NZ_DKHL01000019.1, read on the forward strand.
AAGTTTATCAGTAATGTTACAAGTGTCTTATTTCAAGTACACGAAAAAGAAATTTGGTGAAGGTCGTAGAATCTTTTTGATGTCTCCTCTACATCACCATTTTCAGAAGTTAGGTTATCACGAAAGTAAAATCGTGGTGCGTGCAATTATCATCGGAATCATTTTAGCGGTAATTAGTATTATTACCTTAAAGATTAGATAAAAAATGAAAAGATTAGTCGTTTTAGGAGGAGGAGAAAGTGGCGTAGGAACAGCTATTCTTGCGAAGAAAGAAAACTTTGATGTTTTTCTTTCGGACATGGGACAAATAAAAGACAAGTATAAACAACTTTTGGAGGAGCGCGGAATTGCTTATGAAGAAGGTCAGCACACAGAAGAATTAATTCTGAATGCCGATGAAGTAATGAAAAGTCCAGGTATTCCAAAAAAAGCAGCGCTAATTCAGAAATTAGAAGAAAAAGGAATTTCAATTATTTCTGAAATTGAATTTGCGTCTCGTTATACAGATGCAAAAATTATTGCGATTACAGGATCTAATGGAAAAACAACAACAACAAGTTTGATGTTCCATATCCTAAAGCAAGCTGGATTAAATGTAGGATTAGGTGGTAACATCGGAAAAAGTTTTGCAAAATCTGTAGCAGAAGACAATTTCGATTATTATGTATTAGAAGTAAGTAGTTTTCAGTTAGATGATATCAAAACAGATTTCAAACCGTATGTTGCAATTTTGCTGAACATTACACCAGATCATTTAGACCAATACAATTATCAGTTTGATTTGTATGCAAAGGCTAAATTCAGAATTACTGAAAACCAAGATGAAAACGATTATTTTATCTACAATTTGGATGATCCAAAAACAATGGAGATGATTGATCAGATTGATATTCGAGCTCATCGTAAACCGTTCACAATGATGGATGCAACAAATGAAGCATACGCAAACAATGAATTGTTCCGTGTGAACGATTCGAATGGTGATTTTACAATGTTAGTGAATGATTTAGGATTAATTGGAAAACACAATGTTTCTAACTCATTGGCTGCGGCTGTAGCCGCAAAAATTATTGATATTAATAATGAGGAGCTTAAAAAGAGTTTATCAGATTTCAAATCTGTTGAACATCGTTTAGAGCCTGTTTTGACAATTGGAGGAATTGATTTTATCAACGATTCTAAAGCAACAAATGTGAATGCAACATATTTTGCTTTGGAAAGTATGACGAAACCAGTTGTTTGGATTGTTGGAGGAACTGATAAAGGAAACGATTACAACGAAGTTTTACCTTTCGTGAAAAAGAAAGTGAAAGCAATTGTTTGTTTGGGTGTTGATAACGCAAAAATTGTTGATTTTTTCAGTCCATATATCGATACAATTGTTGAGACAAATACAATGAAAGATTGTGTAGAACAATCATATAAATTAGCAACAAAAGGAGAAACGGTTCTTCTATCACCAGCTTGTGCAAGTTTCGATTTGTTCAGCGGTTATGAAGATCGTGGAGATCAATTTAAAGAAAACGTACGCAAACTATAATAACAAATCTAACCAATGTCTAACATCGTACAAAAATATTTTAAAGGCGATAAACCGCTTTGGGCTTTCATTTTATTGTTAGCACTATTTTCGTTCTTACCAGTTTATTCAGCAAGTTCTAACTTGGTGTATACGGTAGGATCGGGTACTATTTTTGGGCATTTAGGTAAACACGCTGTGATTTTATTAATTGGTTTATTTATCATTTATGGATTACAACGTATTGATTATCGTTGGTTTGGTTTGTTTGCTTTAACAGCTGTTGTTATACTTTCTGGAGTTTTGGCAATAACACTTGTACAAGGACAGACCATTGGAGGTGCAAATGCTGCACGTTGGTTAACGATTCCGGGAACTGGAATTGGTATTCAGCCTTCGATGATTGCTTCGCAAGCGTTGTTGATTTATATAGCTCGTTATTTAACAAAAAATAGAGACAAAGAATATACGTGGAAAAATACAGCAGTTCCATTATTCTTACCAATTATTGTAATTGTAGGATTAATCTTTCCTTCTAATGGTTCAACAGCGTTGATGTTAGCTGGAATGTGCGGAATATTGTTGATTATTGGTGGATTTCCATTCAAATATTTATTTACAATTGCCGGGGTAGGTTTAATACTTGGTGGCGGATTTGTGTGGATGGCTTTATCTCGACCAGATTTAGTAACAAATTCTCGTGTGCACACATGGATGTCACGTATCGAGAAATTTAATGATGATTCTGGATTAGAAAGTTATCAAGTTTTACACGCAAAAGCTGCAATTGCAAGAGGATTGAATGAAATGGCTGGACCAGGAAAAAGTGTTTTCAAACAAACTTTACCTCAATCATCATCCGATTTTATCTTCGCGATTATTGTAGAAGAGTATGGTGCAATTGGTGCAATTCTATTAATTGGAATTTTCCTTCTGATTTTAATACGGATTTGTATCATCGCATCGAAAATTCATACTGTTTTTGGTACGCTACTTGTATTTGCAGTGGGCTTACCAATTATTATACAAGCAATGGTAAACATGGCTGTAGCGGTTAATTTAATTCCAGTAACAGGGCAACCATTGCCAATGATTAGTTACGGAGGAACATCCATTTGGATGACATGTATTTCGTTCGGAATAATTTTGAGTGTAAGTACTCAGATTAAATCGCAAGAAGAATTAGAACAAGATAGAAAAGTATTAAGTGAAGAATACATCGAAGACATCGCCTAAAGTTTTAATAAGTGGCGGAGGAACAGGTGGACATATTTATCCAGCTATTGCAATTGCAGACGAAATAAAAAGACGTTTGCCAGATGCGCAAATTTTGTTCGTTGGAGCAGAAGGAAGAATGGAAATGGAAAAAGTGCCAAAAGTTGGGTATGACATAAAAGGTTTACCAATTTCTGGATTTGATAGAAGTAACATGAAAGCGAATTTAAAGTTTCCTTTCAAATTGATAAAAAGCTTAAGTCTTGCAAAAAAAATCTACAAAGATTTTCAGCCAGATTTAGCTGTTGGTACAGGAGGTTATGCCAGTGGACCAATGTTGTGGGTAGCAGGAAGCAAAAATGTTCCGATTTTATTACAAGAACAAAATTCGTTTCCAGGAGTTACCAACAAAATTTTGAAAAATAAAGCCAGTGCAATTTGTACAGCTTACGAAGGAATTTCACAGTTTCCACAAGAAAAAGTGCATTACACAGGAAACCCTATTCGTGCTGAGATTTTTCAAAATTTACCATCAAAAGCAGAAGCAATTTTAGCTTTTGGATTAGATCCAGAAAAACCAACAATTTTATCGGTTGGTGGTTCACAAGGATCAAGAGCAATGAACAATGCTTGGTTAGAAAACCTTGACGAATTTGTTGCAAGTGGCGTTCAATTGATTTGGCAAACAGGAAAGTTAGATTATCAAAAAATCAAAAACTTGGTTGGTAATAAATATCCAACGATTCATGTAACTGAATTTATTTATAACATGAAAGATGCGTATGCAGCTTCGGATATGATTGTTTCTCGTGCAGGAGCAATGGCGATTTCTGAATTGTGTATTGTTGGAAAAGCAACTATTTTGCTTCCATTACCAACAGCGGCAGAAGATCATCAAACCAAAAATGCGCAAGCTTTGGTTGAGAAAGATGCAGCGATCATGGTGAAAGATGCAGATGCAAAACAAAATTTAGTCAAAGAAGTAATTGCTTTGGCGAGCAATGAAGAATTAAAAAATAAATTATCTCAAAACATTAAGCAATTAGGGAAACCGAACGCGACAAAAGAGATTGTAGATATATTATTGAATTTATTATAATGAATATTTTAGATAAAACATATTATTATTTCATCGGTGCAGGAGGAATCGGAATGAGTGCTTTGGAACGTTTCTTCAAGTCAATCGGAAAAGAAGTTGCTGGTTATGACAAAACGCAAACCGAGTTGACAACTGAATTGATTGCTGAAGGAATTGATATTCATTTCGAAGATAATATCGAATTAATTCCAGGAGGAATTAATGCAGAAAATACGTTGGTAATTTATACGCCAGCGATACCAAAAGATCATTCAGAACTAAATTATTTTTTAGTGAATGATTTTAAAGTCATGAAGCGTTCAGAAGTGTTAGGTGAAATTACCAAACATACATACAATATTGGTGTTGCGGGAACTCACGGAAAAACAACGACTTCGTCTATTTTAGGGCACATCCTAAAAGTTGCGAATGTAGAATGTACAGCTTTTTTAGGTGGTATTGCAGAAAATTACGATTCGAATATCATCTTAAATGGATCTAAATATACAGTTGCAGAAGCCGATGAGTTTGACCGTTCTTTCTTACGTCTTTCTCCAAAATTAGCGATTATCACAAGTGATGATGCTGATCATTTGGATATTTATGGAGAGCGTGATGAAGTGAAAAAATCGTTTCAAGAATTTGCAGCAATTGTCGAAGAAAAATTATTTGTTCACAAAGGTTTGCCTTTCGAAGGAGCTTTTACATATGGAGTGGATTTGGACGCAGATTACGATGCGCACAATGTAAGAATTATTGACGGACATTATGTGTTTGATGTAAAAACGCCAAACGGTTCATTGACAGATATCGGAATTTTATTACCAGGGCATCACAACATGGAAAATGCGGTTGCGGCTTTGGCTGTTGCTGATTATATGGGAGTTCCTCATGATAAAATAAAAGAAGCTTTATCAACTTTTGTTGGAGTTAAAAGACGTTTTAATCGTTTCGAAGCAAATGGAAAAATTTACATCGACGATTATGCACATCACCCAACAGAATTGAATGCAGCAATTCGTTCAGTTCGTGAACTTTATCCAGGTAAAAAAGTGTTGGGAGTATTTCAGCCTCACTTATTTACACGTACAAGAGATTTCGCAGAAGAATTTGGAGAAAGTTTATCGCAGTTAGATAGTTTGATTTTATTAGACATTTATCCTGCCAGAGAGTTACCAATCGAAGGAATTACTTCAAATTGGTTGCTAGAAAAGGTGAATTTAAATGAAAAAATAGTATCTTCATTAGAAGATAGTTTAGCAAACATCAAAAAACAAGATTTTGATGTATTATTGACTGTGGGAGCAGGAAATATTGATACAATTGTTAAACCAATAAAAGAGTGGTTAAGTGAAGCGTAAATTGAAAATCATAAAAGTGATTTTTGGAGTTGCCTTGCTAATCGGTTTGATTAGTTTTACGGTAATTAAAAATGCTTCGCGTACAGTGAATAAAATTGACGTGGCGTTTGTTCAGCCAGTTGATAATTATTTTATTAATGATGAATCGATAAGAGAAATTATCAACAAAGATGGAAAAGACATTCTGAAACAATCTCTACGAGAAGTGAATGTAAAAGAAATCGAACAAAAAGTAAGTGAGAGTCCTTTTGTGGATTCTGTACAAGTAAGTAAAGATATCAACGGACATTTACGACTTGACATAAAAGCAAACTCAGCAGTAGCAAGAATAAAGACGCTGAAAAATGAATTTTATTTGACAACAAAAGGCGGAAAAATGCCTTTATCTAAATTAAATTCAGCAGATGTAATCTTAGTTTCTGGTGATGTAAAACCGAATGAATATGAGGATTTGAGTAAATTTGTTCAAGCTTTGAAAGCAGACGATTTATTAAAAAATCATATCATAGCAATTCAAAAAGTGGGACAACGTTCTTTTAATTTAATTGTAAACACAGGAAACTATTATATAGAATTAGGAACTTTAAACAACTTTGAACAGAAGTTACATAATCTAAAATTATTCTATAATCAATACATTGATTTTATAGGAACTGAAGATTATGAAAAATTGAGCTTGAAATTTGTAAACCAAGTTGTAGCAACCAAACGAATAAAAAATGGAGAACAATAGTAAGATTGCAGTTGGCTTAGACATAGGGACTACAAAGATTGTAGCGCTTGTCGGACGAAAAAATGAGAACGGAAAAATCGAAATTCTTGGACACGGACAAGCAAAAAGCTTAGGTGTACACAGAGGTGTTGTAAACAATATTACACAAACCATTAACTCGATAAAAGAGGCAATTGATAAGGCTGAAAGATCATCTGGTGTCAAAATTACTGATGTTACTGTTGGTATTGCTGGACAACATATTCGTAGTTTACAACATAGCGATTACATTACTCGTACTAATTCAGAAGACGTGATTGATGATAATGATTTAAAGTTATTAACAAATCAAGTTTATAAGTTGGTGATGTTACCTGGAGAAGAAATTATCCATGTTCTTCCTCAAGAATTTAAGGTTGATAACGAAGGTGAAATTCGCGAACCAATTGGTATGTACGGAAGTCGTTTAGAGGCTAATTTCCATGTGGTTGTAGGACAAGTTTCATCTATCCGAAATATTGCACGTTGTGTAAAAGCTGCTGGTTTACGTTTGGCAAGTATTACTTTAGAACCAATTGCATCGTCTAGTGCTGCGCTTAGCGAAGAAGAAAAAGAAGCAGGTGTTGCATTGATTGATATAGGTGGTGGTACAACGGATATTGCAATTTTCAAGGATAATATTATTCGACACACATCTGTTATTCCGTTTGGAGGAAATGTGATTACAGAAGACATTAAAGTTGGATGTTCTATTATTGGAAAGCAAGCCGAAGCTTTAAAAGAAAAATTTGGTTCTGCTTGGCCAGGAGAAAATAAAGAAACTGAAATTGTATCGATTCCTGGTTTAAAAGGACGCGAAGCAAAAGAAATATCATTAAAAAGATTGTCACAAATTATTCATGCACGTGTGCAGGAAATTTTGGAACAAGTATATTTGGAATTGAAAAATTACGGTTGCGAAGATCAAAACAAAAAGTTGATTGCAGGAATCGTTTTAACAGGTGGTGGATCTAAATTGAAACACATTCGTCAACTTACAGAATATGTAACAGGAATGGATGTAAGAATTGGATATTCTAACGAACATATTGTTGGTGCAAAAGCTGAGGAAATTAGTGGACCAGAATATGCAACATCTGTAGGTTTATTAATGAAAGGTTTAGAGGAATTAGCGGCGAATTATCAGCACGAAATTTATGAAAAACCAGTTATTAATAATTTAAATAACCAAGAAGAATTAGAAATTGGAATTCAACCAACGCAACAAAAAAAGACTGTAAAAGCTGAAATTGTTGTTGAGGAAGAAATTATCCAAAAACCAAAAAGAGAAGAAGTAGTGGACGAATTCTTGGATCAAGAAATTGGAGAAAAGAAAGAAGCTAAATCTAAACCAGAAAAGAAAAATTTCTTTTCGAAATGGACGGATAAATTTATCCAAATGATCAACGAAACTGAATAATAAGAATAAACTAGAATAAATTACGAACCAATTTAATAAGAAGAATATGAGTGATATGTTAACAGGAGATATTGTGTTCAACTTACCAAAGAGCCGATCTCAAGCTATCAAAGTAATCGGAGTAGGTGGTGGAGGTAGTAATGCCGTAAACTACATGTTTGAACAAGGAATTGCAGGTGTAGAATTTGTAATTTGTAATACGGACTCTCAAGCATTAGCAAATAGTCCAGTACCAACAAGAATTCAATTAGGACAAGCAATAACAGAGGGTTTAGGAGCTGGAGCAAATCCTGAGGTAGGAGAGCAATCTGCTATCGAAAGTATGGATGATGTAAAAGCTGTTTTAGACGAAGGAACCAAAATGGTCTTTATTACTGCCGGAATGGGTGGTGGTACAGGAACCGGTGCAGCACCAGTAATTGCTGGTATTGCAAAAGAAATGGATATCTTAACAGTTGGGATTGTTACAGCGCCATTCTTTTTCGAAGGAAGAATGAGGTTGGAACAAGCCGAAAAAGGTATCGAAAAATTAAGACAAAACGTCGATTCATTAATTGTTATCAACAATGATAAATTACGTGAATTATACGGAAACTTAGGTTTCAAAAATGGTTTCTCGAAAGCTGATGAGGTTTTAACAACAGCAGCTAAAGGAATTGCAGAAGTTATTACTCAACACTATGCAATGAACATCGATTTACGTGATGCGCGTACAGTACTTAAAAATTCTGGTACAGCAATCATGGGATCTGCGCAAGGTTCTGGTGAAAACAAAGCGAAAGACGCAATTTCTTCTGCTTTAGATTCTCCATTGTTAAACAACAACAAAATTACAGGTGCACGTAACGTATTGTTATTGATTTTATCTGGTAATAACGAAATTACAATGGATGAAATCGGTATCATCAATGATTACATTCAACAAGAAGCTGGTAATAGTGCAAATATTATCATGGGTATTGGTGAAGACTTAGATTTAGGAGATTCTATCTCTGTAACTGTTGTAGCAACTGGTTTTCCTACAGAAGATCAGGCGTATACAGGAAAAGAGGAACAAAAAATTGTACATACATTAGAGGAAGAACAACCAATTAATAAAACGTTATCAGTTGAGCAACCTTTTGTGAATCGTGTAAAACCAATGACGTTAGATTTTGGTCGTTCTAATGCTTCTCAGCAAGCACCACAAACGCCTCAACAAAATCAAACGCCAGAGGCTCCTCAAAATAATTATCGTCAAGCAGATATTAACCAAAGTTTTCAACAACAAACTTATCACAATACGCCAGAAGAATCTTTCGAAGAAAATAATTCTCCAAAGCGTTATGTTTTAGATGATATTGATGATGAGCCAGTGCAAGAGAGACGTTCTTATGATGATTTCGAACCACGTTTGAAATCAGATTTTAATCGTCCGCAAGAACCAACGAATAATGTAAATAATAATCAAACATATAATTCATATTCTAATCCTGTAGCTTCAGAGCAGTCAAACTATCCTCAAAATAATTATGCTGGATATCAAGCTCCAAAGAACGAAGGATATGGAAATGTAGAGCCAGTTCAATCTAATGTAGCTCATTCTGTTGCTCCACAAGCTGAAGAATTACAAGTTGCTATAGATCCATTTAGTCAACCAATTGAGCAATCAAATGATCCTGAATTGAATAGTATGATTGAAGAAAGAAGAAATCGTTTGAAACAATTTAATTTTAAATTCAACAATACGATGACGAATTCTCAAGTAGACGAATACGAAGCAATTCCTGCTTACAAACGTCAAGGATTGAATTTATCTGATCGTAATGATAATCAATCTTCTGATTTTTCTGTCGGAACGAATCGTAACAACGAAACACAAATTCGTCCAAACAATTTTCTACACGATAACGTAGATTAATAAACGATCACTCGTAAAAAATATTCTTATTATAGAAAAGGTTCATTGCTTTTGCGATGAGCCTTTTTTTGTCTTAAATTTGTAGTCTAAAAAGCAAAACAAATGAATTTAGAAACTCAAATAATGGCACAGTTAAAAGAAGCGATGAAAGCTAAAAATACTGTTGCTTTAGAAGCTTTAAGAGCTGTAAAATCTGAATTATTATTAGCAAAAACATCTGGTGCTAACGGAGAATTATCAGAAGATCAAGAAATTGCTTTATTACAAAAATTAGTAAAACAACGTAAAGAAGCTGCTGAACAATTCGAAGCAAATGAACGTAAAGAATTAGCTGAAAAAGAATTGGCGCAAGCAGAAGTTATTCAACAATTTTTACCTGTTCAATTATCAGATGAAGAATTAACAGCTGCAATTACAGAAATTGTTGCAGAGGTTGGCGCTACTTCTCCAAAAGATATGGGAAAAGTAATGGGAGCTGCTTCATCTAAATTGGCTGGTAAAGCGGAAGGAAAATTAATTTCGGCTAAAGTAAAAGACATTTTAGCTAGTTTATAATTGATTTTTAAATCTTTAAAAATTAAGAAAAGGTAAAGTTTTATAAACTTTACCTTTTTTATTTCTTTATTTGATAAATTTCTTCAAATTATACAAAATCATTATTTATTGATAATCAATAACATATCCGATTTAAATAAATTATTGCCAAAAAAATTAGGATTACAAGTTTATTTTAACATTAAATTAACAAATCGCTGTAGGCATCTAAATTCGCAAAGTACAAGGGATTTTAGAATTAAAAATCAATCGATTAGAATAATTCTAAATAAGAAGGTGTTTATACCCTTAAATTTGCAAAGTAAATCAGAAATATCTAAAGGATGACGAAAAGCATTACAGCGTTTATAGCAATGTTAATGATTTTTCCAATAGCAAATGCTGATGGTAAAATTTTTAAGGATTCTGGTAATAATGATACAATTATTATGCCAGCTTCTGAGAAAAGATTTAGTAAAGATATTGATAATGATACCATCAAAAAAGATACATTATCAGTTGAAGATGAAAAGTTGGTTGGAGAACTTATCGAGAATAGCGCTCGAAAAATCTCGACAGGAGTTGTTTCTTGGTATGGAGACAAATTCCACGGACGCAAGACAGCTAGTGGTGAAACGTATGACAAACACGAACTAACAGCTGCCCATAAGTCTTTACCATTTGGTACGAAAGTAAAAGTTACGAATATCAGAAATGGTAAATCTGTGGTTGTAGAAATTAACGACAGAGGTCCATACGCTAAATCTAGAGTTTTAGACTTAAGTCAAGCTGCATTCAGCGAAATTGGTCACACCAACACAGGAGTGATGCAAGTTGAATACGAAATTATCAAAAGCGAAGACTAGAAAGGCTAAGATGTTCAGAAAAAATTAAAAGGTTTGAGAATTTATTCTCAAACCTTTTTTTATGTTCTTAAGTTTTGTGTAAAAATAAAATCCTGATAAATGAATATCAGGATTTATAATTATATGAAGTAAGAAAAATCTTAATCTAAAATTTTAAGCACTTTAGTTGTACGCGCTCTTGATGCTTCAACTAATTCAGCTTGTGCTAAATCTTCACCGTAAGAAGGAATCATTTCTTTGATCGCTTCGTTCCAGTTGTTTTTCATCAAGTCTGGGAAACATTGTTTCATCAAGTTCAACATTGCGCTAACAGATGTAGATGCTCCTGGAGATGCTCCTAATAAGGCAGACATTGTTCCATCTTGAGATGTAACGATTTCTGTACCAAATTTCAAAACTCCTTTTCCGTCTTGTTTTTCGATTACTTGAACACGTTGTCCAGCAGTTTGTTCGAACCAATCTTCTAATTTCGCTTCAGGGAAATATTCTTGTAAAGATTCTACCTTTTTCGCTTTAGACAACATTACTTGTTCTACCAAGTATTTTGTTAAATCGATATTGTTTAAACCACAATTCATCAAAAATCCTACGTTTCCTAAGTTTACAGATTTGAATAAATCACAATTAGATCCGTATTTTAAGAATTTTGTTGAGAATGTTGCAAATGGTCCAAATAATAAAGATTGTTTTCCATCAATAACACGTGTATCTAAGTGAGGAACAGACATTGGTGGTGCACCAATTTTTGCTTTTCCATATACTTTTGCATGATGTTTTTTGATGACTTCTTCGTTTTGACAAATTAACCATTGTCCACCAACTGGGAAACCTCCAAATTTTTTCGATTCAGGAATTCCAGATTTTTGCAATAATAAAATTGCTCCTCCACCTGCACCAATAAATACGAAATCAGCATTAAGCGCTTTGTTATTTCCAGATTTTAAATCTTTTACTTTAACTGCCCATTTTCCGTTGCTAAGACGAGTTAAGTCTTTTACTTCGTGTTCAGTTTCTAACGTAATTTCTTTTTTGTCTTGTAAACCTTTGAAAATTTGACGCGTTAATTCACCAAAATTTACATCAGTTCCTAAGTTCATATGCGTTGCCGCAACTTTTTCATTACCTTTTCTACCATCAACAATTAATGGAGCCCATTCTTTGATTTTAGAAACATCATCCGAATATTCCATATCCTTGAATAAAGGATGTTGAGATAATTTTTCGTAACGTTTTTTCAAGAAATTTACATCGTCATCGCCCCAAACAAAAGACATATGTGGAGTAGGACGTAAGAATTTTTCTGGAGAAGAAACGTAATTATTTTCGACTAAGTAAGACCAAAACTCTTTCGAAGTTTCAAATTGTTTTGCAATATTAATTGCTTTATCAATATTAACCACTCCATTTTTGTCCATTGGCGTATAATTCAATTCACAAAAAGCAGAGTGACCAGTACCTGCATTATTGAAAGCATCAGAACTTTCAAATCCAATCTTATCTAATTTTTCGAAAACAGAAATCTTAATAGCCGGATTTATTTTTTTAAGAAGTATGCTTAAAGTAGCACTCATGATACCAGCACCAACTAACACTACCTCTTGAGGTTGTTTTTCCATTTCTCAAAAATATATTTACGTTGCAAAGGTATTAATAAATAGCCTTTTTTGCGAAATAATACGCAGAAAAAACAATGATTTTTTACATAAATTATTGTTTTGAGATAAATTGAATAGATTTTATTTTATAGAAAATTATTGAACTCTAGATTTATTAATTGTCTTTACTTGATAAATAGAGAGAAATTATTAATTTGAATTCATGAAATTTAAATTTTATCTTCCATCCAACGTCTAAGATTGATGTAATTGGTATTTCTTCGCAACAAATTTTGATTGTCCGAATCTTTCAAGAAATCATCTAATTCTCGAAAAGCTTTCACTTTTTCATGCGGATACAAATCATTCAACTCAATAAAAAATAAACTAATTTTTCGTGTAATAATGTTACTATTTTTCATCTTTTTACAGAATTGATGCGTTTTGTACGAATACATATCCAATTCTTGATCGTTGCCAGAATCATATAAATTCATCATAATCAAAACCAAGGTGTAAAAATGTAAATCTTCTTGAATTGTAGATTCACTATTGATAATTTTTTGACAATAATCAAAGGAATTATCCCAATCTTTATTCAGAAAATAATACGCAGCAATCTTTAGATAAAGCACCAAAATATGATGATTATCGATTTTATGTTGATGCAATTTTATTTCGCGCAAAATATCTTTAATCAAAAATGGACTAATATTTTCTTTCGGATTAATGAAAAAATAATTCAGTTTACTATTAAATTTATTGATAAACCAAAGGGCTTCCACATTATCATTTTGAGGCAAAATCTCGTAAACAGATTCCAATTTATCAAACCAAAATTTGAATTCTTCTGAATTTTTTTTCAGATATAAAATTTTCAATAAATATGAATTTCCTTTGATAAACCAAACAGGATGACTAAGAATTCGATCTTTTTTCTCGTAAAATAACTCAACCCATTTTTTAGAAAATTCATAGGCAGAATGAAGGTTTTGCGTTAACATCGACAACCAAACATTTGCTTTATAAAACCATAATTTCTCTTTGAATTTTAATTTCTTAAAATCGATATTTTTTGTTTCCGAATCAAAGAAATTCTGAATTTTTTGAATTTCTTCATCATCTTTTGCATACCCATTTTCGAGCAAAATACTATATAATTTCAGCGATAAATTAGATAATTTACTCGCTTGTAAATTCTGTAAACTTAATTCTTCTGATTGTTCAATCAACTGATCTGCACGACCAGAAATACTTCGTGTAATAAATTGCGATTCGATAATTTTTTCGAGCTCTAAAATATCATAAGCAATAGCTTTTTCGTCAAAATCTAAGGCTTGAGTTTTGGCTTTGTCCAACATTTTTAGACTTTGCTTGTGCAAGCCTTTTTGGTATAAAATTGTAGCAAAATCAAATTGTTCACGTATTTGCATACGCGAATTCTGTTGCGAAGGATTCATCCTCAAGCTAAACAAAATTTGTTTGTACAAATGCGCTTTTAGATTTGATAATTGTTGTTTCGTGGTAATTTTTTTCTTTAAAATTAACGTTTCATCATATTCTTCCAACTTATCCAACGCTTCAAATAATAACAAAAATTTTGCATCTGCATTAATTTGCAAACGATTTACATAAAGCTTGAATTGACGTTTTTCGGAACGATTAAGCGACTTTATTAAACTAAATAGTGCGTCTTTGTTATGATTTGACATTGTAATTAAATTATGTATAATTGATTGAAAATAAAATGATTGATTAAAATATTTCGGCTTTAAGAATTGTAAAACCTATTTCAATTTGAAAAATTAAAGTTAGTACAATTTTAATTTTACATCACAATAACAAACAAAACTAATTGCAATGAGTGCTGAGAAGATTCAAATTTTTGATACGACACTGAGAGATGGAGAGCAAGTGCCGGGGTGTAAGTTAAACAAAAAACAGAAGTTAGAAATTGCGGCTCGATTGGACGAATTAGGCGTTGATATTATCGAGGCTGGTTTTCCAATTTCAAGTCCTGGAGATTTCGAAGCCGTAAATGCAATTTCAAAATTAGTGAAAAATGCCACAGTTTGTGGTTTAACTCGCGCAAACAAAAAAGATATAGAATCTGCTGCTAAAGCTTTGCAATATGCGGTAAAACCAAGAATTCATACCGGAATTGGAACTTCAGATTCTCATATTATTCACAAATTTAATTCGAATCGTGAAGCGATTATCGAACGTGCAGTTGAAGCGGTTGCTTATGCAAAAACATTTGTAGATGATGTTGAGTTTTATGCTGAAGATGCAGGAAGAACGGATAATGCTTTTCTTGCTCAAGTTTGTGCAGAAGTGATAAAAGCTGGTGCGACGGTTCTTAATATTCCAGATACAACGGGTTATTGTTTACCTTTTGAGTACGGAAATAAAATTAAATATTTGAAAGATCATGTTCAAGGGATTGATAATGTTATTATTTCTTGCCACAATCATAACGATTTAGGTTTAGCGACAGCGAATGCAGTTGCAGGAGCAATAAATGGAGCACGCCAAATTGAATGTACAATTAATGGAATTGGTGAGCGCGCTGGTAATACCGCTTTAGAAGAAATCGTGATGATTTTTAGACAACACAAAGAATTGAATTTTTATACAGATATCAATGCTCAAATGTTAACAGAATTAAGCCAATTAACTTCTGAAACAATGGGAATGATGGTACAACCAAACAAAGCAATTGTCGGATCGAATGCTTTTGCGCACAGTTCTGGAATTCATCAAGATGGTGTGATTAAAAACCGTGAAACATACGAAATTATCAATCCAGCTGATGTTGGTGTTAATGAATCCTCTATTATTTTGACAGCTCGTAGTGGACGTTCAGCGTTAGCTTATCGTCTGAAAGATATCGGTTTTGATACATCTAAAAATGAATTAGATATTTTATATGAACAATTTTTAGAAATCGCAGATTCGAAGAAAGAAGTTGTTCGCGAAGATTTACTTGGACTAATGCATCAGTTTAACCAATCAACACAAAGAAAATTCGCATGAGAACATTATTCGATAAAGTGTGGGATGCCCATGTTGTCAGCCAAGTAGAAAATGGACCACAAGTGATTTATATTGATAAACATTTAATTCACGAAGTGACAAGTCCGCAAGCTTTTGCAGAATTAGAAGCGAGAAATATTCCAATTTTTCGTCCAGATCAAATTGTAGCAACTGCGGATCATAATGTACCAACGATTAATCAAGATCAGCCAGTTCGAGATCCATTATCAAAACAACAATTAGAACAATTAGCAATTAATTGCGAAAAAAATAATATTACTTTTTATGGCTTAGGTCATCCGTATCAAGGAATTGTTCACATTATTGCGCCAGAATTGGGTGTTACGCAACCGGGAATGAGTATGGTTTGTGGTGATAGTCACACGTCTACGCATGGTGCTTTTGGAGCGATTGCTTTCGGAATTGGAACAAGTCAAGTTGCGCAGGTTTTTGCAAGTCAATGTTTGTTGATGAATAAACCGAAATCGATGCGAATCAAAGTCAACGGAAAACTGAATCCAAATGTTCAACCAAAAGATGTGATTTTGTATATCATTTCTAAAGTTGGAACAAATGCAGGAACAGGTTTTTTCTGTGAATATGCTGGAGATGTTTTCGAGAATATGTCGATGGAAGGTCGAATGACAGTTTGTAATATGTCGATTGAAATGGGCGCTCGTGGCGGAATGATTGCACCTGATGAAACGACTTTTGCTTATTTAAAAGATAAACCATTTACCCCGAAAGGAGAAGAATGGGAGCAAAAAGTAGCATATTGGAAAACGTTACCAAGTGATGCTGATGCGATTTTTGATGAAGAAATAGAATTTGATGCAGCGGATATTTATCCAATGATTACGTTTGGTACGAATCCGGGAATGGGAATTTCGGTGAAAGATATCATTCCGTCAAAAGATTCGTTAAGCGATAATGAAAAAGAATCGTTTGAAAAAGCATTGAAATATATGGGCTTCCAAGATAATCAATCAATCATCAATCATCCAATTGATTATGTGTTTATCGGAAGTTGTACCAATGCGAGAATCGAAGATTTGCGTGAAGTGGCGAATTATGTGAAAGGAAAACAGCGCAATGAAAATGTAACTGCGTGGATTGTTCCGGGATCGAAACAAGTAGAAAAGCAAGCGATAGAAGAAGGTTTGGATAAAATTTTTGAAGCTTCTGGATTCAAATTGCGCGAACCAGGTTGTTCGGCTTGTTTGGCGATGAATGACGATAAAGTTCCAGAAGGAAAATATTGTGTTTCGACTTCGAATAGAAATTTTGAAGGTCGTCAAGGTCCAAATTCAAGAACATTATTAGCTAGTCCTTTGATTGCTGCTGCTGCTGCAATTCACGGAAAAATTGTTGATATCAATTAAAATTTACTCAAAATGGATTCAATCAATCAACTAAAATCATCGGCTGTTCCGATTAAAATAGAAAATATAGATACCGATCAAATTATTCCAGCTCGTTTTTTGAAAGCGATTAGTAGAGAAGGTTTTGGAGATAATTTATTCAGAGATTGGCGATTTAATCAAGATAATCAATCAATTGAAAATTTTCCGCTGAATGATTCAAAATATGCTGGAAAAATATTAGTTGCTGGTAAAAATTTTGGTTGCGGAAGTAGCCGAGAACATGCTGCTTGGGCAATCAAAGATTACGGATTTGATGTAGTGATTAGTAGTTATTTTGCAGATATTTTCAAAGGAAATGCATTGAATAACGGAATTTTACCAATCGTTGTTTCAGATGAAATCTTAAATCAAATCTTTGAAATTATCGATCAAAATCCTTCAACAGAATTTGAAGTTAATTTAGAAAATCAAACCTTAAAAATTCAAGATCAAACCATTAATTTTGATGTTGATTCTTATAAAAAAATCTGTTTATTAAATGGATATGATGACATTGATTTTTTAATCAGTCAAAAAGATAAAATAGAAACTTACGAACAAAACCATAAATCTTTACAACATGAAAACGCATAAAATTGCAGTACTTTCTGGCGATGGAATAGGACCAGAAGTCGTTTCGGAAACAATAAAAGTTCTGAAAGTCGTTGAACAAATTTTTAAATATAATTTCGAATTTGAGGAAGCTTTGATTGGTGCAATTGCGATTGACGAAACGGGAAATCCTTTGCCTGATGCGACGTTGCAATTATGTAAAGATGCAGATGCGGTTTTGTTTGGTTCTATTGGAGATCCAAAATATGACAATAATCCGAACGCTAAAGTTCGTCCCGAACAAGGTTTGTTAAAGCTGAGAAAGGAACTTGGTTTATTTGCAAATATCCGTCCAATCAAGGCTTACGAATCTTTGTTAGGGAAAAGTCCATTGAAACGTTCGCACATCGAAGGAACAGATATGGTTATTTTTCGTGAGTTGATTAATGGAATTTATTTTGGAGAAAAATTTACAGCGCAAGATGGTTCGCATGCGTATGATACGTGTTCGTACAATAGAAAAGACATTGAGCAAATTACACATTTAGCTTTTCAGGAAGCAATGAAACGTCGCAAAAAAGTAACGTTGGTAGACAAGGCAAATGTGTTGGACACGTCTCGTTTGTGGCGAAAAGTAGCGATGGATATTAGCCAAGAATATCCAGAAGTTGAATTAGATTTCTTGTTTGTTGATAATGCAGCGATGCAATTAATTATCAATCCAAAACAATTTGATGTGATTTTGACAGAGAATATGTTTGGTGATATTATTTCGGACGAAGGAAGTGTAATTGGAGGAAGTATAGGTTTGTTGCCTTCGGCTTCTATTGGTACAGAAAATGCATTGTTCGAGCCTATTCATGGTTCGTATCCACAAGCAAAAGGAAAAGGAATTGCAAACCCGATGGCTTCTATTTTGAGTGCTGCAATGATGTTGCGTTATTTGGGATTAGAAGAAGGCGCGCAAGCAATAGAAAATGCGGTGGAAAATGCGATTAATAATTTGATTGTAACTTCAGATTTAGATGAAACGAGCGATTATTCGACATCTGTTGTGGCAAATTATATTGCGAAGATATTATTGAGCGATCATGATCATCATTCATATTTCAATTTTGAAAATGTATTGATGGGGAAATCGACGATTATATAGTTTTTATTATTTATGACTTAATGAAAAAGCCATTCAGATTTCTGAATGGCTTTTTCTATTGTATATTTTTATGAGTTGATGATTACATCATTCCTGGCATTCCACCTCCCATTGGCGGCATAGCTGGCTCATCTTTTTTAATTTCTGTAACAACCGCCTCAGTCGTGATTAACATACCTGCAACAGAAGCAGCGTTTTCTAATGCAACACGGGCAACTTTAGTTGGATCAATAACTCCAGCCTCGATCATGTTTACATATTCGTCAGTTTTTGCATTGTATCCGAAATCACCATTTCCTTCTTTTACTTTTGCAACAACTACAGAACCTTCACCACCAGCGTTGTGAACGATTTGGCGTAATGGTTCTTCAACTGCACGCGTTACAATTTTAACACCTGTCGCTTCGTCAGTATTTGTAGTATCAATTGTTAAGTTAGATAAAGCTCTAACAAAAGCAACACCACCACCAGCAACGATACCTTCTTCTACAGCTGCGCGAGTTGCGTGTAAAGCATCATCAACACGGTCTTTGATTTCTTTCATTTCAACCTCAGAAGCAGCACCAACGTATAATACAGCAACACCTCCAGCTAATTTAGCTAAACGCTCTTGTAATTTTTCGCGATCATAGTCAGAAGTAGTTGTTTCTACTTGCGCTTTAATTTGGTTAACACGAGATTTGATTTGTTCTGCATTACCAGCTCCGTTAACAATTGTTGTATTGTCTTTGTCGATAACTACTCTTTCTGCAGTACCTAACATTTCTAAAGTAGCAGTTTCTAATGTAATTCCTTGCTCTTCAGAAATAACAGTTCCTCCTGTTAAGATTGCGATATCTTGTAACATAGCTTTACGACGATCTCCAAATCCTGGTGCTTTAACAGCAGCGATTTTTAAAGATCCTCTTAAACGGTTCACTACTAAAGTAGCTAAAGCTTGACCTTCAACTTCTTCAGAAATGATTAAGAATGGACGTCCTGATTGAGCAACTGGCTCTAATAAAGGTAAGATTTCTTGTAAGTTAGAAATTTTTTTCTCGCATAATAAAATGTAAGGATTTTCTAACTCAGCAATCATTTTATCTGCATTTGTTACGAAATATGGCGATTGGTATCCACGGTCAAATTGCATTCCTTCAACAACGTCAACGTAAGTTTCTGTTCCTTTTGCTTCTTCAACAGTGATAACACCTTCTTTTCCAACTTTAGAAAAAGCTTCTGCGATTAATGATCCAATTGTATCATCGTTATTTGCAGAGATAGAAGCAACTTGTTTAATTTTTTCTGATGAATCACCAACTTCTTGAGATTGCTCTCTTAAGTTAGCAACGATTCCAGCAACAGCTTTATCAATACCACGTTTCAAATCCATTGGATTCGCACCTGCAGCAACGTTTTTCAAACCTTCGCGAACGATAGCTTGAGCTAAAACTGTAGCAGTTGTAGTACCATCACCAGCAACGTCATTTGTTTTAGAAGCAACTTCTTTCACCATTTGTGCACCTAAGTTTTCGATTGGATCTTCCAATTCGATTTCTTTAGCTACAGAAACTCCATCTTTTGTTACATGTGGAGCACCGAAAGATTTTTCTAAAACTACGTTACGACCTTTTGGTCCTAATGTTACTTTAACTGCATTTGCTAATGCATCAACACCTCTTTTTAAAGCGTCTCTTGATTCAATATCGAATTTAATATCTTTTGCCATTTTTATTTATGTTTTGATGTCTTAAGTCTTAAGTCTTAAGTCGAATATGATTAAAAATTAAAAAATAAGTTACTTTGTACTTAATACATTTTACTTATTACAACTAAATTTAGATGATTGCCAAAATATCAGCTTCACGCATGATTAAGTAATCTTTACCTTCTAATTTTAATTCAGTTCCTGAATATTTACCGTAAAGAACTTTATCACCAACTGTAACAGTCATTGGTTCATCTTTTTTTCCATTACCAACTGCAACAACAATTCCTTCTTGTGGTTTCTCTTTTGCTGAATCTGGGATAATAATTCCTGAAGCTGTTTTAGTTTCTGCTGGAGCAGGCTCAATAACCACTCTATCTGCTAATGGTTTAATGTTTAATTGTGACATATTTGTATTTTTTATTTTTTCTAAATTGATGATTTTTAACCAACGAAAAACGTGCCAATAGCCAATTTCTGCCATTATGGATAAGTTAATTGTAATGAGAAAAAATAAAAATGCCAAGCTGTCAGACAACTTGGCATTTAAAGTAATTTTTATGAATAATTATTTTTTAATAATCACTTTTTTCGTGAATTGTTCGTTGCCAGCTTCAATCGAAACAATGTAAACTCCATTTGATAAACTAGATAAATTAACTTGTTGAGATTTAGAAGAATTCAATTTGTTTGAGTAAACTGTTCTTCCTGCTAAATCTGTCACCGTAATTTTACCTGTTGTAAATGATTTTGTAAAATCTAAATTGATTATTCCATTTGAAGGATTTGGAGAAATTGTCGCTAAATCTTTTGAATTGATCTCAGAAGTTGCCAATTTATCAGAAATTTCAAAATTTGAAGCATTTACCGCTAAGAAAACATTATCAATTGCTTTAATCATAATGCGCGCTTCTTTTGTTAACGAAACATTCGTTGGAACTGTGAAATCATATTTTCCATTATTTGGAACTGATTCAGCTAAAACATAATCAAATGTTTTTCCACCATCAACTGATAATAAGATTTTTACGTTTTGTGTATCAATTCCGTTTGCATCCGTTCCCGCAACATCCCAAGTAATTGTAGCAGGATAATTTTGTGTCCAATAATCAGTTGTCGCTTGCGAAGTCACTTTGAATGGTCCGAAATCTTTTGTAACAAGAACAACATTCTTACGATCAGTTTGACCTCCTTTAGGATTGTTATCTCTAACTAAAAGAGAGAATTTTAGCGTACGAGCAACGCTTGGAATAACTTCCCAGTTCATAGGAGCTGGATTTGTCTCTAAAGTTAATTTACCATCAACAATTGATTGTAAATTAGGGAAGTATCTGTATCCTACTGTAGTTGGATTAAGAGATCGAAATGTTGGTCCATTTTTATTAGTAGATACAGGAGGTTGCGTAGCTATTTGTGTATCTGTTTGTTCCCAGTTGTATGTTATTGCATCTCCATCAGGATCAGTAGCTGTTGCTTCCAAAACAAAAGCAGTTGAGTGAGGAATGTTATATGACAATTTATCTAGAGCAATAACAGGCTCATTGTTTCCTGAATCAGTATTTACTGAACAACTTCCATTTGTAGAAGTAATAAAATTATATATATTACTAACACTTACAGTAGAAAAATAAGGGTCACTATTATTTTGTACATTAGGAGGACAAATACCAGCATAAGCCATAATGGTACTTCCACTACCAGGTTCAACAGCTGTAGCGCCTGAGCGATTTCCTCCACAAGAATTGTTAAAAGTATGTGGTGCTCCAAATTGATGTCCCATTTCGTGAGCTACATAATCGATATAGAAAGGATCATTTATTGGTGCTCCTAATCCAGTTACACCTCCTGCTTTAATTGTGCTACAAGGGCTTTGTAAGTAAGCTACTCCACCACCACCAGTAGAAAAAACATGGCCAATATCATAATTATCTACACCTATTTCTCTGTCTAAAACAATTTGATTTTCTTTTAGCATAGCACTTCCACTATTGTTGGTGTATTCATCTGTTGTAATAAAAATAATTTTATCATTATTTTCCACTAGTTCCATTGTTACACCAAACTCTTTTTCATAAACACCATTTACACGAGTCATAGCTACATTTATAGCTGAAATAACAGCTGCTAGTTTTTCTTCGTATGTACCAGATGATAATCCTGCTCTATTTACATGGTATCTAGAGTATTCTATAGTTGTCGCTAAAGCTAAACGGTATTTTCTCATTTTACCATCAATAGCAGTTTTATTCGTAGGTATATCATTTGTGATTTGATTGATTAATTTCTGTTGATATACATCATCTGTATGACAAGAAAAATTAATATTATCATCAACATTTTTTCTACTATAAGAAATGTAAGTTGACAAATCTTCCGTATAAGCATCAATATAAGAAATATCGTGACCATTCTGTATCATTGCACTAAAACCGTGATATGGAGAATAGCTAAAACGGATTGTAGCTTTTCCATCAACAGATTTCCCTACATAAGATTTAATAGTGTTATATTTCTCTTGTAATTTAGGCGCCATAATAGATGCTTCTTCAACAAGATATTTTGTTATTTCTCCATTTTCATTCGGAATGTTTACTAACTGAGCATTATTATTCCCTTTGTTGGCAATAGAATTTAAGTCATTAAGTAAACTTGTAACATCTAATTTAAATAATGTAAATTCTTTAGGAACAGTTGATCTTTCAACTAAATTAGTAGGTTGAAAATTTTTATTTTTCAATTCTTGCCAATGATTACTTTGCGCAAAAACCGAACTTCCTCCCATCAGAAGAGATAAGATAATAAATTTTGTTTTCATAAATTTCAATATTCTAGTGTTAAATAATTAATTTCTTTAGGTATTTCTATAAAAAATAAGTTGATAGATTTATCAGCTTCATCTTTATATTGATGTAGTTTTAAAATGTTTTTTTTAGAAGAACTAGTTAATTCTGAGATTTCGTAACGATCAATATCTTCTTTACAAATAACTGCAATATTTTTATTTGAGAAGTCAATTATTTCTAATGGAGCGTTTCGTTGTCCCGGAATAATTAATGACTTTTGAAATTCATCAAAATCTTTCATATTTGAGAAAACTTTTATTTCGTTTTTACACCCTTTGCCATCAAATGCAGTTCTAAAAATATTTAATTCATTCATAGAAATAGTTTTTAAAATTTTTTGTTGACCGCAATTAATAAGAAACAAAGATATTAAAGGTATAAAGAAGTAATAGTGTTTCATATTCAGTGTTTAGGACTAAATTATGAATAAATATTCAATATAAGGCATTAAAAAACGCGAATCATTCGATGATTCGCGTTTTTTAATTTATTTTCTTATCAAAATTACTTCGCTGGTTGAGCTGGTAATTGATTTTGACTTGCTCCGTTTGCAGCAGGTTGTGTTGGTAAATTATTAGCCGGTGCCGTAACATTTGGCTTAATTGGTTTTATCGCATTTGGATTTTCATGCGAAGCACTTGCTCCAATAATCAATACGATTACAGCGATAAATAATCCCCAAGTTGTGTTGTCTAAGAATTTATTTGTTCTTTGAACTCCAAACATTTGGCTTCCTCCACCACCTCCGAAAGTAGAAGATAATCCTCCTCCTTTAGGGTTTTGAGATAATACGATTAGTACTAATAATACACATAAAATCATGATAATAATCATGAAAAACTGAAATAGTCCCATTTTATTATTTAGAGTTTTTTAAATTTTCAATTTCTTTAATTCGATTTGCAAATAAACTATTTTTTTCTGGATATTTCAAAATTAATATCTTATAAGCTTTAATTGCCTTATCATATTTTTTTTGCTCAATATAAATCTGAGCCAAAGTTTCGGTCATCAAATCCGAATATTCTTCCGTGTTCTGAACGAAATTTGATGGTGTGCTGACTGGTGTAATATCCGTTTTTTTCATCGGAACGATTTTCGGATTTTTTTCCAAAAAGTCATCAATCAACTTATATTTTATTTCTCTTTCTGCAATTTCTTGCTCTTCTTCAATCTCTTGTTGTGTTTTTGATTGAGAAGGAACTTTTTTCAACCAATCTGAAAAAGAAAACGTCGATTCATCCGAATTATTTTCAATGATCTCTACTTTTTCTTCAACCATTTCAGGTTCAGATTCTTCAATTACTTCAGCATTTTCAGACAATCCTTCTACAATTTCTTCTTCCTGATTATCTTCTATTGTTACTATTGTTTTAATTACTTGCTGAGGTTCAGATTCAATAATTTCAATTCCAGAAGTTTGTTGAACAGCATTTTCGATATCATTCTCAGAAGTTAAATTTTCTTCTTTCGAATTATTTTCTACCACAACTTTATTCGTGATTTCAGCAACTTCGTTCAATTCTTCATCCGAAATAATATCAACAACATGATCTGTTCTCAATTCAGATTCTTCTGTATCATTTTCGATCATTTCGTCTACAATATCTTCATTGATTTCTTCTGAATTAGTTTCAGAAACAACTTCAATTTCTTGGTTTAATTCTTCTTCTTTTTCTTCAATGATTTCATCAATAACTTCAACTGTTTCGTTATTGTTTTCGATGATTTCAGAAGTAGAATTTTCTAAAATTGGTTCAGAAATAATTTCGTTTTCAACTAATTCTTCCATTATTTCTTCTTCCATTTCAGGAGAAATAGTTTCAGTTTTTGTTTGAATTTCTTTTTGAATTGGTTCTGAATTGATGTAATGATACAAATCGACACGATTGCTACTGTGAATTGAAGTTTTGTTCAAATAATCCTCAAAAGAAGGATGATTTTCCTTTTTTAAACCATAAAGTAATAAAGCGCGCAATGTGTAGAAATACGGATATTTTTCTACCTCTTTTTTAAGAAGTGGAATGTCCGATTTCTCAACTTCGTACGGATGTGCTACTAAATATTCAATTCTGGTCATTGCTCAAATATAAGGTTATTTTTTTACCAATCCATCGCAATAGACGCAAAAACTTGGTCGCGAATATCATCAATAATTAAAGGAACAATTGACGATTCTACAGCGCTTAACATTGCATTTCCGTCATATAATTGGAAAGCAGAAAATGTTCTGTCATAACTTTTTGATTCGTCTTTATTGTTGATGTATCGAACTTTTACATAAATCGTCAAACGGTTTTTTGCCGCAATATCATTTGATTGAATTGCTTCTGGAACAACATCGTATCCCGTAATTTCACCTTCGATAATTAAGTCAGAATTTTCATTCGAATTTAACTTTAACTTCGTTCTACTTCTAAAAATATCTTGAATCGCAATCGTTAAATCTTGACTCAAAGTAGGATTTTGTTGAGGTGCGTAATTCGGAAAAGTTGCCACATAAATTGTGTTCCAATCTGGTTGAATTGCTGCTCCCGAAAGTGAATATTTTATACATCCTGTTAAACTAAAAATAGCAAAAATACTAAGGACGAATAGTTTTATTTTGTTCATATTACAAATGATATTGTTTGATTTTTCGGTACAATGTTCGCTCAGAAATTCCCAATTCGTCAGCCGCCATTTTACGTTTTCCTTTGTGTTTTTCCAACGCCAATTTTATCATTTCCTTTTCATTATCTTGCAACGAAAGAGATTCTGGTTCTTCGATTGGACTTACATCATATACATCGTTCGAATAATCGTATTGCGATTGTTGATAATTTGGTGTAATTGGAGCAGATTTCGTTGGAACCAAATTATATTGACTTGGCACAAAATCTTCTTCTGGTTCGTTTTGATCTTGATAAACGCGCTGAATCAATTCTTGTGTATTGCCATTAAAATCTTCAACATCTTTGTGTTTGATTAAATCTAATGTTAAAGCACGTAAATCGTTCAAATCTTTTTTCATGTCCAATAAAACTTTGAACAATAATTCACGTTCCATAAAATCAGAAGAACTTCCATCTTTCGATTTATTTGTTACCGTCAACATTGTTGAATTATTGGGTAATAATTCCATGATTTTTTCTAACGAAATCACACGGTCTTTTTCCACAACAGAAACTTGTTCAGCAAAATTTCTTAATTGACGCACATTTCCCGGCCAAGGATAATTCGCAATATAATTTTGGGCTTCTGGAGAAAGCTCAATATGCGGCATTCTGTATTTATTTGCAAAATCTGAAGCAAATTTTCGGAACAATAAATTAATATCTTCCTTACGCTCGCGCAAAGCAGGAATATCAATTTGAACTGTATTTAATCGATAATATAAATCTTCACGAAATTTACCTTTTTCAACAGCTTCTTTCAATTTTACATTCGTTGCAGCAACAACACGAACATTTGTTTTTTGAAGTTCCGAAGAACCAACTTTCATAAATTCACCCGACTCTAAAATACGCAATAAACGCACTTGTGTAGCTAAAGGCAATTCACCAACTTCATCTAAGAAAATAGTTCCACCATCTGCTACTTCAAAATAACCTTTACGTGTTTGTGTAGCGCCTGTAAAAGCACCTTTTTCGTGTCCAAATAATTCAGAATCGATTGTTCCTTCTGGAATCGCACCACAGTTCACTGCAATATAATTGTTGTGTTTGCGTGCAGATTGATTGTGAATAATTTTCGGAATAAATTCTTTACCTACACCACTTTCTCCGATAACAAGAACAGAAATGTCTGTAGGTGCAACCTGAATCGCCTTTTCTAAAGCACGATTCAAGGCTATATTATTTCCAATGATTCCAAAACGTTGTTTGATAGTTTGTAAAGAATCCATTTTTTAATTTTTTAGGTTTTCGAAAAATGATTTATCAAATTTCAATTATTGTCTTATTAAAACCGACATTTCGAGTGAAATTCTTTAGAATTTTGTATCGAGAAAAAGGTTTTAAACTATTAAAATTCTATTCTCGATACAATTTTTAATCATTTTATTCATAAAAATCACTCGAATTGACGAATTTTATTTTTAGTATACAATTGACAGATTGATTGTTGAAAAAGATAAATTAATCTTCAATCATTTCACCAATCAAAGTTGCCGTTGTACAGCTATTTGCTTTTACGTTTACAAAATCACCAACTTTAGTTCCTTCTACTTTAGGGAAAACTAAAACTGCATTTTGCGTATTACGTCCGTACCAGAAATTTTCGTCACGTTTAGAGTTACCTTCAATCAAAACTTCATGAATTTTTCCAACATAACTATTCATACGCTCAGCAGAATGTTTTTGTTGCATTTCGATGATTTCTTGTAAACGACGTTTTTTATCTTCTGGTAAAACATCATCAGGCATTTTTTTGTGCGCTGGTGTTCCAGGACGCTCAGAATAAGCGAACATATAACCGAAATCATATTTCACATATTCCATTAACGATAATGTATCTTTGTGTTCTTCTTCTGTTTCGCCACAGAAACCTGCAATCATATCGTGAGATAAAGCACAATCTGGAACGATACGACGAATTTTATCAATTAATTCGAAATATTCTTCACGAGTATGTTGACGATTCATACGTTCTAAAACAGTCGTAGAACCCGATTGAACAGGTAAGTGAATGTATTTACAAATGTTTTTGTGTTTCGCCATCATTTCTAATACGCTTTCTTCCATATCTTGTGGATTAGAAGTTGAGAAACGTAAACGAATATTAGGAAACTGCGTAGCAACCATGTCTAATAATTGCGCAAAATCTACAGCAGTCGCTTTCTGAATATCAGTTGCATTTTTGAAATCCTTTTTTGGTCCTCCACCATACCATAAATATGAATCGACATTTTGACCTAAAAGTGTAATTTCCTTGTAACCAGATTCTGCTAATTCTTTACATTCATTCAAAATTGAGTGCGGATCACGAGAACGCTCACGACCGCGCGTAAAAGGTACAACACAGAACGTACACATGTTATCACAGCCACGAGTAATCGTAACGAAAGCTGTAACGCCATTTCCACCTAAACGAACAGGAGAAATTTCGGCATACGTTTCTTCTTTTGATAATTGTACATTTACTGCATCACGACCATCTTCTACATCGTTGATTAAGTTTGGTAAATCGCGGTAAGCATCAGGTCCAACAACGATATCAACTAAATGTTCTTCTTCAAGAAATTTATGTTTCAAACGTTCCGCCATACAACCTAAAACACCAATTTTAAGACTTGGATTTTGTTTTTTGATCGCGTTTAAAGTTCCTAAACGTTTACGAACTGTTTGTTCCGCTTTTTCACGAATCGAACAAGTATTTAAAAGAATTAAATCTGCTTCGTCAACTTTTTGAGTGGTTTGGTAACCTTCGTTATTTAGAATAGATGCAACAATTTCACTATCCGAGAAATTCATTTGACATCCGTAACTTTCTAAGAATAATTTCTTTGTTGCATTACGAGTAGGAGCAGTCATCAAAGCCTCTCCTTGTCTTGCTTCATCTATATGTTTTTCTTCTGTATGCATTCTAAAATGGATATTTTATCGTGCAAAAATAATAAATCTATGTGACATATTGGCAGTAAAATTTTCTTTTGCATTTTATTAACATTTTGTAGATTTGAGGAAATCTAAAAAA
Organism: Empedobacter sp. UBA6745; assembly: GCF_002453775.1. Lineage (NCBI taxonomy): Bacteria > Pseudomonadati > Bacteroidota > Flavobacteriia > Flavobacteriales > Weeksellaceae > Empedobacter > Empedobacter sp. UBA6745. The sequence goes on from NZ_DKHL01000019.1 coordinate 49,079, forward strand.
AATATAAAACTATGGATGATAGAATTAGACAAAGAATAGAAGAAATTAAGCAACGTGGAGTTAATATAAACGTTGGAGATATTTTTTCAAAATCATGGGAAATTTTTTCGGGAATCGCATTATATGCAATTCTTGCAATTGTAATTACATTCGCAATTAGCTTCACAATTAATTTTATTTTAGGATTAATCATTTCGGTACCTACTTTTGCTATTTCAGATATGTCTGATGTAGATGAAGTTTATGCGGAAGCTTTATCTCCTTTAGCGTGGGTGAGTAATATTGTTAGTATTGTAGTTGCAGCAGCTTTAGCACCGATTACAGTAAGTATTTTGACAATGGCTAAAAAATTTAATAAACATCAAAATCCTGACTTTTCAGATTTGTTTATTCATTATAAAGATGGAAAATTTGGGGTGATTTTTACAACATATTTAGCTGTTCAATTTTTAGGATTCATAGGTATTTTATTATGTATTGTACCTGGGTTCATTTTCTATGTTACATCAATATTAGCAATTCCGTTTGTTTTGTTTACAGGTTTTACAACAACGGAAGCTATAAAATCAAGTGTAAGTATTTTATTTAAAAACTTCGGATCAGCATTTGTTTTTTGTTTGGCTTGTTTTGGAGTCGCAATTTTAGGAGCACTTGCTTGTGGAGTTGGATTATTAGTAGCAATGCCTCTAATCTATATTGCGACATATGTTTTATATGAAACAGTTATAGGAACAGAAGACGACGAACAATCAGAAATAGACAAAATCGGAACAGATATTTACAAGGATAATCCTTACATGAAATAGATAAAAATACGGAGCAGTTGAAAATCATTTTTGGCTGCTTCATTTTTTTGTTATTAATTTTGCAGAAATTTTTTAAGAAAACAATATGTCTAAAAATCTCGTTATTGTTGAGTCCCCAGCAAAAGCTAAAACCATTCAAGGTTTTTTAGGTGATGATTTTATCGTGGAATCAAGTTTTGGTCACGTGGTCGATTTACCAAAGAAAGGAATGGGAATCGAAATCGAGAATCATTATAAGCCAATATACGAAGTAACACCTGATAAAAAGGAGGTTGTAAGTAAACTAAAAAAATTGTCTTCGAAAGCCCAAACAATTTGGTTAGCATCCGATGAGGACCGCGAAGGAGAAGCAATTTCTTGGCATTTGTATCATGTTCTAGGATTAGAAAAGAAAGATACAAAACGTATTGTTTTTAATGAAATTACGAAAAAAGCGATTCAACGTGCGGTAGAAAATCCACGTCAGATTGATGAAAATTTGGTTGATGCGCAACAAGCTCGTCGTGTTTTGGACAGATTAGTTGGTTTCGAAATGTCGCCAATTTTATGGAAGAAAATCAAACCAGGTTTATCAGCAGGACGTGTTCAATCAGTTTCTGTTCGATTAATTGTCGAACGTGAAAAAGAAATTCAAAATTTTGTTCCAGTTTCGTCATATAAATTCATTGCAATTTTTGAAACGAATGAAGGAAGAACCTTAAAAGCAGTTTTAACAAAAGAATTTTCAACGTTAAAAGAAGCCGAAGATTTCTTAGAAACCTGTGTTGGAGNNTAAACGATTTACAAAAGAAACCTGCAAAACGTACACCTTCTGCGCCGTTTACAACATCAACTTTGCAACAAGAAGCATCTCGTAAATTAGGTTTTTCAGTTTCGAGAACGATGCGTGTTGCACAACAATTATACGAATCTGGACATATCACATATATGAGAACGGATAGTGTGAATTTGTCTGATGACGCTTTAACAGCGGTAAAAGCTGAGATAGAATCTGCTTACGGAAACAAATATGTTGAGATAAGAAAATACAAAAACAAAAATTCATCTGCACAAGAAGCGCACGAGGCGATTCGTCCAACGCATTTTGAAAATCATTCGATTAATGCAGACGATTCAATGCGAAAATTGTACGAATTAATTTGGAAACGTACAGTTGCTTCTCAAATGGCAAATGCTGAACTGGAGCGAACTATCATTGATATTGATAACAACAAAAACAACTTTATTTTCCAAGCGAAAGGAGAAGTAATTGTGTTTGATGGTTTCTTAAAAGTTTACCAAGAATCGTTTGACGACGAGGATGCAGATGACGATAAAGTATTATTGCCAAGTGTGAAAGTTAATGAGCAATTGAAAGCAGATGAAATAAACGGTACTGAACGTTTTTCTCGTCCTGCGGCTCGTTATACAGAGGCATCTTTGGTGAAAAAATTAGAAGAATTAGGAATTGGTCGTCCGTCAACTTATGCACCAACGATTTCTACAATCCAAAATAGAGGTTATGTGGAAGTTGGTGAATTGGATGGTCAAGAACGAAAATATAATACCTTAACGTTAATTGATAATCAAATCAAAAAAGTTCAACAAAAAGAAATTTTTGGTGCTGATCGTCGCAAATTAATGCCAACGGATATCGGAATCGTGGTAAATGATTTCTTGGTTGATTATTTTACGAATGTGATGGATTATGATTTTACGGCGCGTGTCGAAAATAGTTTTGATGAAATTGCGGAAGGTAAATTGAATTGGACAAAAATGATTGATGAATTTTACACGAAATTTCATCATGTTGTAGAAGATGTTCAAGAAAATGCAGATCGTGCAACTGGAGAACGCGAATTGGGAATTGATCCTGTTTCGGGTAAAAAAGTGCATGCGCGTATTGGACGTTTTGGACCAATGATTCAGATTGGTGAAGCAGAAGATGAAGAAAAACCTCGTTTTGCAAGTCTTCAAAAACATCAATCTATTCATAATATTACCTTAGAAGAGGCAATGAAATTGTTCGAATTACCAAAAACTTTAGGTGAATATAAAGCGCACGAAGTGGAGGTAAATATCGGACGTTTTGGACCTTATGTGAAATTTGATGATAAATATATTTCTATTCCGAAAGAGGAAGATCCAATGGATTTATCATTTGATCGAGCAGTAGAATTAATTGAAGAAAAATTAAAAGCTGATGCGCCGATTGCACAATACGAAGGGTATGATGTAACAAAGGGAAAAGGACGTTTTGGACCGTTTATCAAATGGAACGAATGGTTTATTAATGTTCCGAAAAAATACGATTTCGATCATTTATCTCAAGCTGATATTATCGAATTGATTGAAGATAAAAAACGTAAAGAATCTGAACGTGTTGTTCGCGAATGGGCAGAACAGGAAATTCGTTTAGAGAAAGCGCGTTGGGGACGTTATAATTTGATTCAAGGAAAAATAAAAGTTGAGTTATCGAAAGAGACGAATCCAGAAGCGTTGACTTTGGCTGAGGTTGAAAAATTAATAGAAGCAGCAAAACCGAAAAAGAAAGCTGCGGCTAAAAAAGCACCAGCAAAAAAGACAACTGCGAAGAAAACGACAACTAAAAAAACAACGACTAAAAAGTAATGTACAACGACTTTTTAAAACCCGTTTCTGAAGAATTACAAGATTTTGCTAAATCTTGTAATTCTTTTGCGTTAGGACAAGCAATAAAATTCCGCGAAGATGTGATCGAAATCGATGAAAAATCGAACGATAAAATCGCAATTATTGGTGTGACAGAATCTCGTTCGAAACAAAAAGACTTGATCGAAGATGTAGATTTTAGCCTTGTTCGTACACAATTGTACGAATTGCAAATGGGAAATTGGTCGATAGATTTGTACGATTTTGGTGATGTTGTTTATTATGATGATAAAGCGGAAACCGAAAAAGTTTTTAGAGAAGTTACAAACGGATTAATTCGTGATGGATATGTCGTTGTTATTTTGGGTGGAAATCCAAGTTTAGGTTATCAACAATATCGTGCGTATGACGAAATTGTTGATAAAGTTTATTACCTAACAATCGATCATAAATTACGATTAGGTAAAGATGAAGCGCAAACAACAGAAAATAATTATTTAACAAAAATTATTTCGAATGAGCCTTTCAATTTATTGGATTATACGAATATTGGTTTTCAAACATATTTTGTTGCGCAAGAAAAATTAGATTTGTTAGATCAGTTAAATTTTGATGCTGTTCGTTTGGGGGTAATTTCCGAAAATGTAAAAGAAATAGAACCTTATTCTCGAGATGCTAATGCAGCTTTGCTTAATTTATCGAGTTTGCAAGGTTCGGATTTCTCTTCTTCAAAAAATATGACGCCAAATGGATTTTCTTCGCGCGAAATTTGTGCGTTGACAAGATATTTAGGTTTCAGCAATAAATTGACTTCACTTTACGTTTGTGATTATATCGAAAATTATAAAAAATTAGATCATCTATTAATTTCGCAGATGATTTGGTATTTTATTGATGGGAAAAATCATCGTCCAGAGATAAAAAGTTTTGGTGATGCACAATATTTTGAGAAAATTTTTGTTCCTACAGAAGGATACAATTATATTTTTTATCGAAATATATTAACCAATCAATTGTGGATAGAAGTTGATAACACTGTTGATGGAGAGCGAAAATTTGAAATTATTCCATGTTCAGAAAAAGATTATGAACAAGCCTTGAATGGTGAAATACCGAATAGGTGGTGGAAATATTTCAAAAAATTTTATTAAAAAATAAAGAACAATTTTAAAAATCAATTAATAAATTGCCTTAATTTGTAGCCTTATTAATTGAGAACTAAAAGTATAAAACCTGTATAAAAATAAATCTATAACAGAATGAATAGAATTTTGGTAAGTGCATTGTTGCTATCTCTTTCTTTATCATCATGTAAAATGTTGAAGAACAGAGGGAGTAGTGATAGAAATGATGGACAAATAGTTTCGAAAACATCTTCGGCTTGGACGCCAGTTCGTCCAAAGGGAATGGTTCCGATTCCGAGTGGATCGTTTGTTTTAGGACAAACCGATTACGATTTTACAAAAACAAATGATGCTCCAGTAAAAACGGTTACTGTTACAGGTTTCTTTATGGATGATACAGAGATTACAAATTCTGAGTATCAGTATTTTGTAAATTATGTAAAAGATTCTATCGCTCGTACTGCTTTGGCAAACAAGGCAGAATCATTAGGTTTTGACCCAATGAATCCAAATAATGGAGCTGGAGGTATTGGGGATTATGCATACATTTCTGGTTCACAAGATGGACAAGGAACGCCATATGACGAATATATTAAAAACAGTAATACAGGTCGTGATGGTCAATCTTTAGATGCAAAGAAATTAAATTGGAAACAGCGCTTGGAGTGGGATAAATACAAATATCCAGATGTAGATTATGCAGAGGTTATGGAAGGGTTATATTATCCACCAGAAGAGCGTATGAATGGAGAAAGACGTATTGATACACGTAAATTAAACTATTCTTATGTAACAGTTGACCAAACTGCAGCTGCAAAAAAACGTGGTACTTTCCGTGTAGATTTTCGTAAAGAATTTAGTTTAAATATCTATCCAGATACAACAGTTTGGGTAAGAGATTTCAACTATTCTTACAATGATCCAATGCACCAAGATTATTTTTGGCACAAAGCTTACGCAAATTATCCTGTTGTAGGTATTAACTGGAATCAAGCAACTGCTTTTTGTGATTTCCGTACAAGATATCATAATACAGCATTAAATAATAAGAAGAAAAGAGGAAGTCAAGTTAAAGTAATTAGCTACCGTTTACCAACAGAAATTGAGTGGGAATACGCTGCAAAAGGTGGTTTAGAAAATGCACCTTATCCTTGGGGAGGACCTTACTTGACAGATGATAGAGGTTGTTATTTAGCGAACTTCAAACCAAAACGTGGAGATTATTTAGAAATCAACGATGGTAAGAAAACAGGTTATATGTATACAGCTCCTGTAAAAACATTCCGTGCAAATGGATATGGACTTTACGATATGGCTGGTAACGTAGCTGAGTGGACAAGTTCTCCTTACAACAGATCTTCTTATACAATGTCTTCAACACTTAATCCGTCAATTACAATGTCTGGAGAAGTAAATAGAAGTGTAAGAGGAGGATCTTGGAAAGATGTTGGATACTTATTAATGACTTCAGCAAGAGATTGGGAACATAAAGATTCAGCAAGAAGTTTCATCGGATTCCGTACAGTTCAATCATTCCCAGAAGGATCAAAAGTAAATTTTAGAAAAACCAAATAACCTAATTAATAAAACAATTTAATAAAAAGCACTCTTATGGCAGTACAAGCTTCAAAACAAGAACGTCTTACAAATTTTTTGTATAATTTCTTTGCCGCAGTAGTAATTATCGGGGCATTATGTAAAATTACTCACACGAATTTAGGACCAATATCAGCCAATTTAATCTTAACAATTGGATTAGTAGCTGAAGCATTCGTTTTCTTTTATTCAGCATTCTTCGATAAACCTCAAGGAAGCTATGAATGGGAAAAAGCTTATCCAGAATTATTAAACGGAGAGCCAGTACAAAGAAAAACTGCGGCTGTTGCAACTGCAGGAAACAACTTAACTGCTGAGTTAGACAAAGTATTAGCAGATGCAAAATTAGACAAAGAAGTTTTCGAAAGATTACGTGGTTCTTTAGATAAATTTGGTTCAGCTGTTAATGAATTAAACACAACAACATCAGCTGTTGCCTCAACAGAACAATATAGCAACGAAATTGCAAAAGCATCAACTAATATCAGCCAATTAAATGCTGTATATGCTGAGCAAATTGTAAATAGCCAAAAACAAGTAGAATTAAATAAACAATTTATCGAAGAAATGCAAAAATCTTCAGGTAGTTCAGAGCAATTCTTGAAAGAAATGCAAGAGCTTTCTGCTAACATTAATGCATTAAACAAAGTATACGGAGGTATGCTTTCTGCAATGAAAAACAACTAATCATTGTACGATAAATTAAACTAATTATTCATTAATTCTATAAATTATTATGGCAGGAGGTGGTAGACTAACCGGACGTCAGAAGATGATCAACCTGATGTATCTCGTGTTCATTGCAATGATGGCTTTGAACGTGGATCGTGAGGTGTTGAGATCTTTCGAAACGATAAATACTTCTTTAGAGTCAACAACGACTTTAACGAAAACAAATAACGATACCTTCTATGGTCAAATTGATCTAAAAGCGAAGGATGATCCAACTTATGCAAAAACTCAAGCTGAGGCTGCAGAAGTTAAAAAGCAAACAAATGATTTTGTTGCTTATATCGATGGATTGAAAAAAGAATTAGCTGGTGCAGATTTTGTTTCTGGAGCAGAAGATACAGATTACAATGCATTGTCTAATACGGAGCCTGTTGTTTCTTTATTTTTTAAAGGAAAAGGAGGTGACAAAGGAAATGAGAAAGCACAAGAGTTTACAAACAAAATTGATGGTTTCAGAAATTTCTTAATGACTTTCGCTAAGCAAAGTCCTGATGCTAAAAATGCTGAAGCTCGTATCAACGAATTTTTTGGAACAACTCCAAAATCGAAGAAACAAAGTTGGATGCAAGAGAGATTCTATGATCAACCAATGGTTGCATCATTAACGAATTTATCTAAAATGCAAATGGATGCACGTACAGAAGAAGGTAACTTAGTAAGAGCACTATTATCTGGTAAATTAGAAGAAAAAATCGAGTTGGATGCTTTCCAAGGTTTATTCTTATCGCCAGGTGTTGTAAAAGTAGGTGACGAAGCTGTTCTTAATGTAGTTTTAGGAGCTTACGATAATTCAATCAAAGGTTCTGTTTCTACAAGTGTTGGTTCTGCTGCTGTTGTTGATGGTAAAGCATCTATTAAGTTGAATACATCTGCAGTTGGTATGCATCAATTAACAGGTAACATTACTTATGTGTCGAATGGAAAAACTAAAACGGTTAATATTGCACCTTCAACTTATCAAGTTGTAGCTCAAACATTAGATAAAAAAGCTGCAGAAATTATTGAAAAAGATCCAACAGGAGGTTCTATTGTTGCAGATAATTTACGTGTAGTTTACCGTGGAGTAACTAACCCAATTTCAGCTACAATCAACGGAGCAAATGGACCTGTTAGTTTAAGCGCTTCTTCTGGAAGTCCTTCTGGAGCGGGTGCTAACAAATGGAATTATACACCTGGAGGAGGAAACGAAGTGGTGTTTACGGCATCTGCAAGAGCAAGTTCTGGTAAAACATTATCAGTTCGCGAAACATTCCGTATCAAACCAGTTCCACCAGCACGTGGTGTAATTTTAGGAAATACAAGTCCAGCTATTCCAGATAATGGAATTGCAGCACAAACAATTCGTGTAGATTGGCCAGATTTCTTATTCCCAATTTCGGGAGAAGTAACATCTTTCAATGTTAAAGTTCCTGGTCAGGCAACGGCTCGTGTTTCTGGAAATAAAATGTCAGGAGCGGCTGGAGTTATTTCGAAAGCGAAAAAAGGTGATATTATTGGTGTTTTCGATATTAAATATCGTACAAATTCAGGAGCAACTGGAGAAGCATCATCTATCGCAATTCAAGTACAATAATTTAAAAAGTAAAAATTTAAAATATGAAGTATCTTTTGTTTGGTTTAATGAGTTTTTTCTCAACTCTTACAATGGCGCAAAATGTTCTTAATGCTGTTTCGCCTGAACAGTTAAGAAAAGACCGCGAAAATAAAACAAGAGTTGATGAAGCTGGAGATACAGTAAGTACGGCTCAAGATCCTATGAAATATGGCTTTATCGAAGATAAAGATGTTTTATGGTCGAAAGTTGTATGGGAAGTAATTGATTTGAATGAGCGTCTAAATCAACCTTATTATAGATCTGGTGATGAGTTAGTGCAAAATTCAAAATCATTATACGATGTATTGGTTGACGGAGTTCGTAGCAAAAAGATTAGAGAAGTTTACGACGATGAGTACTTTCAAACTAAAATGAGTTATGAGCAAATTATGGCTCGTAATGAGAAGAAAGATACACAACAGTATTACTACGATATGAAAGCTGCTGGAGAAACTCCTGACGAAGCTGCTATTTTTAATTATAAAATTAAATCTGACGATATCAAAATGGTAAAAACGAAAGGTCTTTGGTACATTGATCGTCGTTTAGGAGAATTAAAATATCGTTTATTAGGTTTAGCAATTATGGGACCTGATGCGCAGTCTTTAGGGACTGAGTTTGCTGACGGAGCTTTCGTAGATTTATTCTGGATTTGGTATCCAGATGCTCGTAATGTTTTGGTGAATGCAACGGTATTCAATCCAAGTAATTCAAATTCGGCAATTACATATGATGAGATGTTAAATGCACGTAGATTTAGTTCTATTATTTACAAAGCTCAAACAATGTATGGAACGAAAATGATTGATGATTACATTCCAAATGATGCGAAAGGTCAATTAGAAGAACATCACAAAATTAGAAATTCTATCATTCAGTCAGAAGCTGATATGTGGAATTACTAATCAGAATACAAAACAAAAAAAATCCAGTCATTTGACTGGATTTTTTTGTTTATATATTTATAAGAATTTAACTTTCTAAAATCTAAAATCTAAAATCTAAAATCTAAAATCTAAAATCTAAAATCTAAAATCTAAAATCTAAAATCTAAAATCTAAAATCTAAAATTTAATTCGCATCTCCTTTTTCAATTCCTTCCTCTATTTTTTCTTCAACTTCAACCTTCTCTTCATGGTCCAATTTCATTTCTCCCGAATCATCATCACTACGTAAAACAACTTGAATACTGATAGGAAAATGATCCGAACCAATATTTGGTTCTCGTATCATATCAATTAATCGAAATTGAGAACTCAAAAAATAATGATCCAAAGGCCAACGTAAGAACCAATGATGCGCATGAAAAGTATTGAACATTCCACGACCACGACGAGGATCTAAAAGTTGCGAAGTTTTCAAAAATAAACGTGTTGTTCTGCTCCACGCAACATCATTCAAATCTCCAAAAACAATACACGCTTTTCCATATTCTTTCGCTTGTTTTCCAATAATCAAAATCTCAGCATCGCGTTCAGCACTTTCTTCATTTTCTTGCGGAACTGGCGGAGTTGGATGTAAACCATACAAACGAACAATTTGATTATTATATTCGATATCAGCAATAATTGAAGGGATTTCTGTGCTGATTAAATAATTAATTTCTTGGTATTTTATAGGTAATTTAGAGTAAAACAATAATCCATAAGTATTTTCTAACGGAACTTCTATTTTGTACTCAAAATCGTTTGTAGCCTCTTTTATTTGTTCCATCCATTCGTTGTTCGTTTCTAATAAAAAAACGATATCAGGATTTCTTTTCTTAATTAATTCAACCAAATTTTGATATTTCGTATTGTCTTGCAAAACATTATAAACAAGTAAATCAAGCGGTTTTTCATTTGGTTTTAAGAATACTTGTTCAATCATTTTTTTACCAAAAGGAGAATAAGGAATAATGACCCAAAGCAAATAAATCGCAGCAAAAATCAAACAAATAAATAAACTTATTGTGACTGAAGTTTTAGGTACAAAAATGAATAAAATAGAAGTTACAATTACCAAAGCAAATTTTTGAAATCGAGGATAATCAAAAACTCTAACCGTCCAATGTGTATGTTTGATGAAAGGAATAATGACGGAAAGGATAATGAGGCAGGAAATTATGGTATAGAATATTTGCATAAAATGGTTGATTTTAAGAATAAAGATAAGTAAAACCGAAACATTATTTACCTTTGTAATCAAATTTTAGAAATTGAAAAAAGTAGAATATATCATCGTTGGTCAAGGTGTTGCAGGGAGTTGTATGGCGATGAAATTGTTGAAAGAAAAGAAATCTTTTGTGGTAATTGATAATCATTTTCACAAAGCATCGGCGATTGCTGCTGGAATTTTTAATCCTGTAGTGCTAAAACGATTTTCAATTGTTTGGAATGCAACAAAACAAATCGAACGATTACGCGAAGTTTTTGGTGATTTTGAACAATTATTAAACAAAAAATATATCTACAATTTTCCTGTTTATAGAATTTTTAATGACGAACAAGAGAAAAAAACGTGGCTGAAAAAAGCGACAACTCATCCAGATTTGATTGATTATTTAGCAACTGATACAGAACAATTGAATGATTTTTCTTCAATCAATTCTCCGATTGGTTCTGGCGAAGTTTTACATACAGGTCGTGTTGATTTGACAAATCTTTTGGCTGATTTTAAAGATTATTTAGTTGAAAATGATTTGTTTCTTGATGAGACTTTTGATTTTAATGAGTTAAAATTAGATGATAATCAAACGAGCTATAAAAATATCGAATCAACTAAAATAATTTTTGCTGAAGGTTATAATATTTTGAACAATCCTTATTTTAAAAATTTACCTGTAATTGGTGTAAAAGGTGAAGTGTTGAAAATTGAAACTGATGCCAATTTACCCGAAGCAGTTGTGAAAGGAAAAGAATTTTTGATGCCTTTGGAAAATAATCAATATTTTGTAGGTGCAACTTACGATCGCGATCATGTGAATTATGAAAATACTGAAGAAGCTAAGAAATATTTGGTTGAAGGTGTTCAGAATTTTTTCAAAGATGATTTTGAAGTTGTGGAGCAACATGCGTCAATTCGTCCAACTGTTGTCGATCGTCGTCCGATTATTGGAGCGCATCCAACGCATCAACAATTGATTTGTTTGAATGGAATGGGAACGCGTGGAACAATGTTGGCGCCTGTGATGGTGGATGATTTGTACGAATTTTTAGAAAATAATCAACCGATTGATAAAGAAGCGGACATTGCACGTTTCTATGATCGATTTTAAACCAATTCTGAATGAAAGATTTTAATATAAAAATATTCGCAATTCAACTCGTAGCAAGCGTTTTGTTATTCTTAGGAATTCAACAATTTTACGTTTTGGCTGAATTAGATTTGATTGAATTAGTTCATTCAATGGGTAAAGATAATTTTGCTTTTTTGGTCAGAAAAAGTGATGAATTCGGAATCAGCGAAAAACTAAAACATTTAGCTATAATGAAAACTATTTTGAGTTTTGTAGGAATTGTTTTAGCATATGTTTTATGTTCAGTTATCAATCACAAACGCAATTATGATTGGAAAATAGCTGTAACGATAGTTGTATTGTGTTTTTTTGTTTTTCAATTCAGATTAATCAATCTTCCAATTAATTTTATAGCAACAAAAAATCTTGCATTGGCTTATTTTGTGCCAGCAACTTTTTCGATTCTGATCAGTTTTGTATTATATTTTTTCAGTTACAAAATAAAGGTTAAGAATTAATTTATTTCAGTAAACTCGCAATTAAGTTAGAAACGCCATGAATGAAAAAGTTTGGTAAATCAGTCGATTTATTTGGGTTAGAAATATCATAATTCACTTTTCCAAAATTTGGATTATTCAAGTCTATTTTTCTGTTAGATGGAATTAGTTTTAAATCTTTTTCAAGATTTGTTTTATAAACAAAACGATTAAATTGATTAAAATTAGTTGTTTGTTTACTATTCAAAGAATCAATTTTTAAAGTGTAATTTTGAGAAAATGATGATGTCGCAATCATAACTAAAGAGAACAATGCAATATATTTCTTCATAACAACTTGTTTATATTTAGCTAAATATACATGATTATTAGAATTTATTTTTACTTTTTTCAGTTATCTTACAAAACCTTAAAGCACTAAGTTTTCATCTAACAAAAAACATTGTATTTTTGCAAAATGTTATTAGTACAAAATTTAGGAGTTTATTTTGCGGGTAGATATTTATTCGAAAACGTTTCGTTCCGCATCAACAAAGGAAACCGTGTTGGTTTGGTAGGGAAAAATGGAGCAGGGAAATCTACTTTGCTTAAAATATTAGCCAAAAGTCAGCAATCTTCAGAAGGTGAAGTTGTTTACGAAGGCGACGTTACAATCGGATATTTATCGCAAGATATTGATTTTGTACAAGGAAGAACGGTTTGGCAAGAAGCGGATTCTGCTTTTGAGCAATTGGTTGAAATTCAGGAACGTATTGATTTTGTAAACAAAGAATTAGCTGAAAGAACAGATTACGAATCTGATGAATACGGAAAATTAATTGAAGATATTTCGCATTTAACAGAACGTTTCGGACTTTTAGGAGGTTACACAAAAGATGCTGAAATCGAACAAATTTTAATTGGTTTAGGATTCAAAAATTCAGATTTTCATCGTCCAACAGAAGAATTTTCTGGAGGTTGGAGAATGCGAATTGAATTAGCAAAACTATTGTTGCAAAAACATGATGTAATGCTTTTAGATGAGCCTACCAACCACTTGGATATCGATTCGATTGTTTGGTTAGAAGATTTCTTGAAAGATTATCCTGGGGCTGTTGTGTTGGTTTCGCACGACCGTCAATTTTTGGATAATGTAACCAATCGTACCATCGAAATTGCGAATCGTCATATCTCAGATTTTAAGGCGAATTATACGCGTTATTTAGAATTACGTGAAGATCGTCGTGAGAAATTAGAGCAAGCGCAAAAAAATCAAGAGCAAATGATTAAGCACACGGAAGATTTGATTTCTAAATTCCGTGCAAAAGCGAACAAAGCTTCGATGGCGCAATCATTAATCAAAAAATTAGATAAAATAGAACGCATCGAAATCGAAAATGATGATGTAACGAAGATGAATATCCGTTTTGTGGATGCTGTTCAGCCAGGTAAAATCATTTTCGAATTAGATGATGTTGGAGTTGCTTTTGGTGATCATCAAGTTTTTGATCATGTTTCTTTTTATGTAAATCGTGGAGAGAAAGTAGCCTTTGTTGGTCAAAATGGTCAAGGAAAAACGACTTTATCGCGTGCGATTATCAACGAACAAGAGCATTCTGGTAAAATAAAACATGGACATAATGTAGAAATCGGATATTTTGCCCAAAATCAAGCACATGTTTTGAATGATAAATTAACGGTTTTAGAAGAAGCAGAAAATTCTGCAACAGAAGAAACACGAAAACATGTTCGCGATTATTTAGGAGCATTTATGTTTGGTGGTGATGCGGTAGAGAAAAAAGTTTCGGTTCTTTCGGGAGGTGAGCGAAATCGTTTGGCGTTGTGCAAATTGTTGTTGCGCCCATTCAATGTATTAATCATGGATGAGCCGACGAATCACTTGGATATTGTATCAAAAGAATTGTTGAAAAAAGCGTTGCAAAAATATTCAGGAACATTGATTTTAGTTTCTCACGACCGTGAATTTTTAGAAGGTTTAGTGGATAAAGTTTTCGATTTCCGTAATGGTCAAGTGAAGGAATATCTTTCTGGAATTGATGATTATTTAGCACAAATTAAAGCGGGAAGTTTCCGTGAAGTGGAGAAAGGAAATGGTTTGGCTGCACCAAAAGAAGAGAAGCCGATTGAGGTTAAGATAGAACAAGCTAAACGAGTTTTATCTTTTGAGGAAGAAAAAGAGCAAAAACGCCTTAAAAATAGATTATCAAGAATCGAAACAGAGATTTCTGATTTAGAAACGAAGATTGCGGATTTAGAAAATAAATTGCATTCAGGTTCGCAAACGCAGCAAGAATTGGACAAATATTCGAATCTGAAAAATGATTTAGATAAAAAAATGTTAGAGTGGGAGGAGGTTTCTGAACAAATTATCTAACGAAAGAAATAGAATAAAAAGTGCGACAATTTGTAGCACTTTTTTTTGTACATTATATTTTTTAGAATAAGACAAAATGCATAAACAATCTTTTGCTGCAATTATATCAGAACAACCAAAAATATTAATTCTTGGCTCTTTACCTGGTGATTTATCGTTAGAAGTCAATCAATATTATGGGCATCCACGTAATCGATTTTGGAAAATGATGTTTGAGATTTTCGTGACAGAATTTTCAGAAGATTATGAAGTGAGAAAACAACTTATTTTACAAAATAAATTAGCACTTTGGGATGTTGCACATTCTGCGGAACGAAAAGGAAGCATGGATGTAGATTTGAAAAATGTTTCGCCAAATCAGATTGATGAATTGTTGAATGAACATCCTACAATCGAGAAAATAATTTTCAATGGAAAGAAAGCAGAGCAATTATTTTGGAAATATTTTGATAAAAAAACATCCATTGAGTATATTTCCTTACCAAGTACAAGTCCTGCAAATGCTCAATTTTCTTACGAACGATTGATTGAAATCTGGAAGAATGCAATTATTTAAGATGAATTTTTAATGTTCAAAATAATTTAATCAAAAAAAAGTAAAATTATTTTAGTGCTTAAAAATATTATGATGAGAAACTTAGCTTTTGATGTGAAATAATTATGAAAAAAATGTTTCCTAAAAGTTTTGTAATTCAAAAAGTTGTTCTATATTTGCACTCACAATCGCGGGAATAGCTCAATTGGTAGAGCGTCAGCCTTCCAAGCTGAATGTTGCGAGTTCGAGTCTCGTTTCCCGCTCAACTTCTTTCTTAGAAGTGGATGCCTTGGTGGTGGAATTGGTAGACACGCAGGACTTAAAATCCTGTGTCCATTAGGACGTGCGGGTTCAAGTCCCGCCTGAGGTACACAACAAAGCTCAAGAATTTATTTTCTTGGGCTTTTTTTTATTGCTGTATTTTTTATAAAATTGGAAACAAAAAAACCACCTAAATAACTTTAGATGGTTTTTGAAATTATAAGTTGTAATAAATTACTTATTCATAGAGATTAAAAACTCTTCGTTAGAGCGCGTATGTTTGATACGATCGTGTAAGAATTCCATCGCTTCTACAGGATTCATATCCGATAAATGGTTGCGAAGAACCCACATCAATTGTTGTGTTTTGTCGTCTAATAACAAATCATCTTTACGCGTAGAAGAACTTACCAAATCAATCGCAGGGAAAATACGTTTATTCGAAATCTTACGATCCAATTGTAATTCCATGTTACCTGTTCCTTTAAATTCCTCGAAAATAACTTCATCCATTTTAGAACCTGTATCAATCAAAGCAGTTGCAATAATTGTTAAAGAACCTCCATTTTCGATATTACGAGCCGCTCCAAAGAAACGTTTTGGTTTGTGCAACGCATTTGCATCAACACCACCCGACAATACTTTACCAGAAGCTGGAGAAACAGTGTTGTAAGCACGTGCCAAACGTGTAATAGAATCTAAAAGAATTACAACATCGTGTCCACATTCTACCATACGTTTTGCTTTCTCTAAAACGATATTCGCAACTTTCACATGGCGATTTGCTTCCTCATCAAACGTAGACGCAATAACCTCTCCGTTTACCGAACGTTTCATATCTGTTACCTCTTCCGGACGTTCATCGATTAATAAAACAATCAAATAAACTTCAGGGTGATTTTGTGCAATTCCATTCGCAATATCTTTCAATAACGTTGTTTTACCCGTTTTTGGAGGCGCCACAATCATTCCACGTTGACCTTTACCTATTGGTGTAAATAAGTCAATCACGCGATTTGATAAAGATTTAGAATTACTTAAATTGAATTTCTCGTTAGGGAAAAGTGGAGTTAAATGCTCAAAAGCAATACGATCACGTACATAATCTGGCGTACGACCGTTGATTTCTTTGATTTTGATTAAAGGAAAATATTTTTCACCTTCTTTTGGAGGACGAACTTCTCCTGTAATTGTATCTCCCGTTTTTAATCCAAATAATCTAATTTGAGATTGAGAAACATACACATCATCAGGCGAAGACAAATAATTAAAATCAGATGAACGTAAAAAACCATAATTATTATCTGGTAAAATCTCTAAAACACCTTCAGTTTCAATAATTCCATCAAATTCATAATTCGCAGCGCGATATTTATTTTTTTGATTTTGATTGTTGTGGTGATTATTTTGTTGAGATTGATCGTTTTGATTACGATTATCAGATTGATTATTTTTCTTCTGATTCTGATTATTTTGGTTATTCTTTTTCAGATCTTGGCTTTTGTTCGCACGTTCCTGAAATTTATTAACGCGAGGATTATTTTCTTCTTTTTTTTCTGTAGAAGTATTTTCAACTTTTTCAGTTTTTACTTCTTCTACAACAGCCTCTTTTTGTTGAACTTCTCCTTCCGAATTCTGAACTCGTTTGCGTTTCGGTTTCTTTTCTTCTGTAGGTAGATTTTCAGCTTTATCTTTTTTGGCAGGTTTTGCATCTGCTTTAGCTTCAACTTTTTCCTCAACCTTTGGTTGACTGTTGATAAAACCTAAAACAGCGTCTAACAATTCGCCTTTTTTTAATTTCTTATACCCATCGATTTTCAGTTGCTCTGCAACTTGTTGTAAATCTGGTAATTTGAATGATTTTAATTCTTCGATATCAAACATAATCCTATAATGAAGGTATTAATGTGTTTATATTTTTTTATTCAATAAAGTAATTGGGAATCATAACAATAGAATTGTTATAAAGCGTATAAATTTGAGATTTATTAATGCAATAGTACGAATAATTATAAAAACTCAAAAAGTTTTTTTACATTTGTATTCGAAATTTAAGAAATGATTCAAAGAAAGCAAAGTATATATTTATTCTTAAGTGGAATAATTTCGAGTATATTCGCCATGAATTTTGATAAGCTGTTTGATATTCCATTAAATTGGTTACAAAATCCGGAGAAAGGAGATTACATTTTTTCGTTAGCCTTTTTCTCATCAGCTTTAATTTCATTTTTAACCATTATGTTTTTCAAAAAACGTAAGTTACAAATTAGCTTAGGATGGTTAAACATTATTTTGAATGTTTTATTAATTGGTTCTTTTGTATATTGTCTATTAACATTACCTGGAGAAGGAAATTCTGAGAAAGGTATTTGGGCATTAGTTCCTTTAGCTTCGATTGTGCTTCTGTCAATTGCCAATCGTTTGATTAAGAAGGATGATGATCTTGTAAAATCAGTAGACCGTTTCAGATAGACCAAAAACTTTTTATATTATGAGTGTCTAAAAGCAGTTTCAAGCAATTGAAACTGCTTTTTTCGTTTAAAGAAGTTTATTCGAATGTTAAATAAAAATTAATTTTATACTGATGTTTTAAAAGTTTATACTAAAACAAAGGGGGGTGTTGAATTTATTTGTAATTAAATTTCAATTAACCCCTAAAAAAATTAGGGGTATTTTTATTTTGCGTTTAATTTTTATTTATTTTTGCATCATAAAACAACACAAAGTAATTTTCTTATGACATCATTTCGTTTTGAAGCATTAAAAGCCGCAAGCAATCGCAAACCGGTAGCAGTTCCTGAATTAGGGAAAAAATCAGAAATTTTTGGAAGTAATGTTTTCAATGACAAAGCAATGCGTCAACATTTAACTTCAGAAGCTTATAAAGCCGTTCGTTCTGCAATGGATTATGGTACTAAAATAGACCGTAAAATGGCAGATTTTGTTGCTTTAGGAATGAAAGAATGGGCGATGAGCAAAGGTGTAACACACTATACGCACTGGTTTCAGCCATTAACAGGAACAACAGCAGAGAAACATGATGCTTTTTTCGAAACTTCATTTGATGGAGCAGATCCTGTAGAAAAATTTAGTGGATCATTATTAGTTCAACAAGAACCAGATGCATCTTCTTTTCCAAATGGAGGAATTCGTAATACATTCGAAGCACGTGGATATACCGCTTGGGATCCAACTTCACCAGCATTTATTTTTGGAACAACATTATGTATTCCGACAGTATTTGTTTCGTACACAGGAGAAGCTCTAGATAATAAAGCACCTTTGTTAAGAGCGCTTTTATCAATTGATGAAGCAGCTACAGAAGTAGCGAAGTTCTTCGATAAAAATGTGAAGAAAGTAACGCCGACTTTAGGTTGGGAACAAGAATATTTCTTAATTGATGATGCTTTAGCGGCTTCTCGTCCAGATATTTTACAAACTGGTAGAACATTGTTAGGACATGTTTCTGCAAAAGGTCAACAATTAGAAGATCATTATTTTGGTTCGATTCCTACACGTGTTTTAAATTATATGCGCGATTTAGAGAACGAATGTATGTTGTTAGGAATTCCTGTAAAAACGCGTCACAACGAAGTTGCGCCGAATCAATTTGAGTTAGCGCCAATTTTCGAAGAAACGAATTTAGCAGTTGACCACAATTCATTATTAATGGATGTGATGCAAAAAGTGGGTGAGCGTCATCATTTTAAAGTGTTATTCCACGAAAAACCATTCAAAGGAGTTAACGGATCAGGAAAACACAATAACTGGTCGTTAGCAACAGATACTGGAGTAAATTTATTAGCGCCAGGAAAAACACCAAATAGCAATTTACAGTTTTTAACGTTTTTTATCAATACCATCAAAGCAGTTTCAATTTACGAGGAATTGTTACGTGCTTCTATCGCTTCGGCTTCTAATGACCATCGTTTAGGTGCGAATGAAGCTCCGCCTGCAATTATTTCAATTTTTATTGGTCAGCAATTAACAAAAGTATTGGAAGAATTAGAAGGTGTTTCGACAGGGAAATTATCTCCAGAAGAAAAAACTGATTTAAAATTAAACGTTGTAGGTAAAATTCCAGATGTTTTATTAGACAATACTGACAGAAACAGAACTTCTCCTTTTGCTTTTACAGGAAATAAATTCGAGTTCCGTGCTGTAGGATCGACTGCAAACTGTGCAAATGCAATGACAACGTTGAATGCAATTGTTGCAAAACAATTGATCGATTTCAAAAAAGAAGTTGATGCGTTGATTGAAACAGGTTTGAAAAAAGACGAAGCAATTTTCAATGTATTACGTGAATATATCAAAGAAACAAAGAATATATTATTCGAAGGGGACGGATACAGCAAAGAATGGGAAGAAGAAGCGGCTCGTAGAGGATTGTCAAATCACAAAACAACTCCATCTGCTTTAAAAGCAAAAGTTTCTCAAAAATCATTGGATTTATTCTCGGAACTTAATGTAATGAACAACACAGAAGTTGAAGCGCGTTACGAAATCGAATTAGAAGATTACATCAAGAAAATTCAGATTGAAGGTCGTGTTTTAGGTGATATTGTGAGAAATCATATTATTCCGACAGCTTTCAAATATCAAAACATATTGATCAAAAACATTAAAGGATTCAAAGATATTTTTGGAGATGATTATGAAGAATATGCAGGCGAGCAATTAATTATTTTGAAGAAAATTTCGATGCATGTAAACGAATTAAACGCAAAATTGCACTTAATGATGGATGCACGTAAAGAAGCAAATGTGGTTGAATCTTTAGAAGAAAGAGCACATGCTTATTGTGATAAAGTAAAACCATATTATGACGAAATTCGTTACCACGCTGATAAGTTAGAATTAATGGTCGACAACGAATTCTGGGTTTTAACAAAATACAGAGAATTATTATTTACGAGATAATATTTTTAACAAAAAAACACAAAACCGATGATTTATCATCGGTTTTTTTATTCCAATAATTTATAAAGTAATTATTTTGAATAATTATAAAAAATACTTTTTAACACTATAATTTTGTTGTTTAAAGATATTTTTTTTAAGTTTATTAAATATTAACATTTAAAATGAATTACTTATGAAAAAAATTTTATTTTCTTTATTAACGATTGCAGCAGTTTCTGCAAATGCACAAATTTCAACTATTTTTGAAGATTCTTTTGAGACTTATACTGATTTTTCTGTAGGAGGTATAAATTCTATTGTAAGTAAAGGTAAAATAGGTGATTGGTCATTAGTTGATGGAGATAGGTCAACAACATATGGTTTCAATGGCATTACTTTTGCTAATTCGGGAAAACAAATGGCTTATATTGTGTTTAATTCAACTAAAACTACTCCGGTTATAACTCCTTCAGCAGGAAGTGATTGGACTGCTAGGACGGGAGAAAAAGCTATGGTTAGTTTTGCCGCTACAAAACCTAAAAATAATGATTGGCTAATCTCTCCTAAAATTAAATTAGCTGTTTCTGATAACGTTCTTAAGTTTTATGCAAAAGCAGGAGATGAAGAATATGGAATGGAAGAATTTAATGTATTAATTTCGACTACTGATACAAATACAACAAGTTTTACTAAATTAAAAAGTGAAGTAATTGATTATGATATTGAATATGCGGAATATTCATATGATTTATCAGCTTACAATGGGAAAGAAATTTATGTAGCTATTCAATGTGTTTCAAATGATCAATTTGGATTTATTCTTGATGATTTTAGTGTTTCAGGTAATTCATCATTAGCTACTTCTGACATTAATACAAAACAAGTTACTAACGTTTATCCTAATCCAGTTGAAGATTCTTTTAAAATTGATTTAGGTACAACTTTAAATAAAGCGAACGTTACAATTGAATTATATGATATGGTTGGTAAAAAAGTACAATCATTTGATTATGCAGATTCTTATAACATTTCTTCTTTACCAAAAGGAGTATATGTTTTAAAAATTAACGATGGAGCAACTAAAGTTGTGAAAAAGATTGTTAAAAAATAATTATATAACAACTAATAAATCACAAAACCGATGAGAAATCATCGGTTTTTTTTATTCAAATTTTCTGAATCCCTTGAGTTATTGTATCTTTGCAATCCAATAAAAGTATATGGCAGATTTAGGTCTATTAGATAAATTAAGAGCAATCAAACAACGTTTCGATGAGGTGGCAGATTTAATCATCCAACCAGATATCGTAACAGATCAAACTCGTTATGCGAAATTAAACAAAGAATATTCTGATTTGAAAGACTTTGTTGAAATGCAAAAACAATACGAAAACTTAATCAATGTAATTGAAGAAGCAGACGAAATTATTGCAGATGGTTCTGATGCAGAAATGGTTGAGTTAGCTAAAATAGAAAAAGACGAAGCAATCAATGCGATTCCACCTTTAGAGGAAGAAATCAAAATGATGTTGATTCCAAAAGATCCAGAAGATGAGAAAAACATCATTGTCGAGTTACGTTCTGGTACAGGAGGAGATGAAGCAGCGATTTTCGTAGAAGATATTTACCGCATGTATTCGATGTATTTCAAAGAAAAAGGATGGAAACACGAAGTATTAAATACTTCTGAAGCATCTGGAAAAGGATACAAAGAGTTGGTGATGCAAGTAGAAGGAAATGCAGTGTACGGAACAATGAAATACGAATCGGGTGTTCACCGTGTACAACGTGTTCCTGAAACAGAATCGCAAGGGCGTGTGCATACATCGGCGATTACGGTTGCGGTTTTACCAGAAGCAGAGGAGGTTGATGTAGTGATTAATCCAGCAGATTTGGAGTATCAAACAGCGCGTTCGTCTGGTGCGGGAGGACAAAATGTAAATAAAGTTGAAACGAAAGTTCAATTAACGCACAAACCTTCTGGAATTGTAATTGTTTGTCAAGAAGCGCGTTCTCAACACAAGAACCGTGAAAAAGCCTTACAATTATTACGTACAAAATTGTATGAAATTGAGTTTGAGAAAAAACATTCAGAACGTTCTGCTCAGCGTAAATCGTTAGTTTCTACTGGTGACCGTTCGGCTAAAATTCGTACATACAACTATCCGCAAGGACGTGTAACAGATCACCGTATCAATAAATCAATTTATAATTTGGATAACTTTATGAATGGAGATATTCAAGAAATGATTGATGCATTGAAAATGGCAGAAAATGCAGAAAAATTAAAAGGTTCGGAAGAAGATTTCTAAAATCAATTCTAAATCTTAGATCATACAAACACTTCAAGAAATTGAGGTGTTTTTTTATATATTTATAATATTAAAATCAAAACAAATGATGAAAACAAGAGTTAAAATTTGTTGTATTAGTAGTAAAGAAGAAGCGCAACAAGCAATAAAATATGGAGCGAATGGATTAGGTTTGGTGGGTAATATGCCAAGCGGACCTGGAGTAATTGGTGATGATTTAATCAAAGATATTACTAAAACTATTCCACCAACATTGGCTTCGTTTTTATTAACAAGTGAAACAACTGCAGAAGCAATTATTCAACATTATAAAAAAGTTTATACCAATACAATTCAGTTGGTTGATGAACTGAAAAACGAAGAATATCAAATTTTGAGAAACGAATTACCTTGGGTAAAGTTGGTACAAGTGATTCATGTGATTGATGAAAATTCGGTAACGGAAGCGGTAGAGAAATCTCAATTTGTAGATGCAATTTTGCTGGATAGTGGCAATCCAAATTTACAAGTAAAAGAATTGGGCGGAACTGGACGCACACACAATTGGGCGATTAGTAAAAAAATTAGAGAAGAAATTAATATTCCTCTATTTTTGGCTGGAGGTCTTAATCCTGATAATGTTCGTGAAGCGATTGATGCTGTTCAACCTTTTGGTGTAGATATTTGCAGTGGTGTAAGAACTGACGGAAAATTAGACGAAAAGAAATTAGACGCTTTTTTTAGAGCAGTTAATGGATAGAAAAAAAACACCTTGTCAAAGTTTTTGAATCTTGACAAGGAGTTTTTAGTTTGTGTTCTGTGATTTAAGAATATTCCTTTTGTTTATAGATAAGACACCTTAGTTATTAGCTGTAGTTTTGTTAAAAATTAATATCTATTTGATGATATGATATTGGTAAATTAAATTCTGAATTTAGGAATTTTAAATACTTTTGGGTTGATTTATCAATTGGATATTCGCCTGCAATTACAATTTCATCTGCATATTTTTTTCCGTCAAAGTAGGTATATTCAAATATTTGTCCAAGGGCTTCTCTAATACATTGTTTTGCTGAGTTGGAAGTTTTAATTTCATAAAAAGTAAATAAATTATTTATTTTTAAAACTAAATCTATTTTTTTTCCATTTAAAAATATTTCCATTCCAACAGTTTCTTCACCAAATACTGATGTTAGCTTTTTGTATAGTTTTTCTTGTAAGAACGAATGTCTTGCATTTACATTTATTTGTTGTTGGGTTCTTGTGTATTTAGTGCTTTGAGGAAGGTTTGGTCTTCCACTAGCAAATATAAATCCAGTTGTAGATTTTTGGTTTTGAGGTCCAATTGTAATGTTTTCATTTTCTACTTCGATATAGATGTTCAATAAATCATCAAAATCTTTAAGAATTTCAATTACATTAACATTATTATAATCAACTAATTTTCCTATAAAAATAAAAGTTCCAATTTTTGTTAGTTGTTCATTTATTTCAAATACATTGTTTATTACACTACGTTTTCCATTTTGCCAATACCACATTTTATAGTCAGAAAATAAATCAGGTTGATTTATTATTAGAGAATTTAAACGTAATATTTTTGGAAATAAATCTTGAATATTAGGTAATGATTGACTTGGTTCTAATGAAAATGCAATTCCATATCTAATCCCTTCATCTTCATTACCAATGTTGAATTGTAATTCTTTCCTTCCTCCATAATGGAACGCCCAATCATCAAATGTTGTTTTATCATTGAATATTTTTGAGCCAGGTTTTGCTTTTAAATTTTTTAGATTCTTTCTTATTTCTTGTAGATTTCCGATTTTGAAATTAGATGATAATTCATCAATTTTTAAAGCTAAGTCTTTTATATTCATATCACGAAAGAAATATTATAGCTAACATATTATTTTATAAAATATAGATTGGTATCTATATCTGTATTTTGTTCAATTACTCGCTAATATAATTATTTATAAACGAATTGTTTGATTAAAATATATTCCACCTTAGCAGAATTTTCATTTTATTATAAACAAGTGTGTTTTACCTTTCCCGAGCTCTCGGTTAATTATAAACAAGTCTGTTTTACCTTACCCGAGTCCTTGGTTTATTATAAACAGGTCTGTTTTAGCTTTCCCGAGTCCTCGGTTGATTACAAACAAGTCTGTTTTACCTTACCTGAGTCCTCGGTTGATTACAAANNATTACAAACAAGTCTGTTTTAATTATTTAGTTATAAAAACTATTGTTTGATAATAATATATTGATTAAGTTTATAAAACACTAACATTAAGTGAATTATAACCTAAAACAATCTACTATGAAAATTACATTAACTTCATTATCTACAAAAAATCTGGCGACATTAGCGCAGCGAATTATCAATTCTTCTCAAACTGGAAATTATACCATTGTAGAGAACCACCCTTTGTTGTTGTCGCTTATTGCGAGTTATCAAAACTACGATACGGTATACGCAAAGTTGACCTACAGTGGAAAAGGAAAAGAGGTGGCGACAGCAGATAAAGAGCGCGATGTTGCGTTTAGTAACATGAAGGCTTTCCTGAATGGTTACCGCAAATTGACTTCTGTCGCGAACTATCAAGATGCGGAAGCTTTGTACAAAGTTTTCCAAATGTTTGGACTGGATTTAGACAGATTGAGTTATTCTGCCGAAACAGCTCAATTGAAGAAGCTTATCGAAGAATTAGAAAAGCCAGATAATACATTGCGTATTATTAACTTATCGCTTGTATCAGCTTTTGATGATTTGAAAACAAAACATACCGATTTTGAGATATTATTTGCGCAACAAGCAGAGGCTAATGCAGATCTTCGTCAAATATCGAGTGCGTCATCTTCTCGAAAAGAATTGGAACAAGTACTGCGATCTTACCTCAATCTAATTACAGCAATGAAAGATGTACCGGATTGGTCTAATTTGTACCACGATTTGAATGAGATTGTGAAAGCAGCAAGAAATAGTGTGTTGCCTGCAAGTTGAACAAGTAAACAAACGAGCCGAAATTGTAAAAATACTAAACGTTAATTATTGAATAATAAAACCTCCACCCAAATTGCTTGGGTGGAGGTTTTTTTGAGATGATTTTTCGAAATATTTAATTAGATTTATAAATAATTAACTACATAATAATGACTAAACTATTAACACTAATTATCTTATTTGTTTTTACAAACTTATTTGCTCAAAAACAATTTACTATTTCTGGAAAACTTGATGGATTTGATGAAAATGCATTGGTCAAAATAAGTATTAATAATGCTCCTATTGATAGTGTCGTATTAGTTAAAGGGGGTTATAAATTAGAAGGAAAATTAAAAGAGGTTCCATCTTCGGTTTATATTACAGTCAAAAATGGAAAAGATTATCATTCTGCACTTCTTTTTATTGGTAATGAAAAAATTACACTAAATGCCACAAAAAAAGATTTTCCTTATGATGTAAAAACTTCTGGATCTGAGTATGACGAGATGAGGTATAAATATGCTCAGTTTGATAAAGATTATACGATAAAACGACGAGAATTTTTAACTGATATGATGTCGCTTCGTGAACAAAATAAATGGAATGATAGTTTACAAAAAGCATACTGGGGTAAAGTAGAACCTTATGGTAAAATAACTGCATTAGATAATGAATTTGCAAAGAATAGTCTTCAATTTTATCAAGATAATATAAATTCATACTATACACTTTCATTAGTTAATTCATACAAGACAGAATTGTCAAAAGAAGTTTTAATTGATTTGATGAATAAGTTAGAATCTAAATATAAAAAATCAGCCTATTACAAATCTATCATGACAGATATTAATACAGAAAAGTTAAATATTGGCGACAGTTATATAGATTTTATGGCGTATAATCAATCAAATAAAAAAGTTAATTTTTCAGATTATTTCAAAGGAAAATATGTGTTATTAGATTTTACAACTTTTTATTGTGGATTCTCTTTAGAATCTATTCCTGTTTTAGATCAAATAAAGACTAATAATCTTGATAAGTTAGAAATTGTAAGTTTCTATGTAGATAAAGAAGAAATTGGTTATAAAAACTTTCTTTTAAAACATGCAGAAGATTGGATTTCGCTTTGGGATAAAGAAGGTAGAACAGGAGGTACTTATACAAAATACAAGATTATCGGTACACCAACTTTTTATCTTTTTAATCCAGAAGGAAAACTTATTCTAGCAGATTTTGGATTAGATGAAAAGAAAATTACAGAATCAATCAAATAAAAAAAATCCATCCCAATAAATTGAGATGGATTTTACATTTATAAAAAACTGAAAATTAAAATAATTATTCTTTTTTAATGTCCTGCACTGATTACTTTACCTGCTCCTTTTTTGATAAAGAACAAAATAAATGGAATACAGATTAGGAAAACTACACCCAAATACAAGAAAACATCCATATAAGTTAACACAGTTGCTTGTTTGGTAACTTGTAAATCGAGTAGGTTATAGGCTTTATTTAAAGCTTCATTTGGAGCAAAACCTTTGCTCACGAAGCTCATTTGTAAATTCTGAATATGTTTTTGTACATCAAAATCGGATGTATCAAGATGCGAAACTAAATTTGTTCGGTGTCCAACTGTCCAACGAGAAATAAATGTTGTAATAATCGCGATACCAAAAGATCCTCCTAACTGACGCATCATACCTGTAAAGGCAGCTCCTTCACCAATTTGTTGCCCTTTCAAGCTAGAAAGTGAAAGTGTGGTAACGGGTACGAATAATAATCCTAATCCAACTCCACGTACAATTAATGGCCAGAAGAAATGTTCGGAACCTGTGTCTGGTGTTAAGATTTTGTATGACCAAAAACTGTAACAGAAAAAGATAAAGAATCCTCCTGCAACCATATATTTTGGTGGTACACCTTTTTGTAACATTGTTGCGATGATTGGCATCATGAAAGCAGTCATCAACGATGAAGGAATTAATAATAAACCTGCATCAGTAGCTGTCCATCCTAAGATTGATTGTGTATAAATTGGAATAACGAATGTCGATCCATATAATCCAAATCCTAAGATGAAGGATAAAATAGTACCAACTGCCAAGTTGCTATCTTTCAGTACACGTAAATTTACAATCGGATGTTTGAAAACTAATTCTCGCCAAACAAATAAAATGAATCCGAAGAAACTTGCAATACTTAAGGTTACAATTGTCGAATCTGAGAACCAGTCGTCTTGTTGTCCGTGTTCTAATACATATTGTAACGATCCAACTGCAATGGCTAACAAAATAATTCCCAAGAAATCGACTTGACTTAGTTTTGATTTCTCTGCATATTTTGGACTGCGAACAAATGATATCGTTAACAATACTGCAATAATCCCGATCGGAATATTGATGTAAAATATATATGGCCAAGACCAATTATCAATAATATAACCTCCTAAAGGCGGACCAAGCGTAGGACCAACAATAACTCCCATTCCATAAATTGCCTGCGCTAAACCACGTTTTTCGGGTGGATAACTTTCGGTAATGATGGTTTGCGAAGTTACTAATAGCGCTCCACCACCAAGTCCTTGTATAAATCGGAACAAGATAATTTCCCACAACGTTGTTGCATTTCCACAAAGAAATGAGGCAACTGTAAAAATGATAATCGAAGCCGCAAAATAATTGCGTCGTCCAAATTGTTGCGACAACCAGCTGGTCATCGGTACTACAATTACGTTGGCAATTGCGTAAGCGGTAACCACCCACGCAATATCAGTTAAAGAGACACCCAAACTACCTTTCATGTCATTCATCGCAACGTTTACAATTGTTGTATCAACAATCTCTAACAATGCACACATGATGGCGGTAATGGTGATGATTACACGTCTTGCACCATATTCAACTAAATTATTTTCTTCCATAATTTTTCTGAATAGGTGTTATTACTTTGCAGAAGTATTCGATTTTAAAAGAATATCAGCTTCCACGTTCATACCTGGACGAATCATTTTCAACATTTCGTCTTTTTGATCGATAAATTCGATTTTAATCGGAAGACGTTGAACTGTTTTTACGAAGTTACCAGACGCATTATCTGGAGGTAATAACGCAAATTTAGCACCAGTTGCAGGAGATAAAGACGTTACTTTCGCTTTGAATTCGTGGTTTGGATATGCATCTACTTTGATGATGGCTTCTTGTCCAACTCTAATTTTTTCTAATTGAGTTTCTTTGTAATTTGCCACAACCCAAATATTATTTGTTGTCACAATATTAAACAAAGATTGACCAGCTTGAACCAATTGTCCTGGTTGTAAATTAATTTTAGAAACTTGTCCATCTTCAGCTGCAATTACATACGTATAAGACAAATATAATTTTGCATTATCGATGTTTGTTTTGCTTTGACCAATTGCTGCTTCCGCAACTTTAATTTGTGCTTTTGAAGCATCAGCTTGTGCTTTCGAAGTGTTCACTTGTTTTGCTGTAGCTTGCGCTTGTTTTGCTGTAGAAGCTAATTGAGCACGAGAAACACCTAATTGTTCTTGTACAATTCGCAATTGCTTTTCAGCTGTTTCTTTTGCTGCTAAAGCTTGCTCGTATTGTTGTTTTGTGATCGATTGATTTTGGTATAATTTATTGTAACGATCAAAATCATTTTTCGTTCTCCAAACTTGTACTTTTGCTGCTTCTACATTTGCTTGAGCTGTATTAACACTTGCTTGAGCTGTTTCGATTGTTGTATTTGCTGCAACTGCACCAGCTTCTGTCACTCCAATAGCTGCACCAGCTTGAGAAACACCTGCGTGAGCAACTCCTAATTGACCTTCTGCTTGTAATAGAGCATCTTGCGATTGTTGCAATTTCAAGGCAAATTCAGATCCATCCAAAACAACTAATGTATCACCTTTGTGAACCATTTGGTTATCTTCTACTAAAATCTTCTGAATGTATCCTGAAACTTTAGGTATAACAGGTGTTATTTTTGATTCAATTTGTGCATCATCAGTAATTTCGTGCGCTTGTCCGTGTAAATATTTATAAACTCCATATCCACCTCCAAGGATGATTAATGCTCCTAAAACGATGATAAATTTTGAATTTATTTTTTTCTTTTCTTGATTATTTTCTTCCATATCGAGAGGTGTTATTGTACGTTTTCTAATAAAATTCCTGTAGTATAGTAATATTCGTAGATCGCTAATTGTTCGTCAGCATCTCCGACAACTTGATTGATTTTTGCTTGCAATTGTTGTACATCCGCTTCTAATAAATCGTCTGTATCAGCCAATCCGTTGTCATTTTTATCTTTTACAATTCTGTAGTTTTCGTTCGCTTGTTCTACAGCTTCTTTGTAAACATTATTTTTCTTTTTTGCTAAATCATACTTTTGAAAAGCTTCGTTCATTTCAACTTTAGCTTTATCAATTGTCGTTTCTTTTTGCATCTCATTTTCTAATTTCTGAGCTTTTGCAATTTCAACTTCTGCTTTATTTTTATACAAAGAAGATAAATCATATTTCAATCCGACACCAACATTTGTTGCATTTGTAACCGAAGCAACTTTATCAATATCCATCGCAATATATCCAGCTGAAACCGCTAATTGAGGGTAATAAGCTGCTTTCGCAATTTTGATTTGACTATCAGCAATCTGATTTTTTACATCATATGATTTAATATCTGTACGATTGACGTAATCTTGAGAATTTTGATTGATGGTTTTCAAGGTTTCTACATTATCAACATGAACGATTTTACTTTCGTCTTGTCCAGTCAATAAATTCAATCGGTAATTGATGTTTTTGTATTGCGTTTCGGCTTCATCAATTGCAACTTGCACATTCGATGCTTGCAATTTTGCTCTCAACAAATCATTTCTCGCGATGATTCCGTTATCCAAAAAGTTTTGAAAATCTTTCACACGTTGATTTGCTCTCACTAAGTTTTCATTCAACACATCGATAGAACGTTGCGTTTTGTACAATCCAAAATATAAATTAATAGCTTGCCAAACTACATTTTCTTTTGTTGCTTCGATTTGTAAGTTTGATAAATCAACCATCAATTCACTGCTTTTGATTGCATTTTTAATTTTAAATCCAGCAAAAACAGGAACAGAAGCACTTGCTTGTCCTAATAATAATTGATTTGGTTCAACTCCCATTCCTCCACCAGAAGATTGCATCGGAAGTTTGATGTCTACATTTGTTGTAGTAAACAAATGCATGTATTGTCCACTCAACGAAATGTCTGGTAAACGATTGTTTTTAGCGCTTTGTACTTTATACTCACTTGTATTTTTGGCAGCTTCGGCAACTTTCACAGATTTGTTGTTCTGCAAACTTTGTTGAATAACTTCCTGCAAAGAAACGTTGGTTTCCTGCGCATGAGCGAAAGTAGCAACAACTAAACAAATCGGTAAGAAAATTTTATTTTTCATCGTATAGTAAAATTGCTTTTAAAGAATCTATTAAATAAGGGTAATATTCTTCGTGAATATGTTCTGTAAACTCTTCATGAGAAGATAATCCCCATTGTTTCATATATGTTTTTTCGTTCAAAATCAAATAAGATGTTCCGCCAATAACTACCATTACAACAGCTTCGGCAGGAGCTTTTCGTTTAAAAACGCCTTCAGAATATCCTTCACTAATAATATTTGTGATATATTCTAAATTCATTGTTTTTAGCTCATTTACTTTGTTGTCAATCTCAAGAATAGAATCTCTTTTCGAATATTCTCTTGCCATAATTCGATGAAATTCAGGTTTATCCAAAATTCTATTCAAATAAGCTTTTAGGATTGACTGTAACTTTTCAAATGGAGAAAGTGTCGAATTTTGAGAAATCGAAGCCAATGATTCATTGAAAGTTGAGATACGCCAACTAAATAAATTCTCGACCAATTTATCTTTCGATCCAAAATAATAGCTAATCATCGCAATGTTAATGTTTGCTTCTTTTGCAATTTCACGAACACTTGCAGCGTCAATTCCACGTCTTCCAAAAACTCGTTCAGCCGCGCCCAAAATTTCTATTTGCTTTTCACTTAATTCCATCTTATAAAAATTGAACGCGCAAAGTTAAACAAACGTTTAATTAATTTTTAAAAAATAAGTATTTATTTTAATAATTTTTTATAATTCATTGATTAACTTTTGTCTATGAAAGAAATTTTTCTACATCATATTTGGAAATTGAATCAATTTTCACATCAAAGCTTACAAACTTTTCATGGAGATTTCATTGAAATTGTGAAAGTTGGAAAGTTAAATCATCATGCTGGACCAGATTTTTTGGAAGCTGAAATCATTATTGGTGACAAATTGTGGATTGGAAGTGTGGAAATGCATGTCAATTCTTCGGATTGGAATTTGCATCAACATTCGAATGATTTATCGTATCAAAATGTGATTTTACATGTCGTTTGGAATCACGATTGCGAAGTTGATATTTTGCGTCAACGTAATGTGCAAACTTTGATTTTACAAGATTTTGTAAAACCGGAAATTGTTTTTAATTATCAAAATATCATCAATTCTAAATTGGATAAAATTTATTGCGAAGAGTTTTTAAATTCAATTGATTTGAAACAGTTTTCTTTTTGGTTTGAACGAATTTTAATTGAACGTTTCGAAGAAAAAACAAATGATATTATACAAATTTTAGAACACAATAATTCGAATTGGGAAGAAACATTGTTCAGAAGTTTGGCAAAGAATTTTGGCTTGAAAGTGAATGTAGAAAGTTTTGAGATTTGGTCAAATTCTTTTCCGTTCAAAGTTTTGCAAAAAATACAATTTGATGCTCAAAAAGTTGAAGCCTTATTTTTTGGACAAGCTGGATTTTTAGAAGAAAATTATGAAAATGATTATTTTAAACAATTAAAAAACGAATATCAATTCCTGAAAAATAAATATCAATTACAACCAATTGAAAATAGTTTGTTTCGATTTTCGAAAATGCGACCAATTGGTTTTCCAACGATTCGCTTGGCGCAATTAGCATCGATTTATGTGAATTATCAAAGTTTGTTTTCGGAAATTATTCAGCCCAAAAATTTGAAAGAATTCTATAAAATCTTCGAGAAGTTGGAATTAAATTCTTTTTGGGAAACGCATTATACATTCAAAAATGAATCAAAATTTCAGCTCAAAAATCTTTCAAAAGATAAAATAAATAATTTGCTCATCAATTCAATTATTCCGATTCGTTACGCTTTTGAACGTCAAAAAGATGAGATAGAAATTGATTTTTATTTGGATTTATTGAATGAAATGGAAGCGGAAAATAACTCGATTTTAGATGAATTTGAACGAATTGGTTTCGAAAATAAATCGGCAAAAGATTCGCAACAATTAATTCAGCTCAAAAAAAGATATTGCTCCGAAAAAAAATGTTTAAATTGCGCTATCGGACAACAAATTTTACGTTAAATGAAAGATCAAATAAGGAATTTTACAGAAACAGAATGGTTTAATGTTATCTCTCGTTTTGCAGATAAATTAGGAATTCGTGTTGCAAAATTACGCTTGATTTTCATTTATTTAACCTTCGCAACTTTCGGTTTAACATTTGTTGGTTATTTTATTATGTTATTCTTTTTTTGGGTAAAAGATTGTTTTGTCATCAAGCGAAAATCTGTTTTTGATTTGTAATTAATTTATGAAACAAATGAACTTTAGAAAAATTGGTTTTTTAGGTGAAAGATCAATTTTTATAATTTGTTTTATATTCTACATAACAGTCTCTATTCTAGAAACTATTTTTTCTAATTGGACTTTTAAAGATCCTTTTCTAATAGATTTTTTTCATAGTCTTACAAGTTTTTCTCTAATTTTTATCTTATTTATTACTCCAGTTTTCCTTTTTCCTAAAACTAGAATTTTCTTTTATTTTCTAATATTAGCTTTGACTATCGTTTCTACATATTTAAATTTTAAACCAATTGATACATATTAAACACCTAAAGATTATAAAGTTTTAGATGTAAATAATCAAGAAGAAAAATTGATAATTCAATCGAAGTATAGCCTTAAAAATGATAGGATAAAGCATGATACAATATTGGTTAGAGATTATTTTATTTTTCGTAAAATAATCAAATAATCTATTTACAAATACTTAAAACCTATTATTTATTTTAGACTTCTTAACTTGTTAAATATTTGATGGTTATATTGTTTTTCGATATGGTGAGTGTATGATAAGGATTTTATTTTCATTTCTTTTTCAACCAAGATGAAATATTTAAAAAAATCTACTTTTTACCTGAATAAATCACAACGATTTGGCTTGTATTTATTATTTGTTTTGATTCTGTTATTTGAGATTTTTCAACATATTTCAGTTGAAAAAGAAACGTATCAATTATCAGAAGCAGATAAAGTTTTGCTAGCAAATTATCAAACAACTTCGAAGAATTATACATATAATTCTACTTCAAAAAAGCAATTAAAAGATTCAATCAAACCTTTTAATCCAAATGATTTGTCTTTAGAAGATTGGATGAATTTAGGATTTTCGGAACGTCAAGCCGAAGTTATTTTGAAATATAAAGGAATTGTTGGTGGAGAATTTACATCGAAAGAACAGCTTAAGAAATGTTATGTTATCGATGAAGAAAAGTACAAGGAATTAGCTCCTTTTATTCTTTTACCAGAACAATCTAAATCTAGTTTTATAGATTATTCATCACCAAAAACTAAAATCGTTTACAAAAATTTCAATCCAAATGATTTGCCACAACAAGGTTGGGAAAAACTTGGTTTTTCTCCAAAACAGGCAGAAGTTATCATGAAATATAAGCAGATTGTTGGAGGAAAGTTTACGTCGAAAGAGCAATTGAGGAAATGTTTTGTGATTGATGATGCGAAATATGTAGAGATGAAAACGTATATTTTGTTACCAGAAAAATCGAAGGAAGACGAAAGAAATGAAAAAAAACAAGGTGGAAAAAAGATTCAGTATGTAAAATTTAATCCAAATAATTTTTCTGAAAATGATTGGCAAAAAATAGGTTTTTCCTCTAAACAAGCTGCTTCAATTCTAAAATATAAAAATATTTTGGGAGGACAGTTTAAATCGAAAGAACAATTGAAAAAATGTTACATGATTTCCGACGAAAAATATGCGGAAATGGAACCTTATATTGATTTGCCTGAAAATATAATTTATAAAGTTGAACAGCCAAAAGTTGAGCAACCAAAAACAGAGGGAAAAGTAGTTGAAAAAATAGAAATAAAAGGCAAGTTTAATCCAAATAATTTGAGTCATGAGGATTGGATGAAACGTGGTTTTACAGAGAAACAAGCGAATACGATTCTTAATTTTAAACGTTCGTTGGGAGGTAGTTTTAAAGATGCAAAAACGTTGAAAAGATGTTACGGGATAAGTGAAGAAAAGTTTAAAGAAATTGAGCCCTATTTGGTGTTTGAATGATTATTATTCATTCATAGGTTAGTTTTTAAAAAGATAAACGCGTTATAGGATTTCCTAAACGCGTTTATTGATTGATATGATTTTAGCCGATTAATAATTGAATAAATCTTCTAAAGTCAATTCTTTTACTTGTCCTAATTTCTCTACAGAAGGCCAATCTAAGTTTGTTTTATTTCCTATTAAACCTACATTGTATTTCTGTCCTTTGATATGTTTGTTAAAGAAATCATTCAACTGATCTAATGTCAAAGTTGATGTTTGCGCATAAATATCTTTGTTGATATCATACGATAAACCGCGATCTTGTAACGACAACCAATAGAAGAAAATATTAGATTTTGTGTAACGTTTTGTAGCAATTTGTTTTAAAGCAGCTTGTTTCGAATTTTCAAATTGATTTGGTGCTTTTGGCATATTATTCATCAATTCGCTCATCGCTGCAACCGCTTGTGGCAATTTATTTGCTTGCGTACCAATATTCGCTCTTACGTAGTTGTATAAATCTTTTTTACCTGCATTTGCATAATTTGCACGAGCAGAATAAGCCAAAGATTTTGACTCACGAATTTCTTGGAAAACAATAGATGATAATCCTCCACCAAAATATTCATTGAAAATTCCAGAAGAAGTCAACAAGTTTTTGTCAAATTTGTTATCTCTTGCCACGAAATTAATTTCCGCTTGCACCATGTCGTAAGGAGCAAAATAAACTTTTCCGTCTGTAACAGGTTGTGGAAAATCTTTTTTCGCTGGATAATCTAATCCTTTTCCGAAATTGTGATATTGTTCTAATGCTTTTTTCGTTGCAGCTTCATCATTTCCATAATAGAAAATTTGATGCTTGTAATTCAATACATTTTTAATTAATTGCGTTAATTCAGTCGGATTAATTGCATTCAATTCTTTTTCAGAAATAATATCTCTGAAACGATTATTTTCTCCGTATTGCGCATAATTATTAAGCGCAACCGCAATTGCGTTTTTATTTTTCTTTGAATTTTCTCTCGATTTCAAGATCGTTTTTACATATTCTTGATACGATTGTTGATTCGCAACAGCATCATTCAATAAATGTTCAAATAACTTGATTCCTTCTGGTAAATTCTTTTGTAAACCTGTCAAATAAACAAAACTTCTGTCTGTTCCAGAATTTACATTGTACGAAACTCCTAATTTATAGAACTCTTTTTTCAACGCTTCTGGCGAATATTTAGACGTTCCTAAATAGTTCAAATAATTGATT
The DNA here is from genome assembly GCF_002453775.1 of Empedobacter sp. UBA6745. NCBI lineage: Bacteria > Pseudomonadati > Bacteroidota > Flavobacteriia > Flavobacteriales > Weeksellaceae > Empedobacter > Empedobacter sp. UBA6745. The sequence continues at coordinate 85,299 of NZ_DKHL01000019.1, forward strand.
GCTAAACCTAATTTTTTGTTGTGATCAGAGCCCAGATCCAAGATATAGTACACAGAACTTAGGTCATTTGTATTATTTTTGATCGAAGTAAACGCTGTATTTCTAACTTTACTTTCGTTCAATTCTTTTTTGAAATCAACAAAAACTGGTTGAATATCTTTTGTTTCAATTTTTTGGAAATCTTTGTAGAATTGAGATTCAGCATCACGATTCAATTGAATTGGCGTAATTCCAGGATTAGAAACACGAACCAAATCTTTGTTTTCACCTTGACGTTTGTAAACAATTACATAATTATTATTGTAATTTTTCTTCGCAAAATCCATCAATTGTTGTTTCGTGATTTTAGACAAATCGTCGTATTCACTTACCACATTCGACCAAGGCGTTTCGTTGATATACGCAGTATATAAGCTGGCTGCCAATGCACGAGAATTTTCCCACGATTGTAAACGTGATTTTTTCAAATCATTTACAACGGCATCAATCATCCAATCTTCAAATTTTCCTTGTTTGATATTTTCTATCTGACCTAAAATCAAATCACGAACTTCTTCTAAACTTTGACCTTGTTTTGGCGTTCCCGAAAAAGAATGCATTCCCAAATCACGGAAAAATGAAGCGCCACTTCCAGCTCCTAAAGCTTTTTGTTGTTGATTGATATTTAAATCAATTAATCCAGCCGTAGAATTGCTTAAGATATAATCAATTAACGTTACATATTTTGCATCGTCGCTATTTGCGCCATTAAAACGATAAGCAAATTGAACGCGCTCCGAAGATGGACTAAAAACTTCACTTGTTACGATAGATTTTATCGGTTCTTCTTTCGCTACATATTGCTGTGGAGCAGGTTTTGTAGCATAATTTCCGAAATATTTATCAATCATTGGAACAGCTGTATCAAAATCGAAATCACCAATCAACATCACAGCCATATTGCTCGCTACATAATATTTATTGAAATAATTATGAATGGCAACCATTGATGGATTTTTCAAATGTTCTGAAGTTCCAATTGTAGTTTGTGTTCCGTAATGAGATTTCGGAAATAACGTTTGCATTAGTTTATAGTAAACCAAACGTCCGTCGTTATCTTGCGCACGATTAAACTCTTCGTAAACGGCTTCTAATTCAGTATGAAAAAGGCGTAAAGTTAATTCTCCAAAACGCTCAGATTCTACTTTTAACCATTTTTCTAATTCGTTATTCGGAATATTATTATGATAAATTGTTTCTTCTAAAGATGTATGTGCATTAGTTCCTGATGCTCCCAAAGATGAAATTAATTTATCGTATTCATTTGCCACAGCATATTTGGATGCTTCTTGCGAAACTTGATCAATTTTTTTATAAATCTCAACTTTTTTTGCAGGATCTTTTTCTGCTTTATGTTGTTCGTATAAATCTGAAATTTGTTGGATCAAAGGTTTTTCAACAGCCCAATTTTGTGTTCCGATTTTTGAAGTTCCTTTAAAAACCATATGCTCTAAATAGTGCGCCAAACCAGTATTATCTTCTGGATCGTTGTTAGAACCTGTTTTTACAGCTATATGAGTTTGGATTCTTGGTTCGTCTTTTATTTGAGCCAAATAGATTTTTAAACCATTTTTTAGCGTATAAATTCTTGTATTCGAAGGATCATTTTCTACCATTTCGTAGGTATATCCTTTATTGTCAGTTTTTTTCACTGTTTTTAATTGTGCGTGAGTAAATACAGAACCAAAAATGATTCCGCAGATCAAAATAGATTTCCTCATGTATTATTTTTTTAAGTTGCTTAAAAGTAATACATTAAAACGAATAAGAGAAAACTATTTTCGATATAGAGTTATTTTGTTAATCTAAAACCAATCATTGTAAAGATTAATCCAATGAGTACACTTGAAAAAATATAAATAATTGGTGTGATATAATTTTGTTGTTGAATTAAGTTGAAATTTTCATACGAAAAACTAGAAAATGTGGTAAAACCTCCACAAAATCCTGTTATCAGTAAAAAATTGAAATAGGTATTTCCTAAACCATTTTTGATTGAATATCCATATAAAGCGCCAATCAAAAAACAACCGATAACATTTGTCAGAAACGTAGCAAATGGAAAAGGTTGTGAATAATATTTTCCGATTCCGTACGAAATTAAAAATCTTGCAACACTACCAAAAGCGCCACCTAAACCAACAAATAGTATAGATTTTAAGAGATTCATTAAATTCTGTTAACAATTTTAATCAAAGCTAAAAATAGTAAAATGATGAATGAAATAATTCCTAAAAAGAATAAACCTAATCCAAAATAAACAATTGTAATTGTTCCAATATTCCAACCGATTAAGTTGATTGAATAACCAATCAAAATCAGTACTACTGAAATCAATAAAAATTTGAAATTATTTACTTTTTTTAGATTCATCATTTATAAAGAAGCGAAGCTGAAACAAGTTCAGCTTGACATCCGTATTTTATTTTGAGTATTAAATATAAAACTATTTTTCGATAAAATTCTTCACAGCAATTGCAACTTTTGCTCCGTCCATTGCGGCAGAAATAATTCCACCAGCGTAACCAGCTCCTTCAGCGCAAGGAAATAAACCAGCAACTTGCGTATGTTCTAACGTTTCTTCATTTCTTGGAATACGAACAGGCGAAGAAGTTCTGGATTCTGTTGCGACAATATTTGCGTTTTCAGTATAGTAACCATTCATTTTTTTACCAAATGTTTGGAAACCTAATTTTAAAGATTGATGAACTTCTTTTGGTAAAACTTCGCTCAATAAACCTGATGTTAAACCTGGTAAATAAGAACAATCATTTAATGAATTAGATAATTTTCCTGAAACAAAATCGGTCATTCGTTGCGCAGGCGCTTTTAATTTACCTCCACCAACTTGCCACGCTTTTTGCTCGACCATTTGTTGAAACTTCATTCCAGCCAAAGGTCCAGTAAAACCATATTTAGCAAAATCTTTTTCATCAACTGTTACAACCATTCCCGAGTTTGCAAAGAAACCGTCACGTTTGGAAGGTGACCAACCATTTACCACCAATTCCCCTTCGTCTGTAGATGCGGGCGCGATAATTCCACCAGGACACATGCAAAAAGAGAAAACGCCGCGACCTGCTTCTTGCGAAACTAATGAATATGAGGCAGGAGGTAGAAATTCATTACGCTCCGTTCCAATTGGACAATGGTATTGAGCAGAATCAATCAAACTTTGGTGATGTTCTACACGAACACCCAATGCAAAAGGTTTTGCTTCAATTAAAACATTTTTTTCATCTAACATTCTGAAAATATCACGAGCCGAATGTCCCGTTGCTAAGATCAAAGAAGAAGTTTTAATTTTTTTATCATGATTGATTTCAATTCCTTTGATTTGATTATTCTCGATGATAATATCTGTTAGTTTTGTATCAAACCAAACTTCACCACCACATTCAATAATCGTTTCACGCATGTTGGCGATAATTCCAGGCAATTTATTCGTTCCGATATGTGGATGCGCTTCTTGTAAAATACGCTCTGTTGCACCGAAATGGACAAACCATTGCAAGGATTTCAGGATGTTTCCACGTTTTGTAGAACGCGTATATAATTTTCCGTCCGAATAAGTTCCAGCGCCACCTTCACCATAACAATAGTTAGATTCAGGATTTACTTTTCCTTCTTTATTCATTGCTGCTAAATCACGACGACGATCACGAACATTTTTACCACGCTCGATGATAATTGGTTTTAGACCTTGTTCTATTAATTCTAACGCAGCAAATAATCCAGCAGGACCAGCACCAGCAATATAAACTTCGTGTTTGTTTTCTACATTTTGAAGATTTGGATGAAACTCGAAAGCATCAGAGAATTCTTCATTTACAAAAACATTGACTTGTAATTGGGAAATAATATTTCGGCTTCGTGCATCTAATGAGCGACGAATAATTTGGTAAGCATTGATATTCTCCGGTTTTGTTTTAACAGCAGATGCTAAACGTTGTTTCAAAATTTTCTCGTTTGCAGCTTCTGTAGGAGAAATTCGTATCGTTACATTTTGAGGCATAATTATTGACTAAAAAATAAAGTACAAAATTAGTTGAAAAAGCGCTTAGTTGAATAGCTTTATAACTGTTTTTATCAAAAAAATAAATAAAATCATCCATCATAAATGAAAAAAACTTTATTACTAATAGGAAGTGCAACTTTGTTGACAGCGTGTGCGACAAATGCAAGTAAAGAACAAACGATCAATTTGGATACAATCGAAAATGTAAAAACGATTAAACTAAATGAAGGTGATCAGGTAAAATTAGAAGTTACTGCTAATCCTTCTACTGGTTATGATTGGTTTACTTCTGAACCAGAAGATTGTAGTGTGAAAATTGTTGATAAGTCAAATGTGAAAAATCAACAAGAAGGAGTGGTAGGCGCGCCGAGTAAAAATGTATATACTGTGAAAGCGGGAAGCAAAGGCGAATGTACAATTCAGTTTGATTACAAAAGAGGCTGGGAGGAAGCTGCGCCAGCTAATACAAAACAAATTACATTTATTGTGAAATAAAAAAAAATCCACTCATTGAGTGGATTTTTTTAGTTTATTATCTTACAAATTAGATTCCTAATTTTTTCAACGTTTGTTTTTGAACACCGTTTTTATGAACTAAAATATTTGTTGTTTTGTACTGAACAAATGCTTTTGTTACATAAAGATATCCTTCGTAATCGTTAGTTAAACCCCAAGAGTTTTTCACGATGTAGTAATCTTTTCCGTTTTGATCTTTCGCAATACCAACAATGTGCATTCCGTGATCATCAGTCGTTTGGTAATCATCAAAAGCAGCTTGACGCATATCTTCTGTAATTACTTTTTCTGGTTTTGGACCTTTGAACATATCTGCTTTTTGTTGTGCATTCATATCTGCAAAATCAACTTCTGGTACATAAGCCACACCATTTTTCCAGCTAAATCCTTTTTCAGAAACGTCTGTTGCCCAAGCAACTGTAAATCCGTTTTTCAAAGCATAATCAATGTTATCAGTCATTTCTGTCATCGGAACATTGTAGAAAGATTCGTACGCCCAGTTATCAGGAATCGCTAATACAAACGGTTTGTAATAGTCGTGATCTTTAAAAGATGTAATCGCAACATAATCGTTTGGATTAATTCCTACCACTTGATCAGCAAATGTACGTGGTGTGTATTTTTTTCCGTTATACGTGAATTCCTTTGGATATTCTCCTAAATAGCTATCCAAAACAGCTGTATAGGCTTTCTCCCAGTTTGGAGTTAATTTACCATTTGGATTTGCAACAACCGCTTTCAAAACTCCTTCTTGAATTGCAGCCATTTCACCAAATTGATTTGTTTTTGTTCCGTAATTCAAACCTGTGTATACAGATTCTGGAACAGCTCCATATTTTTTGATTGTATTTAAAACATCATAGAAAGAACCTCCATCACCTAAAGTTGTAGCGCCATGCATACGAACATATTGTTTTCCTTTTTCAACATATGTATTTCTGGCATTGAAAATTGGAGACAATTGAATAGGTTGTTTTCCCATTCTTAACATTTCTGATTCGAAGAAAGAATTTCCTGAATATGACCAACAAGTTCCTGATGAACCTTGATTTTCTACTGGAGTTTTAGCTAAATTGATAACATCAGTAAATTTGAAAGCTTCTTTACTATTTTCACTAACATTTTTGTTCAAAGAATTAACTAAATTGTCTTGTGCAGACACCAATTGAGCTGAAGCTAAAAATAAAGCAGAAGCTAAAACTGGATAAAAAATTTTACGCATTTTTAAATTTATTTTGTGTGAGTATTTTATAAGTAGCTAATTTCACGAAAATGTTAACAATAAACCTATAAAAATTTAAAGTTTTTTTAATAAAACTTCTTAGTATTCATTCACACAATACTTTTGGTAAGCTAAAACAGACTTGTTTGTGATCAACCGAGGACTCGGGAAAGGATAAACACACCTGTTTGTAATGAAATTTTCTTTACGGACATTGCAAACGGACATGTTTTAGATTAATGTAGCCTTACATTTATTATAAATAACCTTGTTTGTAATCAAATCTTCTTGACGAACATCGCAAACAGATATGATTGAGATAAACGTAAGTTAACATTTATTACAAACGAACATGTTTTAGATAAATGTAATGTCACATTTATTACAAATGAACTCGTTTTAGATATTAGTAATTAATAGAATTAAAAATAATTAATTAATTTTTTCTAATTCACATCTATATTTATTGTTATCAATCATTTTTATAAATATAAGTTCTTGTCTTTGATTATATTTCAAATCATAAGTAATAGATGCTATATAATTCTCACTATGATGTAAATCTAAGAAGTGTTCAATAATAAATTCAGGATAATTATTGTTATAATAAATGATTTCTACATCAAAATTACTTGCTTGATTATTGAAAGAATATTTTATTAGTCTATTATTTTGATCATAATATTCGACAATATATCCATCTTTTGTTTTGTTTACAAGAGGTCTTATTTCTTTCTTCTTTGATACTAAATGATTTGGAAATAAAGATGGAGTATAAGAATCATAGTGTTTATTATAGAATAATAAATTTAGTTTTTCTTTAGATTTTATAGTATCAATAGATTGAGTATGTATATCATCTCCTAAATAACATGTATTTTTGAATATATATTCTTGAGCAAAATTATTTATGGATATAAATAAAAATATAATTGATAAATATTTCATTATTAAATGTTTATAGAAATTAAAGTAAAATATTTTTTTTAAAACTGACTTAATATCCCAAAATGGATTTTAGATTCTTTGAAGTCGAAAGAAGTTTCGTCTGTTTTACCAACTGCATAACTCAAATTAAAAATTCCCATTTTCGTTAAAAAAGAAATTCCAGTTCCTAAACTTAATAAAGAAGTGTTCAGATTTGCGCGTTTGTTATCAATAAAACCATAATCGGCGAAAAGCCCAATATAAAAAGCTTCGCTTGGAACAAAACGATAATCTGCACTCAGAAATCCGTACATATTTGCCGTAATACTTTCTTCGTTAAAACCTCTAAAACTCCCGAAACCACCAATTCTGTACAATTCGTTTTCGGAAAAATCATCGTCTTTCGTGAGTAAACCTCTAAACTCTGCACCAGCTTTTAAGAAATGCTTTTTGGATAATTCGAACAAACGAAACGTTTTTAGACCAACTTCAACTTGATTGACGGTTTTATTTTCCAAATCTTCTGTCCACGAAAAATTCTTTTCTTTTTTACGAATCGAATTTACCGCAACATTCAACATCGATTTTCCTTCCATCAAACGAAAAGGATGTTTCAGGAAATAGTGATAACTCAAACCAAAACCAATTTTCGAATAATCGTCGTAGCTCGATTTTAGATAAGAATCATCTTCCAACAAAAAGTTAGACGATTGTATAATTCCGCTCACACCAATATTCGAGTTGAGGTTGAGTTGATAAAATAATCGCTCCGAAAAATCCAAATTCACAAAAACAGAATCTTGCTTGAAAAGCTTGAAATTAGTTTCCGAACCAATCGCAGATTTGAACAAATAAGGCACTTTAACACCAATATTCAACGACGTATTTTTATTCGCTGTTCCAATCCAATTTAACCTGATTTCCTCTAAACTATTGAACACATTATTTAACGAAAGTTGTACATTTCCGTTCAATCTAAAATCGCCGTTATCATCAGTTCCAAAACCTAAAACACCATCAAAATAATTTGAATTCACTTTGCGAGGATACAAATATAAAATCGTCGAATCGAGCTTAAATAAAGTTTGTGGTAATTGCGCTTCTGCAATATAATTGGTTTGTTGCATTAATGTCGAAATCGTTGCCAACTTCTGTTCATTGTAGACTTCGCCGGTTTTTATATTAAGTCCATGACGCAAATAACCTTTGGATAATTTTTCGTAACCAACCAATTTTACACCATCAATTTTGCGCTGATTTCCTTTGTCTAAAACCAATTCAATTTTCTGTTCATTTTCTTCAAAACCATTCGAAACAAGTTTTATTTGCGCAAACGGATAACCTTGATTAGTGTTGATTTTGGCGATTTTATTTAGAATAGAATCTAAATTATTTGTTGGGAAATAATTATTTTTATTTTCGAACAATTCATTGTTCTTCACCCAAATTGTTTGGTGCAATTTTCCTTTATTTAGATAAACTTTTTCATTTTTTATCGAATCAATCGTCAAAGTATAATAACCCGTTTTTTGAAGCGAATCTAAAGATGAATCAAGATTTTTGCTTTCGAAATCTTTTGTATACGATTTTGAATCATCATTATAACGAAAAAAATGATACGTTTTTTCTTGCCCAAAAAGCAAAATTGTTTGGAAAAAAAAGAGAAATATGTAAACTAAAAATCGCATTGTTGCTTATAATAACGTGTAAAATAGATGTTAAGTATTTGTTTTACTGATATCTATTAGTGTTCATTTGAAAATTAAAAATTATTTTTGACTTCAAATTTAAGATGAATGTTGAAATTATTTAAAATTACTGGATATTTAGAAGCTATTTCTGCGATAGTTTTGTTTTTTATCGCAATGCCAATGAAATATATTTGGGAAGATCCGACTTGGGTAACGTACGCAGGACGCGTACACGGAGGATTGTTTGTAGCTTATATTATATTGGTTTATTTATTGAAGGAAAAATACAATTGGTCTTGGAAAATTTTTATGATCTTTTTTGTTGCTGCAGTTATTCCTGGAGGAACAATTTGGGCAGAAAAAAGATTAATTGAAGGTAAAAAATACAAACAAATGTTGTCTGAAGAAGCGAAATAAGACAACAATTTAGATAAAAAAGTAAAACCTTAAACGTTATTGTTTAAGGTTTTTTTATGTTTTGGAATCAAATTTTTTCTAAATAAAAAAAGCCGAAGATTAATCTTCGGC